>JALYTQ010000353.1 GCA_030854195.1 Chloroflexota bacterium
GCTGCAGGAGACTGCAACTGAGATCCACGCGGGCGACTTTGGGGCCGCTACCAAGCTGACGAACAGCCACACCGGCGATACGCTGGTCGGTAGCAAGGATGTCAGCAGAGAGCTTGCGCCGATTAACTTTCCCGCCCCAGCCTATACCGTAGCGGTGGTTCCTAAGAGCCAGGCCGACCTGGATAAGATGGGCAATGCCCTGACACGCATTGTACAGGAGGATCGGACGCTGCACGTCTCACGCGATCACGAGACCGCCGAGGTCCTGCTTTCAGGCATGGGTGAAGCGCACCTGCAGATCGTGGTCGAGGGCATCAAACGCAAGTACGCGGTCGACCTGGAGACGCGCGAGCCGCGTATCTCTTACCGCGAGACGATCCGTAAGAAGGCACGCGCCAACGGTCGCCACAAGCGCCAGAGCGGCGGCCACGGACAGTTCGGCGATGTCTGGCTAGAGATCGAGCCGCTGCCACGCGATAGCGAGGAGAACTTCATCTTCGAGGATAAGATCGTCGGAGGCGTCGTGCCCGGTCAGTTTATTCCCGGCGTCGAGAAGGGCGTGCGCGAATCTTTGAGGCGCGGCTTCCTCTCCGGCAATCCGATGGTTTATGTGAAGGTCGCGCTGGTCGATGGCAAGTATCACCCGGTCGACTCTTCGGCGCAGGCGTTCGAAGTCGCCGCCTCGCTGGGTATGCAGGAGGCCGTTCCGCTGGCCAATCCTGTCCTGCTAGAGCCAATCATGAACGTCGCCATCACGGTGCCTGAGAACCATATGGGCGACGTGATGAGCGATATCAATACCAAACGCGGTCGCGTGCTGGGCATGGAATCGCTGGGCGACGGCACGCAGCGCATCACTGCGACCGTACCACAGGCGGAGATGCTGCACTATGCCACCGACCTGCGCTCGATCACACAGGGACGCGGCTCCTTCACAATGGAGTTTGCGCAGTACGAAGAGGTACCGGCAAACGTCCAGCAGGAGATCGTAGCGCACCATAGTAAGAAGGTAGAAGCCTAGCAACCATTCTATAACTCGCTGCCCCCTTTCTCAAAAAGGGGGCATTTTTCAAAGCGAAAAAATCTGCTCACGAGGTATGAATTGTATTCATCATGAACACCTGGTACGGGGCCAACGGAATCTCATAACCATTGATCACCACGGTTTGTTTGGTACCGAGATGGTTGACCACCATAGTCTTCTTATTGGAGGCCAGCACAGTCACCGCCTTGTTCGTCAGGTTGTTCACGGTAAGAAGCCCCGTCCCTGGACCAAAGTAGTCGTGAAAGTCCTTGACGGTTTTACCCCAGGGCGTCAGGCCATTACTGTCAATGAGTCCCACTTGCTGCCCATCGCCCTCTTTATACTCTCCACTTATTCCCCCCTCTACTCCCCACATTAAAGCGTATGACGCACCACTCTTGAGCGTATAGATCATAGCATTGGCCATAGTTGCGTTGAAATGACTCTCATCATTCCAGGGCTGAGAGGTACCAGGATACCATTCCGCCCAACCGAAGGGCAGGGTAGCACCATCATGAGGCTGCTGCCTGAGCCAGGTTCCGAAGTCGGTATAAAAATGGGCATTACTGAAATCGGTCGACGCGTTGTTGGAATCAAAGCCACCATCGATCGCGACGAAATTTCCTCCATGCCTGGTACTCAACCATTGAGCGGTAACAGGATCTGGAATTTCGCCGATTGAGATCCCGTTATACGGTCCCCCGATAAGCAAATTTGGACGTACAGATTTAATGGCATCATAGACATCGTTATATAAACGCATATAGTCCGATGTGACATCAAAGCCTTTTAACTCATTCCAGACCTGGTATTGTTGTATATCCGGGTACCGTTCAACAACCTGCTTGGAGAGCTCGGCGAATGCGGCAAAATTTCCAGGATTGGGGGCTGCGTTGATGTCCGAACTATTCTTCATCCAATCAGGAGCACAACACAGGCTAATCATCAGTTTCGTCTTGCCCCCACTGAGATCCCTGATATGCCGCATAATACCGACCTGCTGATCAAGAGAAGCCCAATCGTACTGACCAGGACCGTTAGGCATCGGATCATCGGTCCCCCAGCCATAAATGAATACATTGAGATATCCAACACTATGCGCCAGTTGCGATTGTTCACCAGGATCAGTCAGATGGGTATCATTCTGGATAAATGTCGCGCCAGGCAAAAACTGGCTGGTTATTGTAGATGTATTAAGAATAGCGATATCAGTTGGGCCGCTTGCGCGCTTAAAGGGAGGTGCCGGCGTCGGAGTCGGCGTCGGTGGTTGCGGTGTAGCGGTCGGACCCTGCGTAGCCTGGGTGGTTCCCGTTGACCCACCAAAAGGAGAACATCCCACCCCTATAAGGGCCACAATAACCAATGCGATAACTGTTAGCTTAATTTTATTCACACATATTTTCCTTCGCCATGATTTTATTGCCTAGTCCATACTTACTCTAGTCTATATGTATCACGAAATAGACAGAAATTTGTAAATATTTTGTAAAAATTGCTGACCTAATAGCAATTTATTCTCATCTCCCTACTTGCACGGATGTGATATGAAATAGGGAGAGTATGATAGATAGAAAGGAACTATATGCAATGACAACTCCGAGAAAGCCGCTGGCCGATCAGGCGGCAGGCGAAGCGATATTTACAGAAGTGTTCAAGGTCGTGCAGCAGTTAAATGCAGCCGCTGGCCCGGTTATGGTAAAAAAGGGGAGCAGAAGTGGCAATATGACGTTCCGACCCAAGATTATTCTTGAAGAGGCAAACGAACGGCGCTATACCTGCGGCGTCGAGATCTATACGCAAGCAAGCGATGATGCTGGAACGGAGATCGGCCTGGAATGGAGCAGCATCGATCCCAACCAGTTCAAACAGGCGCTCGCTACCGTGGTTCCGGCGCTTTCCGCCCTCGCCCGGCAAGGCTTCGTTTCGGATACGTTCACCGTGGGACTTATCACGCCCGACGGCGAGGAGAGCGAGGTGTACGCGCCTGCCACGCTTGAACCCGGCATGTATAGCCTCTCCGAAGAAGAGGATGAGGAGTGACGCCTGTCAGTTCAAGCGGGTAAGATCTTCGGAAAGGCTTTTGGAGAGGATCTGGCGCATAAAAGGAACTTCACGGCGCAGGATAGCAACCTCCTCCTGTAGACGTTGACGCGTCGATGTGAGCTCTAGAAATTGCTGCTTGCGCTCCTCCTGGATGTCCAGGAAGTAGGCGATGAAATACGACAGCTCCTCTGCCTCCTCGGGCAGATGCGCCTCGACATTTTTGTCCTCGGACGCCTCTAGCAGCATGCCCAGATATTCACCAAAGAGGTCACGGGCCTGCTGCATAGCTGGCAGCCATGCGCGCTCCGGCTCCGCGTCGTCCTCGTACAGTTCGACCAGCCCGGAGAGGTAGGGTTTGTCGCGCCGCTCGCTTACGATGCGAAAACGCTTTGTGCCAACCGCCATGAGCGTATAACGACCATCCTCTAAGCGATCCAGGTTGCGTATCTCGACCATCGTTCCCACGGAGTACGGCTTTTCGTCGAGATGCTCGCTTTCGGGCCGTGCAAGCACAATACCAAAGGGCTTTTCATCACGTTGGCAATCCACGATCATCTGCCGATAGCGCATCTCGAAGATGTGCAAGGGCGACACCGTTCCAGGAAAAAGTACTAAGTTGAGCGGAAATAACGGTAATTCGATTGCGGCTGCCGACATCAGAGCCCTCCTCTTCTGGTAAAAAGACTGTTATTACCAGGACGCCACACCTATCACTTTTCAGGTATCTTTAATACTTTACCTCATTACCACGAATTTATGCAAGGGCACTACAGGTACCTTGTGCAATATAGGCAAAGAACTATTAGACGTAAGCAGTTTACCGAAAGCGGGGAAGCGGTGCAAAAATCCATGTGGCGAGCGTATATAACAAGCAACCACAGGCAAAATAGATCTCATTCATCATATTGGTTGGCATCCTTGCCCTTTCATTTATGTTAATACATATATGTCATTATAGCTCTAACTAACACATGAGCGATACCGTTTCGCCGTTGTGTTCGGCGGAGTACTTCGCGGCCTCCATGACGGCAATGTTGCGGCGCGCCTGCTGGGGCGTGACGGCCAACGCTTCGCCGGAGTGCAGGTGATTGGCGAGGTTGCGGTGAAAGGCGTAGGTTGGCATTGGCGGCAGTGAGAGGCGCTGTTCATGTACAAGGTCGCCGCCCTCGCGCGTGTAGACGCTAAGCTCTGGCAGCGCCTCGGAGGGTGCCAGGCGCTCCTCGATCAGATCGCCGGACCAGCTCCGCATCTTCACAGATTCATGACGCCAGTTGCCAACGATGGCTCCGCGCTCGCCCAGGATGTACCATTTGGGCTTGAGGGCGGCTGCAATGTCCGAATGCATAAAGGTCGTCTCCTGCCCACCTGCAAAGCGGAGTGAGACGCTGGACTGGTCGGCATTGGTCACGTCGTGCCAGACGCGCTTATGCTCAACGCCGCGCACGCTGACGACGGGATCAGGAATGAGGTTGAGTATCCAATCCAGGTAGTGCGAGCCCCAGTCGTAGAAGACGCCACCAGAGATGGGTTCGTGCGAGTGCCAGTAG
>JALYTQ010000354.1 GCA_030854195.1 Chloroflexota bacterium
CGAAATCCAGGCTGCCCAGGGAGTCCCAGATGCCTCCGCTCAGATTAAACTCCATAGCGATAATCGAGAACACTTCGATGGTGCCTACCACGAGCGCCACCAGCACGGAGACCAGGGTAATGTTCAGATTATAGTACAGTTTGCGGATCGGCTTCACAAAGGCCCAGCCATACGCGCCCAGCATCAAAACGCCATCAGTTGTATCCATGAGGCACATTCCAGCTGTGAAGAGCGCCGGGAAGATCAAGATGTAGATGATGGGAAGCCCCTTGCCTGCCTGTGCGGCGGCAATCCCAAGCAGTCCCACTTCTGTCGCCGTATCGAAGCCCAAACCGAACAGCAAGCCGACCGGGTACATTTTCCAACTGGTATCCACCATGCGCAACAGGGGACGGAAGAAACGACCCATCAATCCGCGCTGGTTCAGGAACTCATCGAGGGTTTGATCATTATAGTCCTCCCCGCGCCGAACTTTGCGGAACGTCTGGAAGATTTCCCAGAGCACCAGCAGGTTTATGATGGCGATCAGATAGAGGAACAATGCGGAGACCGAGGTTCCAATCAAACCGCCCGCGTTCTTTAGGGCAGGAATCGCCGTCGACACAAAGGTCGCGGCAATGGCGATGCCAATCGTCAGACCAACCACAATCGTAGAGTGACCCAGGGAGAAGAAGAAGCCAACGGCCACCGGACGTTTATTCTCTTGCATCAGCTTGCGCGTGACGTTATCGATGGCGGAAATATGGTCCGCGTCGACCGAGTGGCGCAAGCCAAAGGTGTAGGCTAAGAGGGCAACACCCAGCAGCGTTGGATACTGAACGGAGAATCCGAGAAAAGCGACACCCCAGGCGATAAGGTTGAACACGATTAACAGCACGTAAATACCGATCACTTTGCGTCGAATATCGCTCGAACTATCATTAAAGACCATTTTGAGCGCGGAAAGGCTGAATTGACTACTCATGAATGCTCCTCGTACGTAAAGCACGCAAACTTACTGAGATACCTACTGAGAGAGAAGGCCACATATATCTCCTTCTTTCTGTTCCTACAAAAGACGGATGATCGGCTGGTTGTCGGGTACTGCGGTTCGTTGGAAAAACCCTCCTCAGAGAGTATAGTAGAGGGAGGAGGTTAATTGCAAGTGTTTCGCAATTGCAATTTGTTCGCTGATAGGAGATTTTCCCGCGCAGGTGCTTTTTATTTATTGGGGAGGAAATCAATGCGCGTTTACTGCTCTGTCAACCTTGATACCGTCTATTTTGGTCCCTACGTAGGTCGGTTGGTTGGGAGATGGGGCCACATGATCTTTGACAGAGCATTACCACCCAAAAAACAGATTCAGTCCCAGCGCCACGCCACCGACAAGCACGATGGGGAGCGTGAGCAGCAAGAGGCGTATGCCAGCCGCCCGGTTGTGCGTAACGGTAGTCACAATCACCACATTCTCTACCAGACCCACCAGCGAGGCAAAGAAGATAGCCAGGGCCGCTGCTCCAGGAGTAATCGAATGTTGCAGGACGTGTGTCCCGACCAGGACCGCCGAGGAGGCCGCGCTGGCTAAAGCGCCGACCACCACTACCAGCAAGAAGCCAACCGCACCAAAGAGGAGTTCACCGATGCCGCTCAAGATCGTTAAGGAGAAAAATAATACGGCAAAGCGCAGCACAGAACGCAGATCAAGCGGAGAGCGCAATGGGAGCGGGCGCGAAGATGGCAGGTTTTTCTTGCCGGAATGCAGCAAGCTTACAAAGGCGAGGATAGCCACCACGAGCATCATCGGACCCAGGACCAGCAGCATAGCAATAGCCGCCTCCGGTCCCGCCGCCCACGAAAAGATCGCCACCAGCGCGCCATTGCGGAAAAGCATGGAAAGATCGGCCAACAGGAAGTTCGAAGCCACCTCCTCAAGCGCGTTGGGATCGCCTCTGAGCTGTTGTCCCAACAAAAGAGACACGGCAGCGCTATTGACCAGCCCACCCAAGATGGCGCTGTAGCGCATGCCCTTCGTCCCGTAGAGGCGCAACAACACATAATTGAGAAAGCTCAAAGCCGATACCACGATGACCGTGAACCAGATGGAGCGTAGATTGATCAGGTGCCAGGGATCAATCGTGCCCCTCGGCAGCAGCGGATAGATCACCGCCGAGATAAACGCCATGAGCAGGCCGCCGCGAATCTCGGCCACCGACAGCCTGCTAGTAAACGTCACCATCTCAGTTTTCCAGGAAAGCAGCGCGGTCACGACAATCGCGCACGCGAAGGCCAGGAAAAAGAAGCCACCGCCAACCAGCACTCCCAGCACATTGGTTGCCGCCAGCGCCAACGAGGTCGTCACTTCCAGGGGCTGATGATTCAACAACGCATGGACATTGACCAGGACGATAATCACGCCCACCACGCCCACTTCGATCGCCGCGAAGGTTGGGGAGAGCAGCCAGGCGAGCGTTCCCAGCAGGGTAGCCAGCGCGAAACTTCTGACGCCCACGTCCTTATGCGCCCACTCGCGTTCAAGGCCAATCAGCAAGCCAATACAGGCTGAGGCCGCCACTTTTTCTGCCAGCAGGAACTCCATCGTACCTCACCGTACTTTCTTCGACGCTGTTTTTCCTCCCATAGCATTATACACTAATCCTTTGGGATAGGTGCAGGGGTAACTCTACAGTAAGGATGGTGCTAGCCACCATCCGGCCCAGCAAGCGCGATCAAGCAAAGGAATTGCATCTAAAGTATTTCCCAATATATAGAGCATATAATTTCTTCATAAATTCATAATATCGTCTTTCTAAATTTAAAATATAGAATGGATTACGGGTAAGTTGGCACTTTCACAAATCCCTTTTTAATCATAATGATAGCTGACTTTTTGGGTTATGATTACTGGAAGCAACGTTCTTTAGTAACGGAAAAGGTGGTCATACTATGCGCGCCCTTTAAAGGAGGTGCTCTCTTGTCGCTTAAAAAGCCATTTCAATCATTCACGCAGTTTTATCTAATTTATAAAAGTTTTTTCCACTCCTTGCATTTATTTCCTTGATCTTTACTGTACATTAGTACTTTTCTATGTTACCATGTACTACAGGGGGATATCTGTTACCTCTAGAGGAAACGTGCCGTCTCGTCTGCGTTCTGTTTTCCTGTAGAGGATTTGTATGTATCCTGCATCTTCTCCTATAGCGCCATAGCGTTGTAATACATTGTTCACCAGGAAGCGGGAGAGTTTTTATGCAGAAAACGCGCTCTATTGAGATAAAGCAACATCGTCCTAATACTGAGATAAATGTAGTTCACTTGCGTATCGAAGGGCTGCTGGCTCCTGAGCAGAAACTGGCACTGAATTTGAGAACGCGCACGCTTTCTCTCCTTGGTGAAGGGCCTAAACAGATAATGGAGCAACAATTCAGCGCCAATGAAATGCGCATTCTTGTTCCAATGCTGCATTCATTTCCTCACTATTGCCCTTATGCAGTGCTCCTGGCATATATAGCCTCAAACGATCCAACACCAAGCTCGATCGCGCATTGTCACCAGCGCCTGCAGGACGCACTTGCTAATGGTTCATGGCCCCAGGAGGTAAGACCCATTCGTCGAGCGCTCTCATCGTTACGCAACAAGCTTCATCATTTTAACCTGGAGGTCTCTACGATCCGAGAGCGGGGATGCAGCCTGACAGGCCTGACAACCATTCCCCTGTCGATAGAACAAGAATAAGTTCCGTTCTCAAATGGTTCAGATAGATTACCAATTTATCTGGTATTCTGAACCATTTCCAGATGTACCCTGTAAATGAGGAATTTGATGGCTTATTGGCTTGCACGAGCAAAAAGCTCCTTGCTGTTGGTCGTGCTCCTTGGGCTGCTGGCTCTCAGTAGTGGTAGTTGTGGAGTTCTTCCCAATCAGCAACGAGTTAGTCTAGCTATTGCCGCTCGTGGAGTCAACGCTGATATATCTGCAATGATCTCTGGCACGCCCTATAGCATTACGACTACCAACGGTGGCAATTTTTTTGATCTGGCTGCGCAGCTTGGTATCAACACGCTACGTATCACAGACATACAATGGGAGATGACTGGAAAGGAGTATTCCCATTCCTCCTGGCGTTATGTGTTTGATGAAGCCGCAGATCACCATATGAATATTATTTTACTCTTGATGGACGGTAATGGGCATCCGGCCAGTCAGCAGGCGCATACGCTGTTGGAAACTTACGGGCTGGCCCATGCGCCTGCACTCTGGATGGTAGACCTTTCTAACGAGCCGGACCTGAGCGATCCACAAGTTATGGCTGCTTTGAGCAATGAGGCGACATACGTTCGCCAGATCGCGCTGTCGGCCTATATCACGATTGGTGGCTGGAAAAGTCAGGTTCCAGGCCATCCAGGAGAGTTCGACTGGGAAAATCCGGCAGATATCCCGAAGCTCATTAATCTAGTAGATGTCGTATCGCCCCATCTCTATGGCTTTGACCAGGCAATGCTCCCTGGTTTGACACCTCAGAAGCATACGCGGGACTACCTGAGCGAGGTCCGTCTGGTAAGCCAGAACAAGCCAATTCTGTTAGAAGAGTTTGGTGCGAGTAATGGACTGGCCACAAC
>JALYTQ010000091.1:0-5438 GCA_030854195.1 Chloroflexota bacterium
TCGAGCGAGCGCGCCGCATCGTCTGGATATGGAAACGAGGCCGGAACTCCCTGAGCAAGAATGCGCTGTAAAAGCACATGCCGCGCAACCTGTAAATAGACGACCGTGCCCAGGTGAGCGAGTATGGCCTGGTTCTCCTCCTGCAAAGGCGTCTGCCCGCCGCAGGACAGCACGAAGTCCCGCTCCCTGTACTCTTCGGCGACGCGCTGCAACATCCGCGTATCCAGGGCGCGGAAGTACGCGGCCCCGTAGCGCGCGTAAATCTGGCGAAAGGGGAGCGTTTCGCCGCGCTCCAGCCTGTGCGTCTGCTCGATCTCGGCATCGGAATCGATGAATGGAAGCGCTAGCCGCCGCGCCAGCCGCTTGCCGAGTGTTGACTTGCCACAACCCTTCATGCCGATGAGAATAATCCTCATGACTTAATGATCTCGAAGTTCGCGCCAACCTCGATCATATCGGGAATGAAGCGCTCGAAAGATTTCTCGACCATCTGCGCGTCGGAGATCAGCGTCTCGCCTTCCAGCTGCATGCCCGCCAACGCGAAGGAGAGAATCATGCGGTGATCGTAGTAACCGTCGATCTGCGCGGCGTGCAGCTGCCAGCTCCCGTCCTGATCGATAATCAGCCCATCTTCCTTCTCAATCACCTTCGCGCCCATTTTCGTCAGCTCTCTGGTCACGGCAGCGAGGCGGTCGCATTCCTTCCAGCGGGCGGTGAGCGCGTTCTTGATAATCGTCTTTCCCTGAGCGAAGCAGCCCGCGATGGCGATCGTGGGTACCTGGTCCGGCAGATCGTTCATGTCCACCTCAATGCCGTGCAGCTCGCTCGTTCTGGCGGTTAAGCTGCTTCCATCAATAGTGATATCAGCGCCCATGCTTTGTAGTATAGAGATGACCTGCCTGTCACCGTATGGATCGTCCCAGTCCATGCCCTTTACAGTTATCCTCGCATTGGGCGTCAGGGCCGCTGCGAGCAGGGGATACGCGGGCGCAGACCACTCGAAAGGAATCTCAGCGTCGAATGCCCGTGGTGGTCGGTTGCCAGGAAACAGGTAGCGCTCGTACTTATTCGCGACATTTTCGTACTGAATGCCCACTTTGCGGAACCAGTACAACATCAGCTCAATGTAAGCCTTCTCGCCAGGATTTCTGACCAGAAGCTCCACGGGCCGCTCGGAGAGCGCGCTGGCGATGAGGACGCTAAAGACGGGTTGGCAGCCGATGCCATCCATATGGGCCATGCCACCATCGACCCTGCCCTTGATGACAAGGGGAGCCATGCCATCGTTCTTTGTCGAGATGATCTCGACGCCAAGCTCCTGCAACGGCTCGAAGAGGTTCTTCGAGATCTTCCTCAATGTGCGAATGGACTCGTCGCCGCTGATAATCGACCAGCCGGGACACGCGGCTGCCACCCCCGCGACGAAGAAGAGCATGGTCCCCGAATTGTTGACGTTGATAGTGTCTGCGGGCGTCTGCAGGCGGCCCGCGACTCCCTGGACGCGGAAGACGTTCTTTTCGACCTCTTCGATCCGCGCACCGTACATGCGCATGGCCTTGACCGCTTCATGCCAGTCGCTGCTGAGCTTCGGATTGCGGACGTAGGAGACGCCATCGGCCAGCGCGGCCAGGATGAGGGCGCGAAAAGAATGTGTCTTGCTGCGCGGCATATGCACCTCGCCCCGCAGGTCGCGACTGCGCCTCACTTTTAGAAATGTCTGCTGCATACTGTCATTGTGTCCTTAGTGCATTTCCACTTCATCTGATAGGTTTTCATGGTATACTTTCCTCACTGGGGATGGTTGGCGTTCCTGTCCTTGCTCGATCCGGTAGAGGATACTGAAATTACATATTGGATCAGGGTTGTGAGCGCCTTGTAGTAACTGTGCTCCTTCAAACCGACTACCTGCTCGATACGCACGCCGTCGAAGACGTTGACCGCCGTGTTGACGCCTGTCTTATGAATATCGGACATGTGGACCTCGATCACAGGCTTGCCCAGGTCGACAAACGCCTGCCTGAGACTGTAGCCATAGCGAGTGAGCGCGCCGGGATTGATGATGACGCCATCGGCCTGACGCGATGTCTCCAATTGCAGGAAGTCGATGAGCGCCCCCTCGTGGTTGGATTGCATAAAGGTAAGCTCGCAGTCCTGTTCGGCGGCGAGCCTGCGCAACTGGTCGTTGATATCGTCCATCGTGAGCGTCCCGTACTTCGCCGGATCGCGCTTGCCAAGCATGTTCAGGTTGGGTCCATGAATGATTAGAATCCTCATATTCTGGTTATAGCATCCCCTCTAAAGTGTATCGCAGCCCTTTTCTGATGGCTCAACTATAGCACGAGAGGGCAGAATTGACAATGCTATACCTTTGCCAATGGGGCCATCTGCGCGAACAGGCTAACCATATCGGGCGGCGATTGGTCTCCGCTCAGCTCGCGATAGATCGTCGCGACGTTGACGACGATGCGCTCGCCGTCCGACCACGAAGCGTAGCGATCCATGGGAATATCTCTAGCCGCTTCAAAGGCGGGCATGCCTGCCTCATAGCGTTTGCGCGCCTCGTCATAGACGTATTGCAGGTAGCCCTTGACCTCGGCGACGCCCTTCTTGTCGGTGATCGGACCGTGACCGGGCACGATGGTCTCAACGTCCATTGCCAGAATGCGGTCGCAGGCGCGCAGCCAGTTGCTCGTTGGACCCGCCCACATGATGGGGTGTCCGCCGATGAAGAGGATGTCGCCGGTGAAGACCACACGCTCGGCGGGTAGGTAGGCCAGTGTATCGCCGCGCGTGTGCGCCGGGCCTACCTCGATAAGCTGGACGGTCTTGCCGCCAACCTGCACGGTCGTCTGACCCTCGAAGGTCTTGCTGGGCGGCGTCAGAGTGATGTTGTCAAAATTGAAGGGGCCGAAGGCGTGGAGAATATACGCGCCGATCTGGCCCAGCACCGGTGCCCGCTTGACCAGCGCCGCCATCTGCGCCGCCTGCAAGCCCTCAATCATCTCGTCAGCGGTCTTCTGGGAGGCGATAATCTGCGCGTCGGCGACCAGTTGATTGCCGTAACAGTGATCGCCGTTGGCGTGCGTGTTCACCACCATGTCGATATGCGAGGCGGCGTGCACCGAGTGGCGCATTGTCTCCAACATCTCCCCCGTCAACTGCAGGTCGAAGAGGGTGTCGACGAGCAGCGAGGCTTCGCCGTCGGTAATCAGGCGATGAGGATACTCCTTTTTCCCTTGCTTGCCTACAACGATTTCCTACACCCCAAGGGAGTCCTACCGTTTACTCGTGAGCCGCAAAGTGGTAAACTAGTGATTACTGTCACGGAGTATAAAATTCTTGTGAAAGCTTCTTAACGACATTGTTAAAAGGAGAATTTATGGAGACAATCCAAACAATAAAAACAAGGCGAGCAGTACGGAGTTGGAACGATCAAGATATTCCTGATAGAACATTATCACAGATCCTAGAGGCTGGCCGATTTTCGCCAAGCCCTTTGAACTCCCAGCCATGGCATTTTATTATTATCAGGCGAAAAGAGACTATGACAAATTTATCGTCGACGGCTCATCATGGAAGTTATCTCGCACAAGCTAACGTAATAATCGTGGTAACAGTCGATAAAAACTATCCTATTGACCAATGGCTATCGGAGCACGAGCAACACATCTATTCTGGGGTATGCGCACTCCAAAATATGTGGCTAGCTGCTTGGGATTTAGGAATAGGAGGTGGTTGGGTGACGGTTGATGATATGACTACCCGAAAGTTCTTGGATATTCCAAACGATCAATGTATTCTTGGAAGTCTTGCACTAGGGTATCCAAAGGTGCCACCAGCATCTCACAGTGAAGATGATCGAAAACCTCTTGCTGAAATTGTTTTCTACGAGAAGTACGGGATAAAGAAATAACAGGTTTTACCGGTATTGTCAACTTATCAGGAGGCGCAAAGATTATTGATGAGCTATAATGAGGAAAAGTGTTGGAGAGCAACGGGAGATCTGGGAAGTGCGTTTCTTATCCAACTCGTTTGATCTCAGCCACCTCATTCCAAACCTGGAATCGGTTTTGTAAAGTGGCTGTGCTGGCTACATGGGACATCTGTTCGGGAACAAGTATTTTCTCTGCCTTGATTGTGACTGATTTGTGATATAAATCATGACCACCTGGTGGTTTTTGTGTTACATTAGACAGGATAATAGATCACGTTGCGATTTAAATTCGGAAGAGAAATCGCTCCGATTTCAGCAGGCAAGCGGCGTGATCCAGAAAGATCACAGCAAAGAGGTGAATGCGCTCCAGAAGCCATCTCATACGCTAAATGGTGCTGTAGTACTACGGATCGTGTGAAAACAGGTGAGCGGCTAAACGACGAAGGGACGAGAGGTGAAGAGCATGCAAGAGCAGTTGAAGCAGCAGTCTATTCCTGTCAAAGTCTACCGGACCAACGAGCGCTTGATGATTGCAGCGCCAATGGCTGGCCTGGAACCCGAGAATATTACGGTCGAAGTCACGGCTGATGGTCGCCTGATTCTCCATGGGGACCTACGCGCTATGCTCAAGGAGGTCAAGAATCTCCTGCTTGATGAATGGAGCGTTGGGGTCTATCACCGCGAACTCGCACTGCCGGTCGCGGTTGATGCTGCGTGTGCCAATGTTACCTATGGGAATGGTGTGCTGACAGTGACCTTGCCCATCAGCGAGCAGACGAGCCCCGCGCGGCTGGCGCTCGTGCGGCGAACTCCTACTCGCGGCGGGCGCAAAGGCAACGTTGGGCGCCCTCCAGTATGCGTTAGGACCTGACTCTCTGTGTGCTTCAGTCATGTCAAATGGAGAAATCTACCATGAACCAGGAACAACCATCAAACAAGAGATTCATGACTCCGCGATCGGTAAACGGCTCTCTTAGTTATCAAGAAGATTCTGTTGTGAGTCGTGAACTTCTCCATACATCAACCGGCAGCGTCACTTTATTTGCTTTTGATAAAAACCAGGGCTTAAGCGAACATACTACACCGTATGACGCTTTAGTAATGATAACCGATGGTCAGGCAGAAATTACTGTTTCAGGGGTAAAACATGAGCTAAAAGCCGGTGATCTGTTACTTATGCCGGCCAACAGTCCTCATGCTCTTAAGGCTATTGAACCATTCAAAATGGTATTAATCATGATGAAATCTTGACCATGCCTGTCGACGCGCTGGCTACATCAAAAAGCCCACCTGAGCCAATGCGTCGACCGATTCTGCACTGGTGGGGGCTGTGTTGCAAAAATGGAGGAGCGATGGTACTAGTCTGTCACACAACGTTTGCAACAAAAATGCAAACGTGTGCTATCCTTGAATGACACAGAAAGTGCAAAAAACGAACTCAAGCCCCATTGATTCCAACTAATAAGGAATGGTTCGTAGAGCAACCTCGGAAGGGGACACGTCC
>JALYTQ010000091.1:5448-16615 GCA_030854195.1 Chloroflexota bacterium
CCTTCTCACAGCTTTAGTTTTGATGGGCACAGCCTTGGGCTGAGCCGTCGACGTCGTCTTGGCGATCCTGGCAGCGGCTTTGATCTCGGCCTCCGGTGCATGAGGACTGCGACTCACTGGTCACGTTGAGGGTGCACACCGATCTCAGAACTCATCGATTTCTTGGAGGGACTCTTGTGGCAGTAGCAAGGCTGCCAACAGAGGACGGCGTCCTTTGGCAGTGGGTTCAACTGCTCTGATAGAATCTCCGGCGCCTCGATGCGCAGGCGTGTTGAGGGCCGAAGAATACCAAGCCGATGCCCTTGGCGCACACACTCGGCAACGCCATCGCGTCCCAGCAAACCGAATTGGGGTAAGGCTTCCATCAGCAAGGGTACAGAGACCGTATATTCAGGACAGGGTTTTATGACGAAAAAACGCTTTGCATACCACATAGCACTCCTCTGCGCGACGCTGATTGCGCTCATCGTACTGAATTTCCTGGCAACCAGCATCTATGCAAGCGACAACCCGCCTGCGAATCAGAAGGATATAGAGCGGCTTCTGAGCTTGCAAGCGGCTGTCGATCACCTTATTATTCCGCGCATCAAAGTTAACGCGGTGGTTGATCCGGTCAATACGAATGCCAGTGGAGCAATGGCGGTCCCGGTGAACGAGCCGTGGGAGCACGTCGGCTGGTACATGAACGGTCCCTATCCCGGCGAACAGGGTAGCGCGGTGATCGATGGGCACCTGGACCGTCCCGGCGGCTTTCCCGCTGTATTCTGGAACCTGCGCCAGCTCCAACCCGGCGACCAGGTGTTTTATGACTCACCAGGGCAGCCGCGCCTGCGTTTCCGCGTGACAAAGGTCGCCTTCTACACGCCAGCCCAGGCTCCAGTGCAGGCCATCTTCAATAACAGGCGCGGGCGCTTCCTCAATCTCGTCACCTGCGCGGGCACCTGGATACCCGCGATCCATCAGACAACGCTGCGGCTCGTGGTCTATACAACATTGATAAAGTAAATGCACGCAATCAGCCCATTGGCGGCGCGGCGCTCCACACGCCCTGACGCTCTTGCAGCACAGTATTATCGGAGCCCATACTCCAGCCCTGGGGATCTCCCTGAGAGAGTGCGGCGATAGCGAAGAGTGTTTTATCCTGCTTGATCGGCGCGGACACTTGCGTCCATCTGCCATTTGAGTAGTGGAGCATACTATCGCCCGCGATCCAGCCTTCGTTGGGGGACAGCATGGTGATAGCATCCAGGTAGTTTTTGCCGGGTAAAGGGTAGATCGTCCAGCGTCCATCGGTAAAGTGGAGCAAGGTGCTATCCTGTCCAACCGCCCAGCCTTCGCGCGGCGAGACCATCGCCACGCCCATCAGATCCGCGCGCGTTGGACTGAGCATCTTTGTCCAGGTGCCGTTCTGCTCGTGCAGAATTATGCCGTGATCGCCGACCGCCCAGGCCTCTCCATCCGCCAGGGCACTCACACTTGCCAGAAGGGATTCGGTGGGACAGGACAATGATGTCCAGCTATTCCCTATATAATGTAGAAGCGCACATGAGGTGTAATCGTGAACTACACGCGGATGTGCGGGAAACGGATACACTTGAGCAACAAGCGGGGCGAGCGCGGCAGTCATAGATACATTGTTGCTCGCTATAGGATACGAGTAACTTCCACCGACAGCCCAACCTTCGTCAGGCGAGATCATTGCCACGCTGGCGAGATTGTCGGACATGCCACTGGCAACGCGCGTCCAGTTGCCATCGTGCTCTTGCAGAATGACTCCCTGATCGCCAACCGCCCAGGCATCTCCATTCGGTAGCATAGCGAGCGAACGAAGGATATCAGTTCTAGCCGGATTGCTCATCTGAGTCCACTGGCCGTTGTGATACTGCTCAATGACACTGTAGAAGCCGCCCGCGTTCAGGTAAAAATCGCCAACGGCCCAGGCTTGCTGGGGTGAGACCATTGCCACGCTGTCCAGGTAAAGTGTGCCCGTCGTATCGTAAATGCGTGGCGTCTGGATCAGCATGCCATCCGCGCACAGCCCCAGCACGGTGGCGAGCGCCAACAATCCGGTCAGGCATCCCGAGGTGCGCCTGTACGCGGGTCGCGGCGCAACAGGCGAAGCGCCTTCAGCCGCGCCCTCATCGCGAGGTATACGCTGTATGGGTAGCGTTGAGTTGTAGAGCGTAAACGCGTAGAAGCCCAGAAGAACGAGGAGCATAGGGCTCGCGAGCAGCCCCACAACAGCCAGCGTTGGCAGCGGAAGATAGTCCGGCCACTCCACTTGAGGTGGCGATACAAGATGGCTAGTATATTCCTTGAAGAAAAGCGATCCTATAAAGCTGACGATTAGAAGCAACAACACCAGGACCAGCGCCATCAACATGATAGCGCGACGGCGTTTGCGCGCATTGGCTTCTCCCATAGGTGGAGCTGTCTTCATCATCCTCACTATTCCTTCACATCGCTAAACACATCCAATTATTATAGATTTATATACGTCGCTAAAGATCTGTTTCTAACATTACAATTGCCGTGTTGCCAGGAACAAAACGGACCCTGCGGCGTGTTGATATAGGTGAAACGGGTAGCTCCAAAGCATCCTCAATCAATTGAGAACGTCATCGTTAAACATGCTAAAGTTATAGAAACAACCAATGCTTCACAAAGAATAGGAAAGGTACAATTATGGCACAGTCTGAGACCGTCACCCTGGCGGGCGGATGTTTCTGGTGTATAGAGGCCGTCTTCAAGCGGCTCAAGGGCGTCATCTCCGTTGCCTCCGGCTACGCGGCGTCCGATGTCGCAAATCCCTCGTATCAGCAGGTTTGCTCCGGCAGAACAGGAGCGGCGGAGGCCATCCAGGTTACATATGATCCCGCCATCATCTCCTACGAAAAAGTGCTGGAGATCTTCTGGCACCTGCACGATCCAACAACGCTCAATCGCCAGGGGAACGACGTTGGCACGCAATATCGCTCCGGCATCTACTATACCAGCGAAGAGCAGAAGCGTCTCGCCGAAGCCTCGAAGGCCGCGCTGGAGCAGTCCCACGCCTACAAAAATCCCGTCGTGACCGAGATCGTCCCCTTCACCAACTTCTATGTTGCCGAGGACTATCACCAGGATTATTACGACAACAACCGTTACCAGCCTTACTGTAAGCTTGTCATCGACCCGAAGGTGCGCAAATTGTTGAAAGAGTATAGCAATGAGGTCAAAGAAGTCGGGGCCAGGTAACGCGTCCTCGATCGATACGCGGGCAGCCGTGGCGCTTGTCGTTACGCTGCTGCCGTGGGCCTCGGCCTTCGCGGGCATTCGAGCGGGCTTAGAGGGCTTCTCACCAGGAGCCCTCGTCCTATTTCGCTTCCTTATAGCGTGCGCCGGACTGATCGTCTACGCGGCCATCACGCGCATGCGCCTGCCCGCCTTGCGCGACCTGCCCGCCATGTTCCTGCTCGGCTTCGCTGGCATCACCGTCTACCAGGTCTGCCTGACCTTCGGCGAGCAAACCGTCTCCGCCGGAACCGCCAGCTTCCTGGTCGCCACCGTGCCCTGCTTCACAGCGCTGCTGGCATTCTTCTTTCTCCAGGAGCGCCTGAGCCGGTTGGGAGTCGTGGGCATTCTTGTGAGCTTTCTGGGCGTAGCCATCATCTCCTTCGGCGGCAGCAGCGGCTTCACCTTCACGCCGGGCGCGCTGCTCGTCGTGCTGGCCTCGTTCTCCGAAAGCATCGCCTTTATCATGCAGAAGCGCTTCATGCCCAGGTACTCGGGCCTGCAACTGGCGACGTATATGATGTGGACCGGCACAATATTTATGCTCGTCTTCACGCCCGAGTTGTTGCGCGAGCTGCCCACCGCCCCGCTCTCTGCGACGCTCGCCATCGTCTATCTCGGCATCTTCCCGGCGGCCATCTCCTACGTCACCTGGTCATATACTCTCTCGCGCATCCCGGCCTCGACCGCGACGAGCTTTCTGAACCTCTCGCCCCTGCTGGCCCTGCTCATCTCCTGGCTCTGGCTACGCGAGATCCCTACAGTGCTGGAGATCGCGGGCGGCATCGTCGTTATCGTCGGCGTGCTGATCGTCAATACACGCGGCAAGGCGCGGACGCTGACGGAACCAGTGGAACAGGAAGAGGTGGGGGTGTCGTGAAGGACATTTATGTATTGGCCCCAACATGTATTGTCCCCCAACATGTATTTCCACCCGAAATGTAGGGGCGCGATTTATAAGCCCGTCCGTGTCGCAATCCACCACGCCCATCGGCCCGTGGAGCGCCACGCATGGGAGCGCCACGCATGGGAGCGCCACGCATGGGAGCGCCACGGGCTTATAAATCGCGCCCCTACATCATGAATTGCGCGCATTTCTGAGCTATACCATTATATTATGAAATGCTCGATAGGTTTGTGAACCATATCCCCATCATTCATTGAGCTTCTACTGATGAGACAAAAGTCCTCATACGCGTGTAACAGCCTCTCTCAAGATAGATATATGCTATAATACCATCCTATCTATAAACGTGCTTTTATTTATAAGTGCATACATTCCAAGGAGTATAGCGCTTGGTTACTAGCTATAATGGTATGGACCCTGAGCAGCCCGACAAAACATCCGAAGAGTTTGATGAGGACAGTGAACCAGAACTTCCTGGAGATGAAGTGGGACAGGCATCCAGCTTCAGGCGCGACCCCTCGGAAAGGAGGTTTCGCCTCTTTCACCTGCTGAGCGCTAACGACCTGACACGCCAGGACATCTTTGGGCGCATGGGAGAGTATTATCAAGTCAATGATGACGACGATCGTGCTGTCAGCCTCTCTTCGCAGCGAGCGGGCAAGATGCTGCTGCGAGACCTCCAGTTTCTGGAGCGCGTGGGGTACCAGGTTGAGAAGCAGCGGAAAGACAACGCCACGTTTTATCGCCTCTCCTCCGGTCCTTTCCCGCAGTTTCATTTCAATGAGCACGAGCTGGAGGCGCTGGCCTTGCTGCACACCCTCTTTGCGGACCCCACAAAATATACACCGTCTCCATCAGAGTTCCCACTGCCAGCGCAGCCGCCGCAGAATCCCTTTGCGGAGGAGATCCTCTCGCTTATCGAACGCCTGGTTGCAACGCTGCCATCAAAACAAAAGCGGACTTTCGATACCTGGATTCGCAAGCCATATGTCTATTTGAATCTCGATATCGTGACGGACTACCTGCCCCATCGCGCGACGATTGATAAGCTTATACGCGCGATCTCGCAGCGCCAGCAGATCAGTTTTGATTACGCCCCCATGCATCGACCATTCTCTGCCACCCCCCATAAACACGTCGATCCCTACTACATCACGCGTCAGGAGGGTCATCTCTACCTTATTGGCTACAGCCACAACCCGTTCAATACCAATCTGAACAAGTTTTTCGAGTACCGCGTCGATCGCATTGTCACCGAAAGTATCACTATTCTGCCGCAGATGATAGATGGTACACGGCAACGCAAACCCATAGAGTTCCGCTTCTGGCTCGACGCGAGCCTGGCAAAGAGCAGCTTGAGCCAGCGCTGGTTGTTCCAGACGGTAGAGCAAGATGAGGTCATGCACGAAAATGGGCGACCCGTGCATCGCCTGCTGATACGAGCGCAGGCTTATAGCGACTTCCACATCATTCAACAGCTCCTCAAGTACGGCAGCAAGGTGGAACTGATCGATCCGCCCGACCTGCGGGAGAAGATGCGCCGGGAAGTAGATCGCCTGCACAATCTCTACAACAGCCAATGAGGTCAGGTATTGGCCTGATAAAACGCCGCTTTGAGACATTGAGTGTCTCTGTGGGTGGGTATGCTTATTAAAGAGGAACCTCAAAGAGACGATAGATAATTTTGAATGCAGTTTGCAAATAGAGAATAGTTGGTTCAGGAGGAAAAGGTTATGACCCCCTTTCATCTACGCATCTTGCCCGTCTATTCCGAGTATCATCCGAGCGCATGGATAGGCGAACAGCACCTGTTGAGGCACCAGGTCGAGACGCTGAAGGCATTCAATGACCCGGATGTCGATGTTATTATCAACACGGCCATGACGGGCGACGGCAAGAGTCTCGCGGGCTACCTGCCAGCGTTTGAACAGGAACAGCCAATCATCGCGATGTATCCTACCAATGAGCTGATTCGCGATCAGCACTCCGCGCTTGAGCATTATCGCAAGACACTTGGACTGCGCTTGCCCGCGTATGACATGATGTTCGGCGAGCGTATTACGCAGTTGATGAGCGCTCATGGCGAGGAGAAGCGTCTGGAAGAGGTCAAGAAGCTAATCAAGCGCAATGAGATTCTATTGACCAATCCCGATCTGGTGCATCTGATTATGAGCCATCAGTATGGATGGGACTTTATGCTGAAGGAGTTGCCCGCGCTCACTGGCGCGCAGTTCGACTATTTTCTGTTCGATGAGTTCCACACGTTCGGCATTCCCCAGGCCGTCTCTGTGGTGAATATGCTTGGCTACCTGCACGCGAACTACCGCGACAAACCCAACGAACGGCGCAAGTACCTCTTTCTTTCCGCGACTCCTACGCCTCTGCTGCAGCGCTTACTGGCTCGCAGCGGCCTGCGCTACCGCCTGATCGAGGGCCATTATCGCAGTTCTGAGCAGGGGGATAGCTATCGGCGTATCTTGCAGGGCTGCGAGATCTCGCTGGCGGCGACCAATCAAACGCGCTCGACGGAGCAGTGGATCGACGAGCACCTGCCGCAGTTGCTCTCGTTCTTCCAGCAGCATTCTGCATCGAAAGCCGCCATCCTCGTCTATTCGCCCGCTACGGCCCGTCGCCTGGTCAGACGCCTGCGCGAGTACTTCGCCCCTCACGGCATTACGGTGGGCGAGAATACGGGCATAACTTCGCGCGAGGAGCGCAATGCATCGCTTGGCAAAGATATTCTGGTCGGAACATCGACGGTGGATATCGGCATCGATTTCCATATCAACTACCTGATCTTTGAAGCCTTTAATGCCGGTAGCTTCTTACAGCGCTTTGGTCGGCTGGGACGCCACGCCGAATTTCCCATCTATCGCGCCTACGGGCTGGTACCTGATTTTATCCTCGAACGCCTGGGGCAGTCACTGCAAGGCCGCGATGAGATCGAGCGCGCAGCATTCAATACGGCGGTGCGCGAGGCGTATCCGGCTGAGCAGGATTTTGAGCGTTACACGCAGCGCTGGGGCGTCGTGCAGGCGGCGCAGGTGCTGGAGGCGCTGAAATCGCAGCAGGGCAGGGACGCCAATCAAGAGTTTTACGCTGCGCTGACACAACAATATGAGCAGATCTATGGCACGCAGGATAAGCCAGTGATGCATAAAGCGAGTAAAAAATACTGGCGATTACATCATCATTCCCCTCAAGTTCTCAAGGATCTATTGAGCTTTCGCGGTCAGAGTCCCCTGGATTGTGGCGTGTGGGATATGACAACTACGCAGACACGCGAGGGAAGCTCATTGCTCACCTACGACCTCTTCTTCCTGCTCGCCAATACCGAATTCGAGGTTATCGAGGAGGAAGAGTTTATGCGCGAGGTGCGGCGGCGTGGTCAGGAGGAGCGCGATTTCCGCCAGAAACTGCTCTACCTGAAAATTTCCGACTACGTACCAGAGCGCCTCAATCTCGTTCTCGGCCAGAAATTTACTCTATATGAGCGTCCTGACGCGCTCCACCAGCTCGCGGTCTGGTCCGATTTCTTCGTGCGCGAGCCGCCTCACACCTGGCTGAACAGGGTCAATCAGCGTCTGAAAGCATTGCCATTGACCTGTATTGTGAGCGACCTGCAGCCCCAGGAGTTGAAGCGAAAATGCAGACTGGGCGGCGTCTTTCCCGTCTATCGCCTGCAAGACGATATCGGCAGCGAATATTCAATTGTGTTTGGGCAGGAGGCTCTGTTGCTAGAAACGCTGCTCTTTTTTCGTAAGTCTGCCGGGGACGGCCCCATCATGGCGTAATCCATTCTGGAGTACACGTGGAGTATTGGAAGGAAGTATACCTATGTTTTTTCTACGCTTTTTACATGACAAAATTCCTCCTGGTGACCAGGTGATGCACGATTTTGTCGAACATCTGTTACCAAACCTGTTCGCCCTCTACGCCGATACGTCGGCAAAGGGCGGCGCTCAAAGCGACAATCGGACGGTGAACGAGGAGACGCGGCGGAAGTTCGCGGATAAGGACGATCAGAGCATGGTCAGCCATCTCCTCAACGGCATCTTTCCGACGATGCGCCTGTTGACGCTCCTGGCCGATGAAGGACTGGGTTCAGCTTTTTCCGATGTTGAACGACGCGTCTATATTCTGTCGTATCTGATGCACGATATCGATAAGATTCTTATGCACGAGGCTATCCTGCAAGGTGCAGAGAGCGTTGAAGAGTTCGCGACACAGAGTCGGGAGCATATCGATAAGGCAAAATCGCTTGTCGGCACCCAACTGACACTTTGTGGCGTGGAGACGTTCTTCCCCGATTACGCGAGCTACCTGGAAGACATTACCTACCTGGCTGTCAATACCCAGCACAAATGGGGCACGCACCTGCACACACATAGCTGGCGCTTCGGACTGCGCGAGCGCCGGGTGCTGGCCCTGCGCGATCTCTGCACCTATTCCGACAAAATCGCTTACTTCGTCTCGTCGCCATCGGCCATTCTGCTCAGCGAAGAGACGAAGTGGCTAACAACGGCTCTGGCGAGTCTGAGCGATGATCAGCTTGTCTTCAGCTATCACCAGTTGCGCGAGGTGCGCGGCCTGTTTACTAACGTGGTGAATAACGGTATCGTTCGCCTCTTTACCGCGTCTGGTGCAGGCATCTGGCCCTATCTCTTCTTTTCCGATGGCGTGATCTATATTAAGCGCAAAGATCTGCAGATCGCGATTACAACGGAGCAGCTTGTCGAGACGGTGCAGGCGCAACTGCGGCAGATCTGCGCCGGTGTGATCAAGAAAGACGCGCCCGGCTTCAAGTTTAGCATTCAGGGCATCGCCAAACATCCCGGCTACTATTTCGAGTTCCTGACGCTCGAAGAGTACGTTGCTCTGCTGGCGCGTTTCACCATTGCGCGCACCAACAACGATATCGCGACGACTCCCTTGAGCAAACTGCGCCAGATGCAGGCAAACGGAGAGATAGCGCCCGATCTCCCTATGGAGTTTCAACTCGATGGCCGCCGCGTTGGCAT
Source organism: Chloroflexota bacterium (assembly GCA_030854195.1). Lineage (GTDB taxonomy): Bacteria > Chloroflexota > Ktedonobacteria > Ktedonobacterales > Ktedonobacteraceae > JACDAE01. The sequence continues at coordinate 14,650 of JALYTQ010000091.1, forward strand.
GGTCAGCCGCTTCCTCTCCGTCGTCTTCAACACGCTGCTCGGCCTGCTCGACAAACAGCAGGAGCTGCGAAGTCAGGTAGAGCAGGCCGTAATTGAGCAACTCGGCCTCGCGCCATACTGGGAGCAATCGCAGGGCATTCCGAATAAGGGCGGCGTCGAATACCGCTGGTTCTGGCTGGCCGCCTGCTTCTTGCAGGACCATCCGGGACTCGCAGTTTCGGGCGAGGAACGCAGCCTGGAGACGGTCTTTACGGCGACGCTCGACCGCGTGATGCAACTGGCCGGTGACGCTCTACGCGCACAGTTGCCACAGAAGTACCTGGGACATCTCACACGCTACCTCGATAGCATCGTCGAAGTGCCGCTGAGCATCCGCGCGGAGGGCAGGCTCCCTGATTTTGCAGAAGAGATGGAACGCTACGAGGCCGCGAAAAGCAAGAAACGCAAGCTGTTGTGTACGCTCTGTAACAGCGCCTATCCGACCGAAGAGCAAACGGACAACGCGGTCCTCTTCCAGCCCTGGGTCTACAAAAACAAGCTATCGCTGTACGCAGGCAAGAACGCGGGCGGCGTCTGCGCTATCTGCGCGCTTGAATTGATGCTGCGCCAGATACTGCTCAAGGGACAGTTGCGCCTGACCGGCAGTAAGTTCGAGGCGCAGAAGACGAAGTACCTGGTGGTCTATCCCAATTTCTTCTTTACCGCCGAGACCGGGGCGCTGGTGAGTGGCATGCTCGATCAGCTTCAGGATATCAACTTCTTCGCGGTGCGCAAACAGCTTGAGGGACGCGATATCAAAATTGAAGATCTTCTGAACCTGGAAGCGTTCGCCGCACCCACACCCACCAGTCAGCAGGGTCCACAGATCGTTCCTATCGACGATGATGACGAACTGGACGACGCGAGCGACGATCACGATACAAACGAGGAGCCGGTGAACGGTAGCGAGAACGGCAACGAGCGCAGCTATATCAAGTACCGGCCACAAGATTATCCCGGCCTCTTCCTCTTTGGCATGCGCGGGGGCAGGGACGACAACGACACGGCGGCGTGGGCGATGCCGTCCTTCCTGGCGCTGGCGCTTCCGTTGGTAACAAGCACAAAGGTCGTCATCTCCGAAATGTCGCTGCCGCTGTTCTCATCGGGCCGCGATTTTCAGGAAACGGTGGTCTTCGACGCGCCGCACGCCTATCTCGACTACATTCTCAAAGGCAGGCGTGTGCGCGTAAATCACCTCTTGCCGACGCTGCGTTTGTTGACGAGCATCTATCGCGTCAACATCGACACCTTTGCCAACAAAGGCAAGCCGGAATGGAAGCACCTGAGCGCCATCGCCCGCGACCTGGCGACCGATCCGCTGTACCTGTTTCATTATCTGCGCAAGCAACAGCGGGGCGAATCAATCTATGGCAGTAGCGCGACCCTGTATATACACATCTACGAGAAAGTATTGGAGGCAGATTTGAGCAGAATTTCAGAGTGTGTAGACAACTACACCGTTTTTTATCGCGGTGGGTACCAGTCACACTCGATCTTGAAACCCGTCGATATCGCGGCAAGGGCGATTATCAATAGTCCGCTGAACATCGAACCCGGTGACCTGCTGTGGCAGATCCAGGGCGAGATCAAGAACTGGCTTGATCGCGTGCGCAACCACCAGGCATCCGGTTGGGCCGTCTTTCGCGGCAAAGATATCAGTGAGAAGGAGGAGGAAGCCATCAGAAAGTTCGTCGAGCAGTTCTACCAGGAGGTCTTTCTCGACTTCTGCCAGGACGAGCGCGGCATCCTGCGCAGCCGCATTAATCGCTTTAAAGATGGCTGCGAGGCATATTATGTCCATCAGCGCAATATCCAACGCTTACAAGAGGCAGAAGAGGAAATTACATCCGAGATCGAGCCGCTACATGCAGATTAGCAATATTCATGTAGGGGCGCGGTTCACAAGCCCGTTGTGTCCACACATCAC
>JALYTQ010000092.1 GCA_030854195.1 Chloroflexota bacterium
TCCAGAACGCCGCGCGCGGCATTGCGATAGGCCTGGATGCGATATGGATTGCTATTTTGCGACTCCAACAGGTCGGCGATACCCGAGAGCACCTCAGCGATCTGCCGATTAGTCACCTCTGGTGGCATGCTCAACTCAAGCTCCAGGCCCGGCAGCACCTGCTGAACCGGGCGCTTGCGAGAGCGGACCATCGGTGAAGGCATAATATGAACGGTCTGGGTGATCTGCATTATACTCATGTGTACCTTGCCCCTTTCTTGCTGGGCAACAACGATCTTCTATAGATATATTCTTGAAAGCACCTAAAAAAACGGAAATGCAGCCATATTAGTGTACGATGTACATTGAAATCTTGTTCTAATTATACCACATAGCGGGCCAGGGGTCAAATACTATTTTAGCTGCTCTACATCTTTTTCAACGCTGGATTGATTAATAAAGAGGACGTTGTTAGCAGGTATAGTCCGCCCATCCTTTTCGCATATGTTACTACATATATGTCGCAGAAAGGACACGAAATTTCACGCGTTTTTGCTAAAATCGTTTGCAATCCAATCTGTGTTGCACCTCTATCCGTGCTATACTATGAGTAATCGTTTACAAGATAAACGGGTCATGCCTGACCTGTCATATAGCTATATATTGTTAAAAGGGATAGAGATTGTGTATGGCTAGTATTAAAGATGTTGCCAGCGCGGCAGGTGTCTCGACCGCTACGGTTTCGCGGGTGCTCTCCAATGGGTTGCATGTGCGCCCGCAGGTGCGCGAGCGGGTGATGGCGGTTGTCGAGCAATTGGGGTACCGACCAAATCTCATTGCGCGTAGCCTGCGCGCGCAGCAATCCAGCACCATTGGCCTGATCGTCTCAGATATTCGCAACCCGTTTTTCACCTCGATCAGTCGCGCCGTCGAGGATACCGCCTACGAACAGGGCTTCAGCCTCTTCCTCTGCAACACGGATGAAGATCCTGAAAAAGAAGCCATCTATCTCAAACTGATGCGCGACGAGAGCGTCGCGGGCGTCATCTTCTCCCCGACGCGGCAGACGGCGACTCATTTCACCTGGGCGAGCATCGGTTTCCCTATCGTCGTCGTTGATCGTTCCGTCACGGGAAGCGATATCGATACTGTGCTGTTGGATAACGTCGATGCTGGCTACCGGCTCACTACGCATCTTATCGAGCGCGGGTATCGCGACATCGCCGCCATTTGTGGCGATATGAGCACAACCGGGCGCGAGCGGTACGCGGGTTATGAAAAGGCGCTCCACGAACATGGTCTCTCAGCAGCGGCGGAGCATGTGAAGTATATCCAGCCGAAGATCGAAGCGGGCTACGTCACCGCCTTGAAAATGATCGACACAACGCCGCTGCCCGATGCCTTCTTTACGACGAATAGCCTCATCACAGCGGGTGTTTTACAGGCCGTACGCGAACGCAACCTGACGATCCCCGATGACGTTGCGCTGGTCTCCTTCGACGAGACGACGTGGGCAGCGCTGGTGCAGCCACCGATCACGCTGATCGCCCAGCCAACCTATGAGATCGGCAGGACGGCGACCGAATTGCTCCTGCAGCGCATCGCCGATCCCACGCGTTCTACGCGGCAGGTAATTTTGAAGGGCCAGTTGCTTGTGCGTGGGTCGAGTGCGCCGCGCAAATAATAAATAGAGGGAAGAGTAAGTTGGATGGTTGCAAAAAAAATGCATGTGAGAGTAGTAGTTGGTTCTACCAATTCAGTAAAAATTGAAGCGGTAAGAACGGCATTCGAGATGGTCTGGCCGGAGCAAGCATGGGATGTGATAGGTGTTTCCGCCGCTTCGGGAGTGTCCGTGCAGCCGATGAGCGACGAGGAGTGCATTATTGGCGCAAGAAACAGGGCGCGAGCGGCACTTGCCCATAGCGATGCCGCATACGGTGTGGGACTGGAAGGCGGCTTGCAACATACCGCTGGAAGATGGTTGAATGGCGGCTGGAGCGTTGTAATCGATAGCTCTGGGCGCGAGGGGATAGGCGCGACGATCAAGATGATCACTCCGGCACGGATGATGGAGAAAATCGAGCAAGGGATGGAGCTGGGCGATGTCGATGATCTCTTTTTTCAGCAACAGAATAGCAAGCAGGGCCAGGGACATTTCGGGCTCTTCACCAGAGATCTGATTACGCGCAAAAGGGCGTATGTTGATGGCGTAATCACGGCCCTGGCGCGGTTCATGCAGCCTGATCTCTTTGCGGAGGGAGAGGCTAATTCATGAGAAAGGTTTCCGAGGATGCACCAATGGTCGCTTTTACGTTGGCGCGCTATCCACGGCGTGACAGCATGCGGGCGATGACGCATCTGGGGCTGGATCGTTGGCCGTTAGCGCACACGCCCGGCCTGAGCTTCTGGCGACTGCTCGGCGTTGGTCGTGGCCGCGTCTTCGATCCGCATCCTGATTGGCAGCGCTATGGCCTCTTCACCGTGTGGGATTCGTACGCGGCCCTTAAGCAGTTCACCGCTGACTCCGCTGTTATGCGACGTATCCAGCGGCGGGCCGAAGAAGTCTGGACCGTGCATATGTTGCCTGTGCGCTGGCATGGCAGGTGGGGAGGTCGCGATCCGTTCGCCGCTATCACGCCCGCCGCCGTGCCGGACCCTGGTCCCTGGGTTATCTTGACGCGCGCCACGCTGCGCCCCTCGCGGGTGCGTGCATTTCTGGGCGCAGTACCCGCCGTCGCGGAGCAATTATTGCAGTATCCAGAACTCATCAACTCCGTCGGCGTAGGCGAGGCACCTCTGCTGTATCAAGCGACCGTAAGCCTCTGGCGCACGCTCCCTGCTGTCACTAAATTTGCTTATAGCCACAATAATCATGCGGAAGTGATACGTCAGACGCGGCGCGAACGTTGGTACCGGGAGGAGATGTTTGCGCGCCTGCGGCCTGTTGCCTCCTTCGGCACATGGGATGGCGTCGACCCCCTAGTCGACCCTCTACAAGAAAGCCCTGTTTAGCTCTCAGTCGAAAGCTTTACGCGAATGCCGCTGGCCTGGACCAGGGAGATGGCCTGCTTCAGATCAATGGTCGCGCCGCGCAGCTCCTGTATGCCCACGCGCGCCCCATCCAGATTGCAACTGCTGAGATCGACGCCTCGGAGCTTGCTGCCGGTCAGCTCGGCGTTCTGTAGATTGCAATCGATCAGCGTGATCTGCGAGAGATCGGCCTCAAGCAGATCGGCCTCGGTGAGATCGCAGTGCTCGAAGCGCACCGCGCGAAAGGTTGCAAAGCGAAACTGCGCCAGATTGAGCTGGCAATCCTTGAAGAGCACATCCTGAAAGTGTCCCTCGCCCGCGAGAAAGCCCGTCATGCGACAGCCCAGCAGCTCGGTACGATACAGACCCGCTTTGAACCAGTTCGCCGTCATCAGATCACATTCGCGCAGACTTGCATCCTCGAAGCGCACCTCCTCCAATTGTGTCGCGTTCATATTCACCTGCGAGAAGAGCGCCTCCTCGAATGATACATGCTCTGCTACCACGTTGCTCAGGTTGAGCGCAGCGAGGTAGAGCGCGTGATACTGTTCTTTTGTAACAAGTGTGCCGCCAGGTATGCCCTCGGCAAGATTCCTCCTCACCAGTTTCGGGAGCTTAAGCGGCTGCTCTGGCCGCTGAAAGTTATTTTTCATGCCGCTATTTTACAGCGACGGACAGCTAAGTCAAGCCCTTTCTATTTCTGTCTGTTCGCTATTGATAGAGTACCAGAACAGATGCGCCTTTTCATAGGGAAAATAAGAAAAGCTATGCTATAATTTGTAATCAGGCATACAAACTTTAGAGGACACAAGGAACGTAAGGAACGAAACCCGATGCAACTGAGTGCCGAGCAGATCAAGGCATTGATCGCCATGCAGATAGAGGGCTGTGGCAGGCGTCTCGCTGAGCTTGCGCGTGAAATCGCCGTGTTGCGCAAGCAACCGATCAGTGGATCGCGTGAATTGATGCAGCGCCTGCATTATCTCGAAGGTGAGCAAGTGAAGCAGCAGGCCCGCCTGGACACTTTGAAAGATTTGCAGCAGAATATCCAGACGCTGGAAGGCTTTGCAAGAGAGACATAGGCCATTGTTATATATTCAGTTGTATGAGTATAATAATGATTAAGGTTGTTGTCAGGGTAAACATGGTAGTACGAGGATATAGGGAGAAACAATCTTTCCATAGGAAACAAGCGTGCATATGGGATGGTATCTGGGTGAACGCTTGAGGAAGTAAACCTTAAACAAAGAGCGAGCGTCCAGATGTATTTGTTCGCATTGAAAGTAGGGTGAGGAACGTATGGTACAACAATTGCCTGTAGGACCACTCACGGTTCAATGGTCTGAAGAAGGGCTGTTAGTGAAAACACCGACTGGCCAGTACCAGTTGGACGCGAAAGAGACCTTCGATCTTTACCTGTATCTCCATTATCATCATTTCCCAGATGATACCCCAAATAGCGATGTGTCCGATGGCATGATCGGGCCCACCGATTCCTCGCCAATATTGCCACGTAAGCCGCGCCAGCCGTGAGAGGATCGGGAGATTTCAAACTGGCGTCGGTGGGATATACTATAGTAAAGAATAATAAGAAGCAGGTGGCCCCAGAGATTTAGAGAGTGCATGGGGCCGTGCCTGATGAAAAAAATATCCCAAAGAAGGAATTGCATGTCAGACGAGAATGATGTAGTAATTGTCGGTGGCGGACCTGCTGGGCTGGCGGCGGCGGAGGCGGCGGCTAGCCGAGGTATACGCACGGTAGTATTAGAGCGACAGAACGAGATCGGCTATCCCGTCCACACCAGCGGTGGGAGCTGGATCAGCGATATGCAGGCGTTAGCCATTCCAGAGCATCTCTACCATCCAGTCACAAAGGTTGTTTTTGTGTCGCCTCGGCGCGAAGTGAACTTGAACTATCCATCCGCCGTTGCCTGCGTGGTAGATGTACGCGGACTCTATCAGCATCTGGCGGGCCGCGCCATCGCCGCGGGTGCGCAGGTGCGCGTGCGCCACACGGTCGAGCAAGTCGTCATGGAGGGCGAGCGGATAACAGGCGTCACCGCAAAGAACCATGTGAGCGAGCGTGTGAGCCTGAACGCCGCTGTCACGATCGATGCCAGCGGTGTCTCGCGGCATATCGGCGTGCGCGCAGACATGGGCAAGGCATTTCATCGCTACGGCTATGGCGCTGAATACGATCTGTACGCGCCGAACTATCCCCAGGACGAGCTCTTTTTGATTATGGGGAGCGCCTTCGCGCCGCGTGGGTACGCGTGGGCTTTTCCGCGTGGCAACGGGCGCGTGCGCCTTGGTGTCGGTGTCCTGCATCCCGATAGCAATGAGGATGCGCGCGTCTACCTGGATCGCATGCTGCGCGAAATGCCGCAGCTCAAAGAGAAGTTTCATGGTGCCAGTCCGGTCGAATATCACACTGGCCTCTTTCCCTCCGAAGGACCCGTCGAGCGCTTCTCGCGGGATGGCCTGTTATTGGCAGGCGACGCCGGTGGACACGGCTCAACGCTGGTCGGAGAAGGTATCCGTTTCGCCGTCTACGCGGGACAGATGGCGGGCACGGTTGCCGCTGAAGCGATCAAAAGCGGCGATACCTCCGCCGCTTCCCTCGTGCGTTTCGATAAGCGCTGGCGAGCGCGTTTTGGACGCGACATGGACATCGCCTACATGATTAACAAGCATATTGCCAACTATAGCGATGCGCAGTGGGATGGCGCGCTGGACCTGATGAAGCGCCTCACGCCGATGCAGATGGCCCAGGCGCTCCGCGGCGACTTTAGCGCCAGCCTGGTCATGGGTGTCCTGGCCCGCAACCCGAGCCTGGTCGCGACTGGTGGCAAGCGCTTCCTGGATCGCATGCTTGAGCGCATCAACAAGCCCGCCCTGGTCCCGACAGAAGGCTAGAACGTTGATTTTCTACCAGGAAGGAATAAGTTTTCCTGCGCGATTGTTAGAATAGTCAGGAAGATTTATCTCACAATACTAGAAGATCAGGGAGCATTTCTATGTCTGAATCAAGTTTGCAGACGCCCCAGACGGGCGAAAAGATTAAGATGTACGTGACCACATGGTGTGGTGATTGTCGCTTTGCCAAGCGCTGGTTCGATGCACACAGCATTCCGTATGAGGCTATTAATATAGAAGAAGATGAGAATGCTGCCGAGGAAGTGCTACGGATCAATGGTGGCAATCGCAGCGTTCCCACCATCATTTTTCCCGATGGCTCGATTCTTGTTGAGCCCGGTGCCCGCGAGCTTGCCGCCAAATTCGCGCTCTAATCTCATATCTCTGTGGAGGGAGGGAACACTGTTTCCCTCTTTCACAGTATTTATTTAGCGCACCCACGAACCTGCCAGAACTATTTGTCCTGGCAGGTTTTTTGTTGGCTTTCTATCTTCGTGAGCAAGCCCCCAATGGCTCTGTACACTTTCCTATGGCCCAACTCGTAACATCTATGAATGCACTACAGCAGCGACTGGAATTGTTCACTTTACATATATAGGGCATTGCGAGAAGGAGAACGGAGATGGCAATCACGAATCATCTCTTTGTTGTCGGTATTTATGACAACATGACGCAACTTGACCGGGCAATCAACACGTTACATGATGCGGGCTTTGATGATAGCCAGATCGCGGTAGATGCGCGTGAGAAGGGGACGCAGAGTGTTCTGCAGACGTTGGAGGATCTGGGCGTGCCAGAGGGGGAGGCGCAAGCGTATCAAGAATCACTGGCCGCCGGGCAATTCATCCTGGTCATCAGGGCCGATGAGCGGCGCGATGATGTCGTTGGGATTATGCGCCGCAACGGTGGAAATCATGTCTGGTATCCAGGCGTAGAAGGACCACTCGGCCAGATTATACCTCTGCGCGAGGAGCGCCTGCAGACGCAAAAACAGGTCGTCGTCTCCGGTGAGGTGCGCATCCACAAGCGCGTTATCATTGAAGAGAGAACCATCATCGTCAAGGTCGCGCGCGAAGAGATCGAGGTTGAGCGCGTCACTTTTCCTAATAATGAGCCACCGTTGTCCCTCACCGCTGAGGAGGCGCAGAGCACGGTGGCGCAGCTCAAGCCCGGCGAGAGCATACGCATTCCCCTGCGCGAAGAACAGATATTCATGGAGAAGCGCCCCATTATCAAAGAAGAGGTCATCATCACCAAGCAGGTGGTACAGGATGTGCAGCACCTGGTGGAGACCGTGCGCAAGGAGGTGCCGCGCCTGGAGAGCGATGGCGATGTTCGTGTGCATACCAATGAGCTGGATGGTGTTCCGCCGCTGCAAGCTCAATAGTTTCAATAATTTCAGAAAGGAGCCAGTACATGTCAGCATATCGATCGACCATCGCCATTGCGGTTTTCCAGCGCGACGGCGATGCAAAAAATGCTATCGACGCACTGCGCGACGCTGGTTTTCAACGTGACCAGATCGGCCTCGCCTGGCATCAGGGAGGGGCGGCCAATATCAATTATCTCAATGATCTGGTGAGCCTCGGCATTTCACAGGAGCGCGCCCAATACTACGACCGCGAGTTTCACGCTGGTCACCCGGTCGTTTCCGTCAGAACAGACGGTCGCGATCAGGAAGCGTACAGCGTTTTGCATCAGTTTGGTGGCTACGACTACGATAATCCCCAGCAGACGGAGGCCGCTCAGGCAGGCACACGGGATAGCGTAATAAATGTGGGTGCGCCGCAAGGTTCCATGCAACAGAATGACGCTGTGCAGCAGCCCTATGACACGGCGCAAGAACCTTCTAACCAGGTGCAGCAAGATGTTGCAGATCAGCCAACGGTCACTATGCAGCAGCAAGAGAATGCAGTTCAATACAATAACCCTGCCCAGCAGCCATACGGCGCTGTGCAGCAGGAAAACGCTCTGGTGCAGGAGAGCGGGGATAGGGAAGCGCTGCCATTGCGTGCCGAGCGGCTGCAACTGGGCAAGCAAATGGTGCAGACTGGTGAAGTGCGTCTGCGCAAGGAGATCGTGAGCGAACAGCAGAACATCGACGTGCCGATCTCACGCGAGGAGGTCGTCGTCGAGCGGCATCCAGGCAGCGGACAGGTATCAGATACGCCAATCGGGCAGGAAGAGACCATACGTATCCCTGTCTACGAAGAGCATGTCAACGTAACGAAGATTCCTGTCGAGGTCGGTGAGGTCGCCATCAGCAAGCGTACCGTGCAGGAGAACCGACGCATCTCGACGACCGTGCGTCACGAGGAGCCGCGTCTAGAGACCGACGGCAATCCGGTCATACATAACGCGCTCAACGCCGACAGTGGCTCCTCGCCTGTCCGCGTGAACGAGACCGATGATCCTGCGCTGTACAGTGATAGCCAGCCTGACGTGACAGGTAATCCCGTGTCGGGCAGCGCTGATGCTCCCTAAAACACATGAACGTTCTGTCTTAGTAGGGAGGGGCCTTGCGTCCCTCCGGCTCTTAGAACCACGCTCGCTCAGAACTCTTCTCCCTTCTCCTGCCGCCTTACATGACATATCCCAGACCTTTACGCACTATCTGGAGCACGCTATTGGGAACTGCCCAGCAGTAGCTTCGGCAAGAAATACAATGGGAATATGCCGCGAAAATGCTATAATTCTTTGGTATTATAATGAATGACAATATACTATCAAACGTCGAAAGGGAGAAGTGTCTATAATGGCAACTCATCCAGGACTACAAGAGGGTCCGATCTATCTTGACTACAACGCTACCACACCCGTTGATCCACTCGTCTTCACCGCCATGTCGCCGTTTCTCTCGACCTATTTCGGTAATCCCTCCAGTACGCACTATTATGGCAGGGGCACACGCGAAGCAATTGAGGTAGCGCGTGGGCAGGTCGCGTTGGCGCTGGGCTGCGCCACCGACGAGGTCGTCTTTACCGGTAGCGGCTCCGAGAGCGATACATTGGCTATTCGCGGCGTTGCGCTGCGGAAGCAAGGCAACCATATCATCACCCAGGCAACAGAGCATCCAGCAGTATTGAAGCTCTGCGCCGCGCTCACCCGCCTGCATGGCATACGCGTGACCTACCTGCCCGTCGATGGCTATGGCCGCGTCGATCCCGCAGATCTTGCAGTCGCCATTGATGGACAGACGGTGCTGGTAACGATCATGCATGCCAACAACGAGACCGGAACAGTGCAGCCGATCGCCGAACTGGCGGAGATCGCGCATCGTCATGGCGTACTGTTTCACACCGACGCCTCTCAGACCGTTGGCAAGATTCCCACCAATGTTGTAGAGCTGGGCGTCGATCTGTTAACCGTCGCGGGCCACAAGTTGTACGCTCCCAAAGGAATTGGAGCGCTCTACGTCAGGCGCGGCATCGACCTGGAACCGACGATCTACGGCGGAGGTCAGGAAATGGGGCGTAGGGCAGGCACCGAGAATACGGCCTTCATGGTCGCACTGGGAACCGCCGCTGTGATCGCCTACGAGCAGCTCGGCCTGAGCCAGCCGCGCTTGCAGCGCCTGCGCGACCACCTGCAGCAGCGGCTAGAGGCGGAACTACCCGGCATAGTCCATCTAAATGGGCATCCGTCTGAACGGCTTCCCAATACGTTAAATATGAGTATAGATGGCGTGATTGGTGAAGATGTGCTAGCGGCCACTCCAGAGATCGCCGCCTCGACCGGATCGGCCTGCCACGAAGGCAATACCGAACCATCATCTGTCCTGTTGGCAATGGGCATGGCGCGGGAAAGGGCGCTGGGAGCGCTGCGGCTCACCTTGGGTCGCTGGTCCACCGAAGACGAGATAGAGAGGGCTGCGACGACCATTATCCGTACTGTCAGAAAGATAAAAGGTATGTGAATTTCGCTCAACCTCTGTTACAATAGAAGCACGATCTCTAGAATAGCTGATGTATCTTTATCACACTATATAAAGTCACCATATAAAAGGAGCGAGCGGCATGACGATAGGTGAACCCAGGATGCACTATCCTGTCCCACCAGCCATTGAGCACCCAGAACTCCTCACATATCGAGCAGAGTTTCCGATTCTGCAGCGAAAAACATATTTAAATAGTTGTTCACTAGGAGCATTATCTGAGCGCTCCATACGCGGCATGGCCCAATTTATGGAGATGTGGAACGAATGGGGAGCGCACGCGTGGTACGAGATCTGGCTGGGCGAGATCGCGCAGGCGCGTCAAAAGTTCGCCACCATCATCGGCGCGCAGTTGCACGAGGTTGCCATTGCTCCCAGCGTCTCGGTCGCGCTCAGTTCCGTTGCCAGCGCCATTGATTACACGGAGCGCAACAAAGTCGTGATGTCGGATATGGACTTTCCCACGGTCCCCTATCAGTGGTTAGTGAAGGAACGCGTGGGGGTAGAGAGCCGTTTTGTGGAGAGCCCGGACCATATCTACGTCGATCCAGAGTTGTTCGATGCCGTGGTTGATGGCAAGACTGCGCTGGTTGCAACCTCGCGCGTCTACTATACCAGTGGTTACATTCAGGATATTCGCGCCGTTGCCGATATCGCCCACAAGCATGGAGCGTACATACTGGTCGATGACTATCAGGGCACCGGGCAGATTCCCATGAACGTCGTTGCCCAGGATGTAGATATTCTCGTTACCGGCGCGCTCAAGTGGTTAATGGGTGGTCCCGGTCTCGCGTTTGTCTATATTCGCGAAGGATTGCTGCCAACCTTGCAACCAACTATCGCGGGCTGGTTTGGTCATCGCGAGCAGTTCGCCTTCAAGGCGCGCGAGTTTGCATTTCACGATGATGCGCGGCGCATCGAACTGGGTACACCGGCGATGGCTGCCGTCTACGCCGCTAATGGCGGGCTGGATATTGTACAGGAGGTCAGCGTCGAAAGCATCTGTGAACGCACGCGCTACCTCACCAATGACCTGATCGCGCGCGCCCGTGAGCACGGCTGGACGGTGCGCGCCCCACAAGAGCCGGAGCGTCGTAACTCGATCGTTATGGTCGAGCTCGAACGACCCGAAGAGATCGTGAGTGAACTGGTTGCCCGCAACATTATCGTTGACTCGCGACCGGGCTTATTGCGCATCTCGCCTTACTTCTACAATACTGTCGAAGAGAACGCGACTGTCGTTGACGCTATTGCCGAGATATTGGACGGAAGAAAGAAATCGTAGTATACCTGGAAGTAACTTAAACTTTGCATAATCTGGATGATACGGAGGAAGATACCCATGCTCTGTCCCAATTGTCGCTATCACTATGAAGAAGAGGACATTTACTGCCGCCACTGCGGCGAAGATTTAACAATCACCCCGACAAGCGTAGTTACGACGACGCAGACGCGTCTGCCCGCGCTACTCAATCCTGCTCAACTGCCGCGCAAGGTCGCCGCCAGCGTCGGAGCCGTCGCGTTGGGCGTAGGCATTGAGCTGTTGCGCAGAGGACTGGTGGCGCGCCTGGTACCAGTCGCTCGTGTAGCCAGTTCGTCGTTGCCGGTGCTGGGTGGCGTCAAGGATATTTTGCCCTCACAGTCAGAGAGGTCGCTTAAGGTTCCTAAAGGCTACGTCATCGACGAGACGATTGTGATACGGCGTCGCGTAATTCGGCGCGAACGTTAGAGCGATACTGCAAAGTAGCCAGACCTGTAGCGAGGCTCCGCAGCAAGTTCCTGCTCCTGGAGCCCCTTCCTTCTGGTGGTCTGAGGAATAGGTATGTATAGCGTAGCAGATCGGGCCGCGAGAGCCAGCACACTCGGACGAGTCCTGTTGACCTGTGCGGCGTTCTTGCCGCTGCTGTTCTGTCTCGTGGCCTGTGGCTCCAGTGGCATACTGAGCGGCGGAGGCTGGCAGGTGGGTGGGCTGCAAAATCAGCAGTTGCACGTGTTGGCGGTCAATGGGAAGAATCTTCAGAACCTGTACGTTGGGAATGCACAGGGACATATCTTTGTGAGCGCCAACGCGGGTCAGAGCTGGAGCGAGCGCAGCGTGGGCTTGCCCTTACCAGATCCCATTTCCGCGCTCTCTTTTGATGCCTCCAACCAGAAGCTCTACGCGGCAACCGACAAGGGGCTGTTCACCACAACGGCGGGCGCTACGCGTTGGAGTGTGCTCAGCGCGCCGGGCCTGCCAACCACCAGTTTTACCGCGCTCGCTTTTGATACAGGATCAGTCATCTATGCAGGAACCGCGAGCCAGGGCATCTATAGGAGTGACAACAATGGCAGTTCCTGGACAGCGGTTGGGAAAGGTCTCCCTGCAGGCGCGGCGGTGAACGAACTCTCCATCGATCCTGTGCAGCACCAGTTGTGGGCGGTAACGACTATGGGTGCGTATCGATCAGATGACCGTGGTGCATCGTGGCAGGGCTTCAACCAGGGTTTACCAGCTGGCCTCACCATCAATACGCTCGTCGCGGCCTCGACTGTGGGCGGCACAACGGGCCTGTTGTACATGGGGACCAGGCATGGCCTTTACTTCTCGCAGGACTCTGGAGCGCACTGGAGCGCGCCCCAGGAGGCGCTGCCGGGCACCAGTATTCACGCTATTCTGCTCGATTTTCGCAGTACAAATCCCATTGCGGTCGACATCGCGACCGATGTTGGCGTCTTTCGTAGTGCCGACAACGGCCAATCCTGGTCATCCGTCGCCAGCGATCTGCCCAAAAGTGCTCAGATCTATGCCCTCGCGCTTGGAGCCGACAACTACGCGCAACTCTATGCTGCAGGGACCGGCATCTACCTGTTTCCCGGTAGCAGCGGCGGCATAGCGCCGACGCGTATTCTGCCCTTGATCCTGGTTGTGGCCTTCTTTTTCCTGCTGTACTGGCTGAGTCAGCGCGGTCGCAGCAGGAAGCGTGCAACAGCCAGGCTCGCGCAAGTCCAGGAAGATCCAGTTGCTAAGACTGACGCTCCACCAACAACCAATCCATAATAGCGCGGATGTTGGCCGCGTGCGCCTCCCTATAAAATGGGGTATCCACTACGCCAGGGAAGCGGGCTATAACTCGAGAGAATGGAAAGCTGATCAGTTCAGGTGCTTGCTCTAGCTCTTCGTCGGTTAAATTTTGGAACTTCAGCACTACAAGGCAGCGAACCTCTATCTCGCGCAGATAGACCAGATTTTTGCTAATCAGACCTGGATCGCCGCTATTGCCATGCGAACACAGGACGCGCTGTGGTTGCAGCTCCAGGAACTGCTCAAGTGTCGCGAACATCTCTTCCACGCTCTCAGCGCTGTCGATTATAGGGAGCGGAAACTCCACGGCGTCGAACGCCAGCAGCAGGCGTAGCTCAGGTATCCATGCCGCTATATGATCGTCACTGTGGCCAGGAGCCGGAAGCAGCTCGATCGTCAGATCACCGCCAGAGATCGTGAGGCTGTCGCTAAAGGTGAGCGTCGGCGGCGTTAGTTCGACATTATCAAAGAGGGCGTAGCGGTCCTGAAAATCTGCCAGTTCTTGTCTCGCCTCCTCCGAGCGCATGCGTTCCTGGCAAAGCTCGGAGGCGATGATAGGTGCTGTAAAATAGCTATTGCCCCAGCAGTGGTCCCAATCGGCGTGGCTGTTCACGACCAGGAGCTGCCGCCCTGATTGTAGAGCCGTGCCTGCCCAATCCATTATAGGCTGCATATCTGTAGGGGAGAGTAGCGTATCAAAGACCACCACGTAGCGGTCGCAGATCACCGCGTACGCGTCAACCGTCATCCCCGCGTACTCCTCCATACCTGTAAAAGCGCGGCGGAAAACACGTATCCGCTCATCGCTGCTCAGTTCTGGAAGCGCAACAATCTCATCTACCATGCCACATCTCCTCCGTTAATGATGAACGTGCGTGCCCACGAACGCCACGATCAGGTAGAGGCCATAGAGCAAGACGCAGACCAGCAGAATGGTCCCATAGCAGGTAAGCGTCCAGGCACGTCGCGTATTCAACGCCTGGCGCAACTGCTCGCCCATGTCCGGCGGATCGAGCTGCAAGTCGGGAGCGAGCTCCTGCAGATGTGGCAACAGCTCGCGGAAGCCGCGCGCGTTGCTCATCCCCTCCGCCAGAATCACCGTCGAATCATCATCCATATCCGCCATCAGAATGAGTTTGGAAGGATTGGGATCGCCGGGTGTAAGAATAAGCCGCCTGAGCTCGTTAAGCGGCACGGCCAGTTCCTTGCCTTCCTCCTGACCCGTGACCACGAGTTCATCGTCAAAGAGGCGTATCTCTTTCCCCAGGCCGAAGCGTACAGTACTCAGTGGGCGCTTTTTTGTTATTTCGTTTTCATCCATAACCTATCTCATTTATACCAGTGTGCGAGGCGTATTCTGCTTCAGATTGTACCCCATCGCGGCCCATGCGTCGAGTGCTAATCCGTTTCATAGGCAGTGGGACTTTCCGTGGGTGGCTTGACAGAGATCGTGTACAAACATTACAATTCAACGAAGAGCGTTGCTGCAAGCAAGGAATGTTGGAGGCTATGGCGCGAATCGGTCTGCTTGAGGATAATTCACGTATCGCGAAATTGTGCGCGACGATGTTGCAATACATGGATCATCAGGTCACTATTTACGAACATCCGCGCGAGTGTTTACGCGCATTGTTATCACCATCATCGGTGTATGAGGGTAGGCACCAGGCTTACAGGGCGGCACTGCCCGGTGTGCTTCCTATAGACCTGCTCATTTTAGATCTCCATCTGCCGGGAATGAGTGGCATAGAAGTACTGCACTATTTACTTGAGCATCCCCACACGAAAGCGCTGCCGCTTATTTTTTGCACGGCGGCTCCTTCCTCCGAGATCGCCGAGGCGCTCAGAATCGCGCCGCACGCGGGCTTTATCGAAAAACCCTTTACCTTCCAGTTGCTGACCTCCACGATTATGAATGCTCTGAAAGAGCCTGCTTGAATAACCCATGCTATGCATTTCTAAGTGGAATAACTCCTTTGACACAGCTGTTAGAGATTGTGATAGAATAGGTATCAACCTTATTGAGTTGTAGCCTCGCACAACTGCACGCAATGGGTTCCACAAGAAAGTATAGTACCGACAATGAGTATATACGAGAAGGATGCACGAGCAATGGATGCCTACTCCAACGCCGTCACCTCGGCGGCGGAGCGGGTTGGACCGGCGGTTGTACGAATAGATATAGAGCGTGGAGACGGGCAACGCGGGCGACACGGACGCTCTCCCTCCGAATTTGGTGGTGGCCTCGGATCAGGTTTCATCTTTGGCTCGGACGGGCAGATCCTCACCAATGCCCACGTCGTCGAGCGCGCCCGACGTATCCAGGTCACGCTGGCCGATGGGCGCAAGTTCGACGCGGGGCTGGTTGGCAGCGATAGTGATGTCGATGTAGCCGTATTGCGTATCGGGGCAGACCACCTGTCGGTAGCGGAGTTGGGACGCGTACCCCTACGCGTGGGACAGCTAGTCATCGCGGTCGGCAACCCCTATGGACTGAACTGGACGGTTACCGCAGGCGTCGTCAGTGCGCTCAATCGCACGCTGGACGTTCCGGGAACGCGCAAAATGACCAACCTGATCCAGACCGACACCTCCATAAACCCTGGCAACTCCGGCGGTCCGCTCGTCGACAGTGCAGGCCGCGTGGTTGGCATCACTACCGCAATGATGCCGATGGCGCAGGGACTGGGCTTCTCCGTTCCACTGGATACTCTGAAGGCCGTGGTGGCGCGTTTCACACAGAAGCGCCCGGCGACCAGCGGAGTTTCTATGGGCGTGGGCGGCATGCGCGTAAAGCTCGATGCTACGCTCATGCGCGGCCTCAACATTCAACAACAGTACGGTATGGAGGTGCTTGAGGTCCGCTCCGACAGCCCTGCCTACCACGCTGAGCTCAAGCGCCTGGACATAATCATCAACGCTGATGGCGATCCTGTGACTGAACCACAGGATCTGCAGCGTGTCGTGCGTCGCCACAAGAGCGATGAGCGAGTAGCGGTGAGCTTCTTGCGCGGCGGAAAATTACGTAAAGTAACAGTTGTTCTCTAGATAACGGCGGATGGATGCTTACTAATAGGGCATCCATCCGCCATGTGCCTTATTGTGTACCTCTTCCTCTAGCCCTCCATCTCGCACCCCTGTTACACTTTTTCTCTACTTGCCTTTGTTTAAAAACAAGCGGGTGTCCCCCTTGCCTATGAAAATGCTATGTCGCATATATTGAAAAGCGCATTATTTTTTATAATATATAGTGAGAAGCGTCTATTTAGGTGAACAAATGAAGTGCTCAGCCATTTGATTTAGAGCAAGCAAAAGCGTCTAGAAAGATGTAGAGCATAGCGGTTCACAGTATAATCGTAGGTCGAGTCTTCGGTAGGCAAGTTATGGTTATTCTCTACTATACGGGAGGAAAGGTACCATGGCACATCTGCTCGCAATGGTGTTTGCATTCCTGTTTATTGTGGTTATCGTAGTTGGCCTTGCTGTAAATTTGTACTTGTATACGCATGGTGCATTCAAGAAAGGAAGGAGTAGACGTTTTAAGACGCCGCCTCTTGGCGCGGCCATTTTCAGCCAGACGGCAACCATCTCTGAGTCAGCGGCGGATCTGTACTACGGAGGAGCGGGCATGCGCCCGAGGGATACCATGAGCGCTTATTCGCGTCGGATGCTGTTGTAC
>JALYTQ010000355.1 GCA_030854195.1 Chloroflexota bacterium
ACTGGAACGTGCTACCGGCAAGTATTTTGCCAATATGTCTCAGGTGACCGCCGACGCGGTGAAGAATTACACTGATGAGCAACTTGAGCTGGTTATAGATTTTCTTGGGAAGGTAAATACTGCGGCGGAAGAAGTAGTGAAGGGCATGGGTGAGTAGCGAAAAAAATCAGGCTTTACTCTTGTCCACCGCTGCCTTACCGGAGATTTGAGGGGCTATTATGTCGAGGCTCCTACTCTTCTTCCTCCTGACCAGGGCGTCGGGAGAGCAGGAAGGCGCTGAAATCCGCCACGCTCGCCACCTCGCCCTCGTCGAGCATGTTAATCAGGTTTTTGATGACGATACGGCGCGGCTGGCCCGGTGTCGCGGGCAGCGTAAAGCCGATCGCCTGTGTCATCTGTGGTTCGCGCTCCTTGCGAATCTCTTCGGCCATCAGTTCTAGCAGCTCAGCCACGTCCAGGTCCAGCGCGCCTGCGATGCTCTCCAGTACCTTGGCGGAGGGGTACTTCCGTCCCCGCTCGATCTCGCCAACATAGATCTCGGAGAGGCCCGCCTTCTCGCCCAGTTCCTTGATCGTCATGCGGCGGTTCTGGCGCTCTTGACGGATGACGCGCCCAAGGATTTCTTGTAGATCAGCCATAAACTCGTTCCTATCTATGCTCACAGCATTGTTTCTTTCGCGCCTATGCTCACAGCATACTTTATCTCTATAAGTATAGGCTATTGGCGTGCTATATTCAAGGGGAGAAATAACGGATTTCCCAAATGTCCCATTTGTGAACGATAGGAGGAAGAGACCGATGTCTGTTACAGTACATGCGCGAACGTGCGCGCACAATGTAGAGCAACCTTCGCTGGGCTTTACGCCAAAGATCATGGTCTATGAAGATGTCCCTGTACAGCATGCCCGTTGGGAGTACTACATCCTGACGATTGATACGAACGAGAGGGCACTGCCCGATGTCGAGCGTCTAAACGAATTAGGAAACGAGGGTTGGCTCCTCAACGGGGTGCTCCCACAGAATCCGGCGGGCGGTGTCGCGCTGATCCATTACTACTTTGTAAGACAGAAGTTGCAATAAAGGAGGTCGACATGACCATACGTGCGGTTATACCAACAGTGATCGAAACAACGGGACGCGGCGAACGCGCCTATGACATCTATTCGCGGCTATTGCGGGAACGGATTGTTATGGTCAATGGGCCAGTCGAGGAGGGCATGGCGAACCTGATTGTCGCGCAACTGCTCTTTCTAGCTTCGGAGAACGCGGAACGCGAGATCAACCTGTACATCACCTCGCCGGGTGGGAGCGTCAGGGCCGGGCTGGCGATCTACGATACCATGCGTCAGCTTCCCTGCCCGGTTGCTACCACCTGCGTCGGCTATGCCGCCAGCTTCGGCACTATCCTGCTGTTAGCTGGCGATAAGGGACTGCGGCGCGCCCTGCCGAATTCGCGCATCCACCTGCACCAGCCGCTCATCTCCGGTGGCGGCATCGAGGGGCAGGCGACCGATATAGACATCCATGCCCGCGAGATCCTGTACATGCGCGACACCCTGAACGGCATCATCCAGAAGCACACAGGCCAATCGCTGGAGCGCATCAAGCGCGACACCGAGCGCGACTTCTTCCTCAGCGCGGAAGAGGCCATCGAGTACGGCCTGATCGACGAGGTGTTGCCCGCCGCCGATAAGGAGAAAGCGCGCAAAGAGTAATGGTAGAGAAGAGATTTTGTGAGAATGCGTCACTGACGAGATCTCCTGGGGTGTTGGCCCTGCGCTAAGCGAACAGAGAGGTTCCGCCCTCCTGATCGGCCTTGAGTGTGCTAAAGATGGCAGGAGGATCAGCTTCGGGCGGCTTCCCGGCGTGGGCAGTCGTGATTTTCGCCCAGATTTTCTCTGGCTTGAGCGGCATATCAAGGGTGCGAATCCCCAGCGGAGCCAGTGCATCCAGCGCGGCGTTGACAATGGCGGGTGGCGCGCCAGTCGTGCCACTTTCGCCTATGCCTTTGATACCCAGCGGATTAATCGGCGAAGGTGTTTCGACAAAAGCGGTCAGGAAGGCGGGAATTTGCTCTGCGATTGGCAGAACGTAGTCCAGCAGCGTGCCGGAGAGCACCTGTCCGTCCTCGCTGTAGACCGTCTCTTCGTAGAGTGCCTGGCCGATGCCCTGAGCGAGCGCGCCATGAATCTGCGCCTCTGCCAGGTGGTGATTGAGCACCTTGCCACTGTCATCGACCGCTACATACTGCAGGATATGTATTTCGCCCGTTTCAGCATCGATTTCGACGACGGCGAGGTGAGCGCCTGAGCAAACGGTTGCGCTCGTCGGACTGAAGTCGCGCCAGGCTGCCAGACCTTCAATAGGCACACCATTGACCGGATTAGGCTGTTCGCGCTCAATCAATTCTGGTTGCTCCTCTACCATGGTTGCTAGATTGCTCAGACTGATTGCACGCGTGGGGACGCCGCGCACGCTGATCTGGCCATTTGCCAGTTCGAGGTCGGAAGGGGAGGCTTCCAGTTGGAGCGCGGCGAGGTCCAGAACCTTGTCTCGCACGGCTTCGGCTGCCAGGTGAACGGCGGTGCCAGCGATTTGCGCGGTGCGGCTGGCAAAGGTGCCAATGCCAAAGGCGGGCAGAGCCGAATCGTTCATCTGCACCTCGACCTGTGAAGCGGGAACAGCGAAAACGGCGGCAGCGATCTGTGCAAAGGTCGTGAAGTGGCCCTGCCCATTGGTTGCCACACCACTTTGCACCAGAATACTGCCATCGCGGCGCACGCGCACTGTCGCGGCCTCCTTCGGCATGCCCAGACCGCCCATCGCCCCACCAGAGAACTCGATAAAGGTCGCCAGACCGATTCCTAGCAGCTGGGCATTGCCTTGCTGGCGCATCTCTTGCTGCTTCGCACGCCAGCCCGCGTAATCGCCCAACTCCACGACTTTTTCCAGGGCAGCCTGATAATTGCCGCTGTCATAGTGAGCACCGAGAAGGCTGGTGTAGGGAAAGGCTTCGGGCGCGATCAGATTGCGGCGACGCACCTCGACAGGATCAACGCCCGTTTCCTGGGCGATACGATCCATGGTACGCTCCAGGATATAGGCGGCTTCGGGTCGGCCCGCGCCCCGATACGCGCCGGTTGGCACTTTATTCGTGAAGACGCCGATCACCTGGCTCTCAATGGCCTGGATGCGATACGGGCCATTGAGCAGCGAAGCTGTGCCAACAGGCACCATGGTTGTCGTGCTGGCCAGGAACGCGCCTAGATCGCCGATACTGTGTACTTTCAGGCCGAGCAAGCGGCCATCAGCCTGATAGGCGGCCTCGATATAGTTGACCTGTCCGCGCCCTTGCGTTTGTGCTTGCAGATTCTCGCTGCGGCTCTCGATCCACTTGACGGGTCGCCCCAGGCGCACAGCCAGTGCAGCCGCCGCGATCTCTTCGCCCACAAAGGCCGATTTCGTGCCGAAAGCTCCACCGACTTCCGCGTTGAAAACGCGAATATTCTCGCGATTGAGGCCCAGGAAGGTCGCCAGCGTCTCCCTGGCGGCATAGATGGCCTGCGATGAGAGCCAGGCGCGTAGCTCGCCGCTGGCTGGATCAAAGTCGAACAGGCAGGCCCGCGGCTCTAACGAACTGGGGGCGACGCGCTGGTTGACTACGCGCAGGCGGGTGATACGCGCGGCTTGCGCGAACGCGGCGTCAATATCACCACCGCCAATCTGCGTATGGAAGGCCACATTTGAGCCGAATTCCTCGTAGAGGACAGGTGCGTCAGGAGCTAGTGCCTCCTCTGGGTCGACTACCGCTGGCAGCGGCGCGTAGTCGATATCGACAAGATCGTGGGCATCCAGGGCCACAGCGAGATTTTCAGCCACGATGACGGCCACGGGATCGCCGACGTAGCGTACACGCTGAGTGGCCAGTGGTTTGCGCAGCGGCGTATTCCGCGTGCGCGGAACAGGGATGCCCTCCATTGCAGGCATCGTCTCGACGAGATCGCTCGCCGGAAGTGCCACCACGACACCAGGCAGTGCTTGTGCATCTTGCAGGTGAATAGCCTGGATTTCAGCATGCGCATAAGGACTGCGTACCACCACCATATGCAGCGCGGCAGGTCGCCCCGGCTCGGATCGCAGATCATCGACATAGTGGGCACGTCCAGTAACCAGCGGGTAATCTTCGCGATGTCGTGCTGATCCTGCTGGAATTGTAGCGTTCTGCCGGTGTTGAATGTCTTTTTCGGGTTCGTTCATAGCAGCCGGATAGCTATCTTTTGGCATGAAAGTCGCTCCTTCACAAGTCGCTCGATCGTTCAAAGAACACTGCTGTCTGCCCTCTTATTCGTTCTCCGCCTGTTCAAGCACGTGCTTGACATGAATGATGGTCTGTTGAATATGGTGGCGCACCGCATTGGCCGCACGAACCGGATCATTGGCCTGGCACGCGGCAAGAATCTCACGATGCTCCCTGTTAAAACGCTCTGCATCTCTAGGAACGTCGGCGGCTGCATAGAGATGATTGTAGGCGATGGAGGCATTACGCAATTCCTCTATCATCGTGACCAGTCGTGAAT
>JALYTQ010000093.1 GCA_030854195.1 Chloroflexota bacterium
CGAGACGCCGCTAGTGGAAGAGACCGCCGTATTCCGCCGCACGTCGGGCGAGGGGACCGATATCGTCGATAAAGAGATGTACAGCTTTGATGATCGTGCCGACAAAGAGGGCCGGGCGCTCAATCTTTCGCTGCGACCGGAGGGGACCGCTGGTGTCGTGCGCGCCTATCTGGAGCACGGCATGTTCAAGCTGCCACAACCGGTCAAGCTGTATTATATGAGCGAACCGATGTTCCGCCACGATAAGCCACAGGCAGGCCGCTATCGTGAGCACCACCAGTTCGGATGCGAGGCGCTGGGCGAGACCGATCCGGCGATCGATGCTGAGATGATCGGCCTGCTCTACCAGGTCTACACGCGCCTGGGCTTGCAGCATATCCGCGTCTATATCAATAGCATCGGCGACCGCAACTGTCGCCCCCAATATATCGAGGTACTCAAGGACTACTACCGGCCCCTGCTCGCCGACAGTTGCCAGGACTGCCAGGTGCGCTTCAATAAAAATCCGCTGCGCCTGCTCGACTGTAAGGAGCCGCAGGACCAGGAGAAGATCAGGAACGCGCCCAAGAGCGCGGATCATCTCTGTGCCGAGTGTAGCGAGCATTTCGCGGCGGTGCAGCGCTTCCTGGAGTTCTACCAGGTGCCGGTCTCGCTCGATCCGCTCCTGGTGCGCGGACTGGACTACTACACGCGCACCGTCTTCGAGTTCACCTCCGAGCTAGACAAGGTAGCGCTGAACGGCGGCGGGCGCTACGACGGTCTTGCGGAGATCCTCGGCGGCGCGCCGACGCCCGGCATCGGCTTCGGCGCTGGCATCGAGCGCATCATCCTGGAGCTCAAGCGCCAGGGCATTACACCGCCTGAGGAGCAGCAGACGCGCGCCTTCGTCGTGTACTTCGACCGCACCGCCGAACTCAAAAACGCGGCGGTCCAGATCACCGCAGAACTGCGGCGAGCTGGCATCAAGGCCGAGATGAGCTACGGCGATCGCAGCCGCAAGGCGCAGATGAGACAGTCAAACGCGTCAGGTGCCGCCTACGCCATCCTGATTAAAGAAGAGGAGCTCGTCGACGATCTCGTCACCGTCAAAGACCTGCAGGCCGCTGGCATGGATGTCGAAGGCAAGCAGGTTCAGGTAAAGCGCGACGCCTTAATCGAATACCTCAACCAGTAGGGATGGGCCTTGCGTCCATCCGGCCCAGGTAGCTCGACCAGGTACGGGCGTTGCATTATGGGCAAGCGGATGGAGGCCAGCCCATCCCTACTCAAGAGGAGCGGCTTCTGGGTTTATACCTGGAGTGTTTTCGTTTCCGCGGCTCAATGCGTTTGTGGGAAAAGACCAGATCTGGATGACCATTTACATCCATCAGGTTCTTTTCCCCGGCACTAATGTACTGAATAAGCGCCTTGAGCACGCTGACATTAGGCGTCGCGGCCTTCGAGTTGCCCACCCAGCTTTGCCAATCAGGCAAGCGTACGATAATTTGTTCGCCCTCCATTTCGATGGAGAGAATGTTTTGCCAGGGGATGGCCTTATGCCCAACCTGCAAACCCTCCTGACTGATCTGGATAGCGCCGAAGGAAACGGTGCGGCCAGCATCGTAGGCGGCAATGGCTCCGGGCAGCAGGCGAGCGTTGATCTCTCTATCGACGACATAACTGAGGGCAAACGCGCCTTCATAACCTGAGAAGGCGAACCTCTGACCATCGTTACATTGAAAGACATACTTCCAACCGAAGCGCCTCCTCTTGTCGCCTGCATCGGAACTATAGACACGCGCAACGTCGCACCAGACTGACTCGATGGTGTCCCAGAGAATGGCAGTTACATCCCTGGTGCTCTCATTGTAGCCAAGCAGGCCGCGTTCGCAAACAGTAAGAGAGGTCTTTTGATACGTTATGTCGCTATGATATGTCAGAAACAGCAGGAACGCGAGAGCCGAGCAGAAAGGCAAGGCGGCTAAAAAGCGTACATCATCCCAGGTAGTGGTAGGGGTAAAAGCTTGCGTACACAGATAGATAGCGGTCACCAGAGCAAACAGGCCGAATCCAAAGAGCGCGATAGTGATATGCAGCGGGCCACTATAGCGTCTGATGATCCTGGGACGCATTTCGTAACTGGCGATAGGGTCGCCGAGTCGGTTGGCCTCGGCAAATTGGTAGATTTCAGCAGATAAGGCATACATAATACATTTTCCTCAGAAGTACCTGGACTTGTGGTATCATCATTGCATGAGTACATATCAGACCGACTCCCGCATTGATAAATACATTCAGACGCTCCCTGGTTGGCAGCAGGATATGTGCCGCCAGGTGCGAGATCTGGTCCACGCCGCCGACCCGGAGGTGACGGAGACCATCAAGCGCACAAAGCAGCCTTATTTTACACTGAATGGCAACATTTGCGCATTACTGGGGGCGAAGGATCACCTCAACATCTTCATCTATGATCCCATCGTACCCGATCCTGAGGGCATTATTAACCAGGGGCAAGGCAACCTGACAGCACGGGCGATTCAAATCCGTCAGGACGAAACCATCAACGAGCGCGCCTTGTTGAACCTCTTTCAAGCCATTATTGCCAATAACCGCGCAGGTGGGTGGCGCAAGCTCAAAGGGCGTCAGTAGCGACCTGAATGAAGTGGCAAGATAATTTCCCCCTCTCTTTCATGCCTATACTTCCTAATAATCTGCAACGTTTTCGCGGCGAAAAACGACTCCATAATGAAGGAAGCTGTTCAGATGAATAGATACTTATAGTGCTTCAAAGGAGATCGCCATGCCAGGAAAAATCTTTTCCTCACGCTCAGTTATAGCAATAATTATCTTGCTGCTGGTAGTTATACTGATGGGTATTGGAATAGCAAACCTGTCGCATCGAGAAGTGGCAAGTACACCAGCTACAACTTTATCTACAACTTTATCTACAACTTTATCTACAACTTCAGCCACATCATCAGGTATATATACAGCATACGAAACGACGGTATATAAATTTGATGCGCGAACGGGCGCTTTGCTCTGGCACTACCAGACCGCTAATCGCTATAGCGTCTTCTCAACCGCTCCCACGGTCGTCGGGAACCGCGTTTACATCTCGACGGGCAACGCTCTCTACGCGCTGGATGCTACCACGGGCAAAGCGCGCTGGCAACAGCATTGGGGAGCCTATAACAATAGCTCCAACGCGGTCCCCGTGGTGGTCGGCAACGTTGTCTATATCGTTGCCATAGATGGATCACTACACGCGTTGGATACCTCTACAGGCAAAGAACTCTGGGCAAAAGCTGTTGATCTCGCTACGTATATAGTGCCTGGACAGTCAGCGACGAAAGGGCTGCTCTATCTATTGCAAGGTTTCACGCTGCATACAATAGATGCGCGGACCGGGGCAGAATTATGGCAAACCTCTCTCCTCACTACGGGCGAGTCTTCCTCCTCATTTCAGATAATGGATGCGATAGTCGCGCAGAACGCAGTCTATACCAGCTTCTCTTACTATAACGGCGGAGGCGTTTTCAGCGCCGTCGATGCTAAGAGTGGCAAGCAGCTTTGGAGTACTCAATTAGAAAAGGGCTATCAGTTTTTTCATCTGCTGGCGAATAATGCACTTGTCTACATGGTCGCCACGCCTCTAGCGGCGGGAAAGAGCTTTTACGAGGCGGCATACGCTACAAAGACCGGCTCGCAGCTCTGGACCGTCTCTACGGATAGCGAGATCCTGGACGAGCCGGTATTGGATAATGGCCTGCTCTACCTCAATATGCAGAATGGTTACACATATGCAGTGAATGCACAGAGTGGCAAGAAGGTCTGGACCTATCACGCAAACGGCGATGTCAATCTCAGTACGGTGAACAATGGCACGTTCTATGTAGAAGTTGGCGACGCGCACATTCAGGAGAACAAGCAGCGCATGGCCGATGGGCAGTTAGCGTTCACGCCACACTACATTGTAGCCCTGAATAAAAATGGCGGCGAGGTACGACGCTATAACGTGCCGCAGGGTCTGTATCCAGGGCTCCTCGTGGTTGGAAACAGCACAATCTATCTGGTGGGCGAGACGACACTAAATTTCGAAGAGTTTCACGTCTTCTCCGCGCTAAAGGGGTCCAACGGTGCGCAACTCTGGCAGCAGAAGATCAAGAACCTGCCGCCCAGCGGAGCCAATACAGTGGTGATACCGTAGCTGGACGCCTTTTTGACAGCATCAAAAGAGCTACCTATAGCCGCCGTAGACCGCGTGTCCGGCGCGCATCCAATAGCAATCGACGGCGCTGAAGCCAGCCTCGCTCAGCCACGCCAGTTGCTTGCTGAGGAGGGAAGGCGTGTCGATAGTATCAGGCAAGATATAATCGTAGCGGAAATAGTTCCATTGTCGCTCGGTGAAGCTCTGGAAGCCGCTCAGGTCGCCTCTAGCCGCGAGACTCTGTTCGCGTACAATCTCGTCGTACTGCTGCGCGAAGAGATCGGCGATCCGCTGGTTGGCGGGCTTGACGATATCGGCCAGCAACAGGGCACCGCCCGGCTCAAGGCGCGGCAGCATGTCGTTGAAGAGCTGGCGTTTCCCTTCGTCGGAGAGATGGTGTACGCAGAGCGACGAGAGCACGCAGCGCAGCGGCGAGGGCAGTTGTGCGCGCCACTCCTGCTCGGCGATGTCGAACTCGCGCAGCGTGACTCGCTCGCCGAAACGGGCCAGCCGCGTGTGTAGCTGCTCTAGCATGACCGTCGAGCCGTCGAGGGCGAGGTAGTGGGCATTGGGGAAGTGTTCGAGGATCGTCTCTGCCAACTCGCCTCCGCCAGCCGCCAACTCTGCAATGGTGAAGAACTCCTCGCGCTGAGCGGGGATCAGCCCCAGCAGCGCGCTCGTCTGTTCGGCGCGGGCGGGCACAAAGAGCGCGCTCATCTCTAGAAATAGTTGCGAATTTTCCTCGTCCCAGCGATCGGGCGGAGTCGAGATGGGTTCCGTCATCACGTTATCCTTTCAACTCTTCAGTAGGGATGGATCTTGCCCATTCTGGTTTCTCCCACCAACACATTTTTTTGACCAATTCTCTGATAGGGGTAGTGCTCTGTCAAAGGTCATTGAACCCTCTTAACCACAGTAGGGACCAGCTTCAGCGCGTCCGGATTTATCATTCTCTACCCGTTGAGCCCGGTTTTCTCGTTATTAGCGAGAAGTAACATGATAAATCACGGACGCGCTGAAGCTGGTCCCTACCCCAAAAATCTCAGACCAGTTTATGTCTCCGAGCAGGATCAGTACTTTTTACTGCTTCCCTGGCAGGTCGTCTTCGTCCTCTTCGTTAATGGAATAGGGCGGCACCTCTACGGGGACGCGATAAGGGCCGGAAGATTGGTTGTTCTGTTGCGCCTCCTTCTGGGCCGGTGTTAACAGATCGTTGGAGATAGCTTTGACCAGCCGCTCAATGCGGTCCCAGCGCGCCGGGAAGCGGTCGGAGTAGAACTTCTCCCTGCCCTCGCCGTCGTAGATGTAGAGCGTGTAGTCCTGGTTATTGTAGTGATACTGCACGGTAGTATAGGTGATGCGCACAAGCTCGATGACCTGCAAGGTCGCCCTTGAGGCCGCCTGTGGATCGACATTCGCCTTTGTGGGACTCGCGCTCTCGGACTGCACAAGCTCGACTGTAGAGCGCCATACGTCCATTGGTACGCCCTCGGGTGGCGCATCAGCATAGAGCGTCTCTTTGACTTCATCGTTGTAGATAAGGTCTCCGCTCGCTTTGACCAGTTGCGCCGCTGGAATAGGGCAGTCGCCGATGAAGCGTGTCTGGGTGCGCAGATCGAAGCGGCGCACAATCTCGCGATGGCGCACGACTTTGCCGGTGCGACCGCAAGTGGCACAAGGCGACATCTTCGCTCCCTGGCAGGTCTCGCAGACGCGCTTGCCGTTGCCGCAGGTACAATCGACCTCGCCCTTCACGCAGTCCGGGCAAGGAATCGTCGGTCCCTTGGCGGCGGGATCGGCATCGACGGGATTGGGGATCGGCACGCCCTGCTGGCGAATGCCCTCGAAGACATCCGAGACCTTATCACCGACCGAGCCTACGACGTTATCGGCCTGCTTCTTGAAGAATGTCTTCTTCTCAATTGTAGACCAATCGGCTACGTAGCCACGACCACGACAGGTTGTGCAGCGCTTTTTGGTGCGCCCCTTGCAGTCGGGACAGACAACCCAGCCGCGCCCGTTACAATTGGAGCACAGCACATGTCCGGTCCCATTACACGCGGTACAGCCGACGGTCTCATCCAGACCTTCCAGCCGCGTGCGCGTCGAAGGCGCTTTCAGGCCGACAACCTCGGGTAGATCGTAGTCCCACGCAGGCAGGAGCGGCTTCAGGCCAGCAACGGACTTGCCCGCGTACGGCTCAGAGACGACCTCCATCGCGCGCGTCTCCCAGCGCGTTTGTAGCGTAATCTCCCACACCTCGTCGTTGCTGTACGAGCCGATCTCCATATAGGTGCCCAGATCGCGGGCCGTGCGCCAGTTCTCGTTGCTCCAGATATTCGTCAGTTGACGGATACGCTGCTCCTCTACATCATCAATCTGGCGCGGTGCCGCAGTGGCCTGGGCCTGCTGCCAGTAGCCGCCCGCTTTATCGACGACCTTGCGGAAGCGCTGCGTTGCCTCGTTCGCGCCCCGCGTCACCACGCGTCGAATATCTTCTATACGCTTATCGATATTATCCTGGCTATCCGGCCCAGGCTGACCATTGTTGGTAGGGTCTGGGTTCTGCCCATAGCGCCCATACTCGTCGTCCATAGATTCGTGCCTCCCTTATATATGGATAAAAATGCCTTGCGCCCTCGCAATAACATTGTGTTGCTCTCTTCTTACCTGTATATACGCCCTAGCTATATGGGGGTTGTAACACGGCACGACAAGGTAATCAAGGCTTTAGCAAGACCCGTTTGACTATCTACCATTGCATTAAAATCCTCTTGAATAAATGCTGGAACATGGACGATAACTATCTCAATGCTCAGTTTTTTTAATATCTTTTATCTGTTTCTGAGTAATAAGAGTATTGTTCAGATTCGCATCACTCAAGTCTGCACCTTTTAGCCTGGCATTGCTCAGATTGGCATGACTCAGATTGGCGCGGCTTAGATTGGCTTCTCTCATGTCAGCATAATTCAGCTTAGTACCAACAAATATTGTTTGTATCAGTCTAGCATTATTCAGGTGAACATATCTTAGATCAGCATGGCTTAAATTGGCATCACTCAGGTCGGCATTACGTAGCGAGGAACGGCTCACAATGGCATCACTCAAGTCAACGCGGTTTAGAAGAGCATCCCGTAGATCGACCTTACTTAGAGTAGCACGGTTTAGATGGGCACCAGTCAGATTGGCTCTCCTTAACGTAGCATGGCTCAGATCGGCATCATGAAGGTAAGCATGCTCCAAGGGAGATTTGTTCAAGTTGGCTTGGTGTAGAGTGGCATTGTTCAAATTGGCATGGCTTAGATCGGCATTACTCAAGTCAGCATTACATAAAGAGGAACCGCTCAGATTGGCGTTTATCACGCATGCCTGACTCAGGTTAGCACCATCCAGAATTGCACCACTTAGATCAGCATGGCTCAGGTCAGACTCAGGTAATCTGGCACCACTCAAATTGGCACCGCTCAGGTTGGTAGCATGCAATTTAGCAGAACTTAGATTGGCTTGACACAAATTGGCACCACTCAGATCGACATTGCTCAAGTCTGCACTACTCAGTGCAGCTTCACTCAGATCAGCACCGCTCAATTTCACGATATGCAACAGGCTAGAATCGTACAAAAACTGTATAAGGCTTCCTTTACGACTGGGATCTAACCTGGGCAGTGCTGTTAAGGTTCGCGCGCGTGCAATGTATCGCACCTCGTCATCTGGCTTTGAATGGCGCAAGTTGTCTCGCAGGAGTAGCCGCGACATTTTATCAAGATATGATTGTAACGCATCTTCCCTCTGGTTATCTAATGCAATATCATGATCTGTTTCATTTTGCTGCTCCGCTATATTGCGTTCATTTTTGTTTGTTGCGAGGTTAAACATAAATGCCCCAATGGCCAGTACCATTGGAACAATGAGCAATTGCATCCAATCCCACAAGGTCTTGTTAGAAAAGCCCGCCCATGCCCAACTAAACCAGTATCCCGCGACAATCAATGTAGTCATAGACACTACAGTTACGACCCCTATTATAATACTCGTCGCTAATAAAGGCTGCTTTTGCTTCCGGAGTTGATAGGGCTGTTCTATTGCCATCGCATCTTCTCCTTTTCATCCTGCTCATAATGTTTAGTTTAGAACGTGGAAGTGAAGTAGATCGCCATTAGTACAGGTATATAGACGTTTGTAAGTTTTTAAATACAAAAAGATTTATGGATCTAGTACAAATGTAATGTTCAAGATCCTCTATGTTATATTAGTGGAGGGCACTCCCAACCTATACCAGGATTTTTAATTTAAGCGACACTACCGTAGAGACATTTCAGACTGGTATTTAGAGCATACACGAAAATTTTACAAGTGCCTGAAATGTCTCGTTCATGGTTACCGCGCGCTACAATAATGCGACGATCTCTTCCTGCGCGGGCACGCCCGTCACCTCCGCGTCGTTTTCCAGGATCAGCAGATTGACCTCGCTGCGTATGCCGAATTCGGGCAGGTAGATGCCGGGCTCGACGGAGCAGCATGTATTGGATAAGAGGATGCGCTCGTCCTGCGTTTCCAGGTTATCCAGGTTGGCACCGTTGCCGTGCTCAAAGGTAGTGATGCTGTGGCCTGTGCGATGGACGAAATAGTCTCCGTAACCGGCGCGAGCAATGCTGGCACGCGTAACGTCATCGACCCGGCGACCCTCGACGCGCTCGCCCGCCGCCATGCGCTCGCGGATGAAGGCGATGCCGGTATCGCGGGCTGCGCGCACCAGCTCGAAGATCTCGCGCTGCCGGGCGGGAATCTCGTCGCGCGTGCCAGCGAAGGCGACCCAGGTATAGTCAGCGTAGATGGCATCGTCCTGGGGAAAGCGCGCCCAGAAATCGAAGAGGATCAGGTCGCCGCGCTGTATCGGACTGGATACCTGGCTGGTCGGTTCGTAGTGTGGATTGCCGCTATTGGCGTTCACGCCCACAATCGGCGGCTCTGGCACAATCAGGCCCATCTGCTCTATCAGCACTATGAAGCGTTGTTGCACCTGATATTCGTCGAGTACGACGCCCGAACGCAGATCGCTGCCCAGTTGGGTGAAGAGCGCGTCCTTCGCCGCGATCAGTCGTCGCCCGGCAGCGCGGTGGCTCTGCATCTGGGCGGCACTCAGTTGAGCGACGAAACGCTGCGAGAGATTGGCGGAACTGACGACATCGACGTTGAAGGAGCGAATCAGCTCCAATGTGCCCGCATCGACGCGTGATATATAGGGAATGGCGTTCATAGGCGAATATTCCATCGCGATGCGCCTGCTCCCTTGCAGAAGCGTGCGCAGCTGCGCGTGCATCTCCTGCCAGGTGTGAAAGACCAGGCGCGCTCCAGGGAGCGAACGCAGCACGTGCGCCTCAACCGCGCTCACCAGGGCCGTCGGCGTCCCAGCGGCGGGCACAAAATAGAACCAGCGCCGCGTATACATCTCGTCGAGAGGCAGTTCCAACACCTGGTACGCGATAGGATTCGACTTACGGAAATCATAAAAAAGCCAGCCGTCGCACATTTCTGCGCGCAAAGCCTCTTGAATACGTTCAAGATTCATACCTGAAATCCTTCCTACTCGGAAATGATGATGCCATTGTATCACTTGCCCCCACTATTTCGTTTAAAAAAGTATATTGATAACTGGTAATTTTGTCTCTCTTCGTTATACTATGCTTATAGGCTTGTGCAATGGTCCGGCATCCACGCAAACAGGGACGAGATGGATGCACTTTCCCGCTTTCCCGAAAATTCCATACTGAAGGGTAATAAGTGTATTTATGGATGACGAACCCACCATCAAACTCACCAGGCGTCCCGATCAGCCTGCGGAGCCACCATCGACACCGCCCGCTGTGCCTGTGCAGAATGCATCTGTGCCACCACGCACTCCCCCTATGCCCGCGGAGACGCCTCCACAGACAACTCCTGAGATGCCGACGGTCAGAATCAGAAAGATGGGCAAAAAGCGGCGCAACCCTACGCGCATCGCCTTGACTATTTTCCTGGCCTTCCTCGTGCTGGTTGGTGGAGTATTTGCCGCTGGCTATTATTTCTACTACCAAAACGTTCAGCAGCCGGTCGCGCAGTTCGTCCACCCGGTCAGCAGGAGCACCGCCGAACCGCAGATAGGAACGACCCCTTCGTACGATGCGATCGACGGACGCTCCTGGAACCTCCTGCTTATGGGCAGCGACAACGACGGGAAATATACCTTCCCGGCGGTCCTGACGCAGGTTATGATGGTGGTCCATGTCGATACCGCCAATAAGACCGTGCATATGGTCTCCATTCCACGCGATTCGTGGGTGCCCGTTCCGCAGATAGGCGGTATGCACAAGATCGACCAGGCGTTTTTCCTGGGCGTCACCCAGCATGACAGCTTCGACGATGGCGTGCGCAGCGCCCGCCTCACCATTGAGAGCGACTACGGCATCCCGATCGACCGCTACGCCTGGGTCGGCCTGAGCGGCTTCGCCAAGGTTATCGATACACTTGGAGGCGTGGATATAGATGCCACGCATCCGGTTGTCGACGATAACTATCCCGATGATACAGGTAAGGGGAGCGACCCTCATGATCCCTATGCATACAAGCGCCTCTACATTGCGCCGGGGCCGCAACACATGAACGGGTCGCAGGCGCTAGACTACGTGCGCACGCGCCATTCTGACCTCGTGGGCGACATTGGGCGCACGCAGCGCCAGCAGCAGGTTCTGCAAGCGCTCAAGCAGAAGCTCAACGTGGGTAGCGTAATCGACCATCTCTCCGACCTGCTCAAGGACATGCGCGGACAGGTCTACACCGACCTCAGCGAGCAGGAAATGCTGGCCTTCGCGAACTTCGGGCGCACATTGGATAGCAAGTCGATCAGCCGCATCACGCTGGGACCGGGCAACGGCAACCAGGATTTCGGCGATTACCAGACCGTCTACGATCCCGCCGTGGGTGCCAACCAGGACGTGATTATACCCAATTGCGCGAACATCCAGCCTGTGGTCAGCAATATCTTCCAGCTCGGCATCCTTTCAGGTGGCTGCAACGTCTCGGCTGGCTAGCCCCCAATGGGCATTGGCGTCTCTCGCGAGGTTGTGATATGCTGGAACAGCATGACACAGCACAACCAGAGGAGTCGCTTTGATCGAACAACAGTCGGGCGGTGTGCGCTACCTGCAATTTAGCCACTACCGCCATTTTCCGGGTCTGACACACGGCATCTTTACGCGGCAGGGAGGATGCAGCCAGGCACCATACGCTAGCCTCAATACCTCTACGCCGCCCTTCAAACAAGGAGACAGCATCGACAATGTGATGCGCAATCGCGTCCTGGCGCTGCAGGCGCTCGACCTCGCGGACTCCCCGTGCGTCACATTATGGCAGGTGCACGGAGCCGCTATCGCCATCTACGACGCGGACAGCCCGTGGCGCACCGACTGGGCCAACCACTCCTATTATGAGCGCGCCTGGACGCCTGAGA
Source organism: Chloroflexota bacterium (assembly GCA_030854195.1). Lineage (GTDB taxonomy): Bacteria > Chloroflexota > Ktedonobacteria > Ktedonobacterales > Ktedonobacteraceae > JACDAE01. Next base: position 11,676 of record JALYTQ010000093.1, read on the forward strand.
CGATTCACAAAGCCGACGCGCTAATCACCAGGGAGCGCGGCATCGTTATAGCGCTCTCCTTCGCCGATTGCGTCCCCATCCTGCTCTACGATCCGGTCGAGCAGGTCGTCGCCCAGGCGCACGGAGGTTGGCGCGGCACGGCACGCGGCATCGTCGCCGCCACCGTCGCCGCTATGCATGAGCAATTCGGCTGTCTGCCGCGCAACATCCTTGCGGGCATCGGACCCGCGATCGGGAGCTGCTGCTACGAGGTCAGCGAGACCGTCAGGCAACTCTTCCTGGGCCAGCTACAGTTCGACGAGCCGCCCACGCCAGAACGGTACCGCGACCTTGTACACGAATCCGCAGTCTTCTCCACTCTCCCTTTACCCGACCGGACGAGTCTACGCCTGGACCTGCAGGCAACGAACCGCAACCAGCTCCTTATGGCCGGCCTCTTGCCGGAGCATATCGAGGTGATGGAGATCTGCACCAGTTGCCGCAACGACTTATTCTTCTCACACCGTGCAGAGCAGGGCACGACCGGACGCTTCCCTGTGCTTATTGCGCTCCCATAACTATTGTAGTACCAGCATAAGCATCAGTGGGCTGAGCGGCAACCGTCGCCTGAGTCATTGCCTTCTTCACCCCAAAGTCGCTTGCCTGCTCAAACAGCGACCAGAAGATATCATCGGGTGCCCGTTTAGCGCCGGAACGCAGCGTTATCGTCGGGCAGCCGCCTTGCAGCAGGCTCATCCTTGTGACGGTAGTGCGGTTGCGCAAAAACGTCAGTTGGTACTCGGCAATAATATAAAGGGGACAGATCTGGTGCGTGGGCGCTGGCGGCAGAGAGAGTATATGGTAGTAGAGCTGTTGCACTACCTGGACGTTAGACACCATCTCGCGCGCGGCATGATCGCCAGCGCCCACAGAGCGCACGATCAGCATCCGGTTCGGCCCCCTCGCCGAAATTGTTGGAGTCAACAGCCGGTTCGGTCCTGCCGCCGCGTGGGTAACAGGGAATAGCGCCGTCAACGTCAAACACAAGGCTAGAGCGACAACAGACAGCAGCGGGTATTTTATCTTCTTTGTAAGCATGAGGTTGTTTCTCCTTCTCCCCACCTTCTTCACATCTTCCTGGTCAAAATCAACTGAGCTCTTATTTAAGCATCTCTATCTCGCGTGAAAAACAGGTTGTTGCGAATGTATCAGTGAAAGACTTGACTTCGAAGGAGCTTTTCTACATCCTTCTGATTCCAGTATACTCACGGCTCCAAAAGTTCAGTCTTCGCGCTGTTCGTGAGGGTACATGGCCTGGGGCTGTTCGTAGTCTACAGGGGAGCGTTGTACCTGCTCTGGATAGGTGGGAGGGGGAACGTTGTTATGCTGTTGTGGGGCCGCTGGCGGTGCTTGATATCCCTGCTCATATGAGCGGTTGGACTGTGGTGGGTCAAAGTGATAGGATGTCCGTCTTTGTTCGTAGTATTGATAGGTAGGCTGCTTCGCCTGCCCCTGGCGTCCAACAAAGAAGTAGATGAGCGAGCCGATAAAGTGGGTAAAGAGGATCAGTACCACCCACAGGGCCTTCTGCATGTCTGAGAGCCTCTTGTTCATTATGCAGTCGACCACCATCCATATCCAGAAGGCGGTGCTAAGCAGCGAGAGCGCGACTACAAATAATATTACAAAAGGCACGATTGAGAAGAACATCGGCATTGCACACCTCCTTCCGTTGCTGGTATTCGTTTCTCTTCCTTGCTCATAGTAACATGCCCATGGCAGAAGATCAAGAAAGGGGAACTGTTCAGTTTCTTTGTTCAGACCACTTGCAAGCGCCGCAGGCGCGTACAATCCGTAAAGTAGTACAATAGGAGTCATGCAGAGAAACATACATATGTATTCCAGGAGGAAAAGGGGAACTTTACATGACCAGAATTTATATAGGGATAGAAAACGAGATCGCCATCGTGCAGAGTCAACAGGATCAGTGGCAGCTTGATGTACGCTTTACTGACATGTCACCCGAGTGCGTCGCGGTTGATCCTTACAGACCTGAGCGTGTCTATTGTGGTACTACCAATAAAGGGCTATGGTATAGCAATGATGCTGGCCTCACCTGGAGCGCCGTAGGGCAAGGCATTCAACATGAGATGGTGATGTCGGTCGCGGTTAGCGCCAGCGAGCGTGTTGGCGAGTATGGCGTTGTATGGGCCGGGACCGAGCCGAGCACGCTCTACCGTTCCGAAGATGGCGGCGAGACCTGGCAGGAACGCACATCGTTGCAGGACATTCCCTCAAAATCGACCTGGAGCTTCCCTCCGAGGCCATATACGCACCATATACGATGGATACAGCCCGATCCCGTCGATCCTGAGCGCATCTTTGTGGCTGTCGAGCGCGGTGGCGTGATGCGCAGCCTTGATAAGGGATTGACGTGGGAGGATCATAATCCAGCGGCACAGATCGACGGGCACGCGTTGTCTATGCACGCGCACGCGCCTGGACGCTTATACGAAACGGCGGGTGGCGTCGACCCTGCCTTTCGTCCCAGGTTACAGGTGGCACTCCCTCCGTTCCAGCCACGCGTGATTATGCGCGCAGGCGGTTACGCCGAAACGACGGATGGAGGCGCGACCTGGAAAACAATTGTGGACGGACTCGACGCTAATCACTATCTCTGGAGCGTGGCGGTCGATGCCGGGAATCCGGATACGATCATCGCCTCCGCAGCTGTGGGGCCTATCCAGGCGCATAGGAAAGGTTTCGCGGAGAGCTATATTCTCCGTCGTACAGGAGGTGGCGCGTGGCAACGCGTTAGCGCGGGGCTTCCCAGTCCGAAGGGGACGATCATCTCTTCACTGCTTGCCGCCGAAGCGGGCGTATTCTACGCGGCGAACAACCGGGGCGTTTTTCGTTCTCAGGACGCGGGTCAGAGCTGGCACGCGCTCGATATTGCGTGGCCTGAACGCTACCAGACCCAGCACGTAAAGGGCATGGCGCTCTAACCCCGCGCAAGCCTCGGACGTATTATTCTATAAGAGTACCATTGTCAGTCAGCAGTGGAGAGATAGAGAGAAGTGCTAGATAATCAGCCCATAAGCGACCAGGAGCGCATCACTGCCAACCTCGCCGCCGTGCGCGCCAACATCGAGAGCGCGGCGCGGCGGGCGGGTCGCCAGCCAGAGGACATTACGCTCATAGCCGTTTCGAAAACGAAACCCATTGAGCTAGTCAAGATGGCGTATAATGCAGGAGTGACCCATTTTGGCGAGAACCGCGTGCAGGAGGCGCTGCCCAAGATTGCTGATTTTCGTCCAGCGGATCTCCGTTGGCACATGATCGGGCACTTGCAAAGCAACAAAGCGCGCAAAGTGGCGGGTTCATTTGATTATGTACAGAGTGTCGACACGCTGCATCTTGCACAGGCTCTGAACCGCTACGTGGAGGAAGAAAACAAACAGCGTCTGCCGATCCTGCTTGAGGTCAATGTCTCGGGTGAGCAGGGCAAGGAGGGGATTGCGGCGACCGAAACGGTTGCGTTGGCGCGCCAGATCGTAGCCCTCCCGCATCTGGATGTGCAAGGACTGATGACTGTTGCGCCTCAGGTGGAGGATGTGGAAGAGGCGCGCCCGGTTTTTCGCGCCTTGCGCAAGTTACTGGAGCATTTACGGGATGAAGTACCAGCCGCTTCATGGCGTCACCTGTCTATGGGCATGACTGATGATTACACTATAGCGATTGAAGAAGGTGCCACCATCGTCCGCATTGGTCGGGCGATCTTCGGTGCACGTGTCTACAAAGGAGACCAGCAATGAAACTCGACGATCTATTCTTTGGCCGTCGCATCCGTCAGAATCATGCCCTGGAGCATGCCACCATCACAATTCTCAGCGGTCGCCTCCCCGATCTCAACGTGAGCGCGCGCTCCAGTTCGGATGGCTTTATTATCTTCGGCGATGTGGATCTGGGAGAGCTACGCATCTCCCTAGATGAAGCATTGACGCGCCTGCAGGCCGGTGAGGCGGAGCTTGCCATCCATCCCAATTGCGGCACCAACCTTGCCGTGGGCATCACGATGATTACGCTGGGCACGATGCTGGGCATGGCATCCGGCAAGGTACGCACGCGCGTCGCCACGGCAGCCGCTTCGTCTTTTGCAGGCTGGGCCGCTGCTCGCCCGCTAGGTGAATACGTCCAGCGCCACTTTACGACGCTGCCGGAACTGGATGGTGTGCGTGTTACAGAAATCGCCCGTCGCAAGTTCCTGGGCATGACCTTTGTTGAAGTACGTACTGTACAGGAGTAGTTGTAATGCCGCTGTATTCACCACCGATCCCCTTCGTCAGCTTCCTTGTGAAGTATGGCATTGGGGTGCTTATCCTGGCAATGCTGGTGCGGGCGATCGCGTCGTGGTTTCGCCTCGATGAGCGCTACGCCTTTATTCGCTTCCTTGCCCGCATCACCGATCCGTTCATCGCGCCTGTGCGCCGCATTGTGCGACCGGTGGGTGTAATCGATCTCTCGTTTATCGTGGCCTGGTTCCTGCTCGTGGTGCTCCAGCAGCTCCTGTTGCAGGCTCTTCCCCTGGGCTGGTAGCCAGATGTTGATCGCGGTACGCGTGATCCCGCGCAGCAGCAAGAACGCGCTCGCGTGGGAGGATGGAACGCTCAAGGCGCGCCTGACGGCTCCGCCTGTGGATGGAGCCGCCAACGCTGCCCTGCTTAACCTGTTGGCCGAGCGCCTCTCTGTACCGCGCCGCAGCATCAGCATTGTGCGTGGAGAGACCAGCCGTCAAAAAACTGTCGAGATCGCCGACCTGACGTCCGCTGAAGTCGAGCGCAGAATCAATCAAATGTAGGACCGCGATATCAATCAAATGTAGGGTCGCGATTTACAAGCCCGTTGCGACCCATTCCGTGG
>JALYTQ010000356.1 GCA_030854195.1 Chloroflexota bacterium
ATTCAAGCCACTGCCTCTGAAATCCAAACGTACTACAACAAGATAATTAGTGAAAAGCCCAGTTGGAATGATCTGCTAGACGGTTCTTCGAATGCTAATGGATGGGATATTTTTAATGCGAATCATGGAGCAGAGCAATGTGGATTTTCTGAAGGAGCGTATCATGCATATGCACGACAAGATAAAGTGGTTGGAGAGTGCTTCGCGCGCGTTCCTACTTTTAACAATTTTATTTACCGAGTACAAATGTACGTCGTAGAAGGTGATTCTGGTGGAATTATTTTCCGTTCTAAGACGCCTAATTATAATTCAGTGATGTATCGCTTTCATTTAAGCGTCCTCAATAATGGAAGCTACGATGTATACCGCTCGTACAACAATAACCAGGGTGATAATTTTGCTTGTGGTGGCATCCAAGTTGATTACTGCCCCAGCACGACTATCATAGCTGGTGTGCATGAAACTAACTATCTCTCAGTGATGGCAAAAGGGAGCAAGATGTATTTTTTCGTGAATAATCTACTTATATTTTGGATCACGGATAGCACTTCTTCTACAGGCTATATAGGCCTTTTTGCAAATGATAAGCCAGATACCACCGACGTACAGTTCAACAATGCGGAAGTATGGAAACTCTAATCATATAAAAGGTAGGATTGGCATAATGCTACGTAGGCTGTCGTGCGCCGATGCGCTTTATCCGTCCTTACTGAGTGAATCAGTTCTACAGAGGCGAATGTAGATAAAACACCACCTTACCTGATCCCGAAAGGGAAAGGGGACCGGAGCATGGTGGGGAAAAGCGTCGTGAGGGAGAAACTGCTATCCCAAGATGCGATGCAGTTAGGCCGTATATGGTGAGACTGGTCAAGTGTCGAACTCGAGGTGAGGGGGCTTAGTTACGTGGCCCTCACGATGCAGGATTGCGTGAGTCCTGGGATGACGAGTCGAGTGACAGCCTGCTCGTCAACGCCTTTCTCAGGAACCGACTCTCGTGAAGAGGTTCATCCACCAAACGAGCACCTACGTACGGATCAGGGCGGACAAGGAACTTCGGGACTCCCTACAAGCCGAGAGGTTCACGGGAGCGGAGTACCCATAGTACTCAAATGATTGGGGTAATGCCCAATACACGGGGAAGGGGTACAGGTGGCGAAATCCAGCAAGCTGAGGGTGTACCGGAGGGTGCAAAAGCCCAAAGCGGAGAGAGTAGCCACTGGAAAGCCGGATGCCGAGAAATTGGCCTGTCCGGTTTGGGAAGGGGCGGTTGGAAACGTGCCTGGAGACAGGTAACGCGCTGGCCGCCTACTTCACATAAAAAATATGCGTCATCTCGAATTTGATATAGTAGATATTGGTGAAATCCTTTCGTGCAAAAAATGAACGAAACCAGTAGTTTTTTATCTAAACTACTGGCATCAAGCGTTGCAGAAAAATGATTTGGTGGAGTCTTCTGATCCTGTATTTTGGTAGTAGCGGTTGGTATAGATTAGCTTTGGAACACGCTTCTAGAGGGAGGTGGGGCGAGAGGGAGTCGAACCCTCACGACCTTTCGGTCAGGGGATTTTAAGTCCCCGGCGTCTACCATTCCGCCATCGCCCCAATGGGTGTCATGATAGTACCATGCTCAGGCGTTTTCGTCAATCCTCGCACAAACGCGCACAAACTCCATCACAAATCTCTACAAAATCAGCCCTCTTTCCAGGCAAGCAGGCTATAGTACGAAAAATACTAGCTCCGCTCAAAATGTTGACGGGGACGGGTGCGCAGGAGCATAATACAATTCGGGCAGGTGGAAAAATTAGTCATATTAATTTCAGAGAATAAACCAGGTGTGCGATGATGAATGATGCTAGCGATACTTTGACCCCAGAGCAAACTACACGAGGGGTCTACGATGTGATTGTGGTGGGAGCCGGGCACGCGGGCTGCGAGGCCGCTCTGGCCAGCGCTCGTATGGGCAGAAAAACTCTGCTGCTGACGATGAATCTGGATAGCGTGGCGCTGATGCCCTGCAATCCTTCGATGGGCGGACCCGCGAAGGGCCACCTGCTGAAGGAGATCGACGCGCTCGGCGGCGAGGCGGGGCGCAATACCGACCGCACGTTTATTCAGATCCGCATGCTCAATACCAGCAAGGGTCCCGCCGTACAGGCGTTGCGCGCCCAGTGCGATAAGCAGGCGTATCGCCTGGCGATGAAGTTTGTGCTGGAAGGCCAACCAAATCTTGAGCTGAAGCAGGCGACGATCACACAGTTGCTGAGCGAGCTGCGGGCGGATGGACGCCGCGTAGTGACGGGCGTGGTGACCGGTAACGGCTGGCACTACGCGGCGCGCTCCATCATTATGACGACGGGTACCTTCATTAATGGACGCCTGGTGGTCGGGGAGAAGACGCAGCCGGGAGGACGCGCTGGCGAAGGACCAGCCCTGGGCATCTCCGATTCTCTGCGCGCTCTTGGACTTGAGGTGCGCCGCTTCAAGACCGGGACGCCACCGCGCATCGATGCGCGCACTATCGATTTCAGCCAGACGGAGCCGCAGCCGGGGAGCCACGTGCCGCTCTACTTCTCCCGCGATGTCACGGCGCGGGAGGATGTGCAATTGCCCGGCGGTCGACCCAATCCGATCTATCCCGTTACCGACGAAGATCTGCACGGTTGGCGGCCTCAGCTGCCCTGCTACCTGGTACGCACAACCGAGCGCACACACCAGATTATTCGCGACAACCTGCATCGCTCTCCGCTGTACACCGGCATTATCGAGGGCATCGGTCCCCGCTACTGTCCCTCGATCGAAGATAAGATCGTGCGCTTCGCGGATAAGGTTTCGCACCAGATCTTCCTCGAACCCGAGGGCTGGCGTACCGGCGAGGTCTATGTGCAGGGTATGAATACGAGCCTGCCGGAGGATGTGCAGGTGCAGATGTTGCGCAGCATCCCAGGTCTGGAGCGCGCCGAGATGATGCGCGTCGGCTACGCTGTGGAGTACGACTATGTGCCGCCGCACCAGCTTCTACCTACCCTTGAGACAAAGACGACGGCGGGCCTCTTCCTGGCGGGGCAGATTAATGGTACTTCTGGGTATGAGGAGGCCGCCGCGCAGGGTATTATGGCTGGCATCAACGCCGCGCTCTCTGTACGCGGTGAGGAAGCTTTTGTGCTGGGACGCCACGAAGCCTATATCGGCGTGCTGATCGACGATCTGGTGACGCGCCCCATGAGCGAACCCTATCGCCTGCATACCTCGCGTGCCGAGTACCGCCTGCTCCTGCGTCCCGAGTGCGCCGATCTGCGCCTGAGCGACTACGCGTACCGTTATTCCCTGCTCGATGCCACGCGCTACGAGCAGGTGCTGCATAAGCGCGAGATGATCCAGCGTTCGCTGGGACAATTGGAGACGACGATATTCACCTCCTCGCGCCTGGTCGAGACCTGCGCCCAGCAGGCTGGCATTGCCCCTCTCGGGCAGATGCTCTCCGCCCGCGATCTATTGCGCAGACCAGCGGTAACATACGAGCAGGTGGCGCAACTGGCACAACTGGTCGCAGCTGAGCGCGGTGAGGCGACCCCCGATTTGCCCGTTCTGCCCGGCGACACAGCCGAGGAGGTTGAGTTGCAGGTAAAGTACGAAAACTATGTGCGTAAACAGGAGCAAATGGTGCATCGTACCTTGCGCCTGGAGGAGATGCGTATTCCCGCAACGCTCGATTATCAGCAGGTGCAGCATCTCCGTACCGAGGCTAGACAGAAACTTACGCGTACGCTTCCACGCACGGTCGGCCAGGCTTCTCGCGTCGAGGGCGTGACCCCCGCAGATATAGCCATTCTTATGATATATCTGGAAAAACTACGCGCAACTAAGAAGTAGACTTGACATTTGCGGTATTGTAAGTGTACCATATAGAAACGAGACCTACCTATAATTTCTCTATCCTTACTAGAATGAGGGCTAAAGCAGTATGTTGTATAACACTGCTTTAAAAATAAGCTGGAAAGGCCATAGCGTCGCCTCTTATCTATGCGCATAGGTAGACGCTGATGCCATCTCTCTTTTATAGGTATGTACCGTAGGGTTCTGGTCACGTACATTGGATGTGCCCATGGAAGGCGCATGCGACCTGAGATAGTAAGAAGAGGGGAAGACTGTTGTACATTCTTGTCGTTGACGATGATCAGTTTGCTAATACCCTGGTGCAGTTCGTCCTGAGTAAAGAGGGCTACGAGGTTGATACTGCCGACAATCCGCGTGGGGCTTTGCAAATGATCCAAAGACGGGAACCCGATCTTTTGATACTTGATGTCACCATGCCATACATTAACGGTTTCGAGTTTTCGGCGAAGTTACGTTCAGAAGGCTACGAAATTCCGCTTATCTTCATGACGGCCCAGGATACCATAGAGGCGAAGTTGCAGGGGTTTAATATCGGTGCAGATGACTACATCTGTAAGCCTTATAACCATCAAGAGCTCGTTGCGCGTGTGCAGGCCGTCCTGCGCCGCATTAAGAAAAATGGGCTTGGAGGAGGTCAAAGTATACGTGGAGGACGAGTGGAG
>JALYTQ010000094.1 GCA_030854195.1 Chloroflexota bacterium
GCGTGATTGCGCTCTCCGAGCCGGATGGAGGCAAGCTCCATCCCTACTGTGAATTGGGTCATCGTCTAATATTTGATCAGCGCGAAGACATCGTGGCCTTCTAGCTGCTCGCGGCCCTTCAGGAAGGTCAGCTCGACCAGGAAGGCGATGCCCGCGATATGGCCGCCCAGCTTCTCCACCAGTTCTATCGCCGCCGACACCGTGCCGCCGGTCGCCAGCAGGTCGTCGACGATCAGGACGCGCTCGCCGGGCTTGATAGCGTCCTTATGCACCTCGACCACGTTCGTACCATATTCTAGCGCGTACTCAACGCTCACCGTCTGCGAGGGCAACTTCCCAAACTTACGCACAGGCACAAAGCCGCAATTGAGCAGATACGCCAGCGGCGCACCAAAAATAAAGCCGCGCGACTCAATGCCCACAACCGTTTGAATGCCCGCGCCATTGTAGTGAGCAGCCAGGCGCTCCATAGCGGCGCGGAACGTTGCAGGCTCCTGTAACAGGGGAGTAATATCCTTGAACAGGACACCTTTCTGCGGAAAATCTGGAATATCGCGTATCCAATCTTCCAGGTGTAGAGGCTCAGATGTCGACGACATGGTGATCTTCTCCTCAGTATAAAATTGGGCCCGTCGATGCAGTGGGTTGCCTGACGTTGTCCCTGGTCGGTACTCGGATGATACTTTCTGTGTGCAGTATACCCTCGTTCTCACACGCATGCAAGCAAGAGGAGCACAAGGGCAGGGGCGCTCAACATACGCGCAGCGCCCCTACCAGTCATGTCAGCGCATCTGCGCGGATGGCGCGTCAGCGGGCGGCAACTGCGCGGTACAATAGGCACAGCGCGTTGCCCTCAAAGGTACGTTGCTTAGGCAGAAGGGGCATTCGCGCGTCGTGGATGCCTCTTCTTTCTTCGGATGTAGACGGGTATAGCCATCTTGGAGAGCATTAATGGGTTTCACTACGAAGAAATAGATAACGGCTGCAATAATCAAGAAGCTAATAATCGTATTGATGACATCGCCAACCAGTAACTTATGACCAGCGTAGATAGGGATCGTCCAATCCGCAAATTGTCCGCTTACGGGAATGAGAGGGGTAACAATATCTTTGACGAAAGCCTGCACGACGGTATTAAAGGCTGCGCCGATCATGATGCCAACGGCCAGGTCGACAACATTGCCGCGCAAGATAAACTTCTCAAAGTCGCCCATTGTGCCCAGTCCAGCGCGGAAGCCGCGCCCACCAATATCCCTTGCCCTGTCTAATGCATTATTGCCCAATGTTCCTAATCCTCCATGTACATTTTAGATATGCTCAATACGATGAGGTAATATAATTCCTACGTTTTATATCACGAATCTGCCCTGAGTTCGGCTCCAAACTAACAGAACTCTTTTGCACGACTAGATTAGCATATGTGGAAGTAAGTTGACTAGCCACCTGTGACTATTGGCAGGACTCTTCATACGTTGCCTGCCACTAAGATTTGTCAACCACGAGACGTATACAAGTGAGAGAATCCAGAGACGACTGACGGGAGCGGATTATGGCCCATGCTTTTCGAAGATGACTTCAGGATAGTGTGCCGACGGCCCATCAAACAACGCTTCTGGCTCACCCTTGAGGTGTTTGTCGAAGAATGCTAGCGAGTACGCATTGATGATATCATGCGCCCGTTGGCTGCCGATCGGCCCGTCGATGATACCAGGTATTGGGAAAAGCGGTGAGAGAAGGTCAAGGTCAGTGAAATCGATGTGGAACATCCCAGGTACCTGCACGAAGTAGCCATCTGCTGGCAAACTGGTATACACTGCGCGCATCGTGGTCTGGGTTTGCTCGATATCCTTCTCTGCCCAGCCGCCATCCTTTTGTCTTTCCAGTCGCATCGTGTCTGCTGGTCGGGTAATCCACATGCTGGGCTGTCGCAAGCCCGAATGCACCACATCGGAGGTCATAGCCACGTCCATCACCAGACAGGCCTTGATGCGTGGGTCTTTCAAGCAGGCCTCGGCACCAACCATACCGCCGAGTGACATTCCAAACACACCAGTATGCTCTAGATCTAGTTTCCCAGTCAGGATACCCTTGGGGTCAGTCGTATTGAGAACAGCAAACTGATCGAGTGTGAAGCTGACATCCTGGGCAAAATATGGGATAATCCCATCCTTGAATGTCTGACCATTCAACTGTGGCGCTTTTTGGGTCGGACTGAGACTCTGGTTGATCAAAGACTGTACCTGAGTGAATAATCCGGTTATTGCTATTTGATGTCCATCTGGGAAAACCACCGTCGCGGCAGCACCTGGCTGATCGATGCCCACGACAATATAGCCATGCGAGACCAGTTCCTCAACCTGAAAGGTGAGGAGCTGACGATAGCCAGTGAGTCCTTCCAGGCAAATGAGCACCGGGTAGCTGGGTTGATCATCCGCTACGGGTACAGACTCAGCAGCATTCGTTGTCACGTATTTGAGGTAGTGCAAGGTAAAATCTGGAAAATTGTGCTCCCGCGCCAGGGCTGTTGTCACAGCGTCGGCATCTGGTGTATAGGGAGCATGCGAGGATGATGAGCCTTTCCTGGCTGGATACCACACCTGTACCATCAGCTCACGACGCCTATTTTTGTCCGGACTGAACACCTCGCGACGACTGACGTCGGTCCAATGGTAGGTGACGGTCCCGATGTCGTATGGTCCGCTGGGACGAGGAAAATGAAAGACAGGGAGAACGATGGGAAGAGCGGCAGATAGTCCTATGCCAATGATACATAGTACGATCGCAAAACCCGCGACAAAGCGATTGGTGAGTATCTGCTTGACGATTCCACCCACTGGCGCAAAGCTCTGCAATAACCAGACAAACAAGAAGAGTCCCGTCAGCACATATGCTGGAGCCATTTGCCACCGTGGCCCCTCCAGTAGCACCTGTACAATTGCCAGAGCGAGCGTGATGAGTACTACGCCCCCCAGCCAGCGTGCGACGTGGAGTCGTGGAACTACTAACACCAAAAATGTGAGGAGGTTGGCGAGTAACAAAAGGGTTTCGACTGGTCTCATTTTCTTCTACCTCATCCGAACACGATCCCGAACAGTATAGCACATGTTCGGGATCGTGTTCGGATGAACGTAAGGTTGTTCGCTGAGCACCTTCTCGACAAGCTTAACATTCGGTTGTAGCCTTCGGCCCACAACTTCCGTCCTCGCTCTCCTGAAAAAGCATAGCTCTTTGCCAGGGGTTTGGGGCTACGCCAGCAAAGACTTACGCGCTCAATTTGACGATGGTCACGCCATCGCCGCCCTCCTGCGGGGGTGCCGATATATATGATTTGACGAGCGAGTGGTGCGCGAGGTGATCGCGCACGGCGGCGCGTAACGCGCCGGTGCCTTTGCCATGCACAATGCGTACAGAGGACATGCCGGACAGTGCGGCGTCGTTCAGGTAGGTCTCCAGTTCCTCCAGAGCCTGATCGACGCGCCAGCCGCGCATATCGAGCTGCGTCGCGACCTCGGGCCGGTCCTCGTAGCGCGGGACGACGACATTGGGGCGCTCCTGCACCATAGCGGCCTTGCGCTTGCTCAGACGCTCAATGTTATCGACGTTGACACGGAAGCGGAGCGCGCCCATCTGCACCTCTGCCTCGCTATGATCGGCTGAAAGGCTGACCATTTCAGCGTTCTGGCCAAAGCTGAGTACGCGCACAGTATCGCCGATCTTCAGCGGCCCCTCGGCAGGTTCAGGCTCAGCCTCTTTTTTCTTTGGACGAGACGGCTCTGGGACGGGCGAAACCCTCTCTTCCAGATTGCGCGCAATCTGCCGCGCCTCGCCCAGGCGCTCGCGGGTCATATTGATGCGGCTCACATCGACCCTGACCTTCGCCAGTTGTGTCTGCACATCCTCGATTTCGCGCCGCGCCTGTGCCCGCGCCTCGTTGAGAACGCGCACGCGCTGCTCTTCCAGTTCGTGTCGTTCCTCTTCAAGCTGGCGGCGCTGGTACTCGGCCTCGGCACGCTCCATGCTCAGGTGGAAATGCTCATCCTCGACGGCCTTCTGCTCGGTCTGCAAACCTTCGAGGAGATTCTCCATACGCACACCGGCGCTGCCCAGAAACTCGCGCGCGTGCTCGATGATGTCCTGCTCAAGACCCAGACGGTTGGCAATGGCCAGCGCGTTGCTGCGGCCCGGCAGGCCGATGCTGAGCTTGTACGTCGGCGAGAGCGTCTCGATATTGAACTCGACCGAGGCATTGGCGACGCCCTCTTGCTCATGCGCGAATGCCTTGAGTTCAGAGTAGTGCGTCGTGGCAACGGTGGTGACGTGACGCGCCAATAGGAACGTTAAGATAGCGCGTGCCAGGGCTGAGCCTTCACTTGGATCGGTTCCCGCGCCCAGCTCATCGAAGAGCACCAGCACGCGTGGACCTTTCGCCTGCTTGTTGATCAGCGTCTCCGCCATTGTGCCATGAATATCGGGGGTGCCGCGCTTCTGCTCCTCCTCGATGCGCCGTAGTATCTCGATGATGCGCGTCAGGTGCGATGAGAAGGTGCTCAGGCTCTGCTCAATGCTCTGCTCGTCGCCGATATCGGCCAGAACATCCTCGAAGACGGCAACCTCTGATCCCGCATCTACCGGAATGTGCAGGCCCGCCTGGGCCATCAATGTAAGCAGGCCGACGGTCTTTAAGGCGACGGTCTTGCCACCTGTGTTCGGACCCGTTATGACGACCATGAAGAAGTCGCGCCCCAGATGGAAGTTGATGGGGACGACGTTGCCGGTGAGCAGCGGGTGGCGGGCGTTGCGCAGATCGACGCGGCCCTGATCGTTCAGCTTCGGCTCGTTGGCACGCGTCATGCGTCCGTAGCGCGCCTTCGCCAGGTGCAGATCAAATTCTGCCAGCAGCTCGACCGCGACTTTGAGCGCTTCGGCTTCATGCCCAACCTCGGCGGAGAGCACGCGCAGGATACGCTCGACCTCCTGACGTTCCGCGATCTGTAGTTCGCGCACGCGGTTGTTCAGTTCTACCACCACCATCGGCTCTATGAAGACCGTGGCTCCGCTGGAAGACTGGTCGTGGATGATGCCGCGCACATGGCTGCGACTCTCCGACTTGACCGGAACAACATAGCGATCGTTGCGGATCGTGATGATCGGCTCCTGCAGAGAGTTGCCGAACTCGCCGACCAGGGTGCGCAGGCGATCCTGCAGGCGCTGGTTGGCCCCGCGAATATCAAAGCGGGTCTTGCGGAGAGCGGGACTGGCCGTATCCAGTACCTCGCCATCTTCGCTGACGGTCTCCTCGATGCGGCGCACGATATGCGGACGCTGCGGAATATCCCGTCCCAGCATGGATAGTAGCGGGAAGGTCTCGGCATCCAGCTTGTCTAGCAGGCGCGCCACGTAGAGCGTGCTGCGCGTCGTCTCCAGCACATCCGCGAGGTCCGTGGGCGTCAGGACTCCATCACGAGCAGCACGAATCAGCAAAGGGCGAATATCGTGAGCGCTGCGCACGCCCGCGTCAGGGTGTTGATCAATCAGGTGCGACGCCTCGGTAGTGTAAGCAAGGCGGCGGCGCGCCTGCTCCAGATCGGGCGTGGGTTCAAGTTCCATGACCAGATCTTTACTGGCTGAAAAGGCTGCTTCCTGCGCCACCTTTGCCAGTATTTTCGGAAATTCTAGCGTTTGAATACTTTTTTCGTGCATAATCGTATGATAAGTCCTTAGAACAGAATACTACTTTGCGCGCCCCTCGACATGGAACGCGGAGTCACAGAGCATTTCTCTTCAGAAATACCAGCAGTAAGATACCATATCTCTATAGATACGGCAATGCGAGGGGAGTTTGTCACAATCGTTTGTGGCCTTACATGTTATAACAAACCCTCCCCTGAAAATCATCCGTTGAACTTCTCTTTCGTCTACGCGTATACTAGAGTGTAATAACTTATTGAAAGGATTGGAGAGGCAACTTATGATTCTCCACATTGGAGAGCGCGTCTACTGGGGCGCTCCGGAGGTCATCTACCTGGAAGGCACAATCATCGCGCTGGATGAGAAGGAGCAGGCGGTCGTTGTCCATATCGATCGCGCCACTCCGTACTCCGCCCATTTGATCGGCGCAGATCTCCCCTTCGCCGCCAATGGAGTCAAACCACTGCTCGGCGCTAGCCCTCCTGGCACAACCAGCGAGCGCAGCACTAAACGCATGCCTCCACGCATCATGAGCGACGCGGAGAAGATTCGCAGCGCCGCCACCGCTCTCATTCGTCAGAAGTACGGCTACGATTTGCCCACAGAACAAGAAAACGAGTTGATCGGGCAGGTGGAGCAAACGATTAATACAGATCCAACGCTGCGCCAGCAGATCATCACATCGATGGACGAGATTCTGCGCCGCGAATTCTAGGCATTCAGAAACTGCACGTGCTAGACTTTCCCTGGCGCGTAACATATACTAATTGGGAATTACAAAAATCCATACTTAGTTGGAATGGAGAGAGCGGGGGCTTTTGATGAACTGTAAGCAGTGCAACGCGGTATTGCAGCCAAACGCGCGTTTCTGTCCAAACTGCGGCACAACCGTCGATGCTCTTCCCAACCAGGGTCCGCCATTCGCGGCCCCTGGACACGATCCCGCGAGCACCATTCCACCGAGTGCTCAACCTGGACAAAACTACCCACAGGCTGGTCCTCCATGGGGATCACAGCCCGCTGCACCGATGCAATCATCTCCCTGGGCACCCACACAAAATGTCCCGAACTATTCCGGCCAGCCACAGGGAGCGCCACAATACTATCAGGCAAATACTACAAATGATAATAGAGGAGCTCCTATGCCCCCAGACGCTGTTGCCAATCGTCCTGACACACTGCCCCGCCGTCGGCGCAATCGTGCAGGATGCCTCGTAGGTTGTTTATCGCTACTCGTCCTCCTGCTGCTCGTCGTGGGCGCGGGCTGGATCTTTCTGCTGCGCCCCTACTTACACAACATGGCGCAGGATCAGCTCAACCAGGCCATGAGCAGTGGCGTGGACCAGATTCCGCTGACCGCCGCGCTGCTCCCGCCGGGACCGTTGCCTGTAGGGGAGAACTCTATCAATAATTTGATCGTCCTGAACCTGGCACCGAGCGACCCGATAAAAAACCCTGTCACCCAGATCACGCCCAATGGTATCCATATCAGCTTCCAGGTATATGGCTTCAGCAGCTCAATATCGACGAAGCCTGCTTTGCAGAATGGTCGTCTCGTAGCCACCAATGTCGCACTGGATGGTCCAATCTCGCTGATTATGACGCCTGCCGAACTGACGCCGCTATTGAACCAGCACCTTTCAGACGCCCAGGACCGCATTCGACATCCTTTAGAGAGCGTACAGCTCAAAGATCATGAGATGGATCTCGTACTGGGGTCGCCGCTGCCTGTCTAAACAATTAGGGAAGCGCACATAAAGAGAATATCGCCATCAAGAAAGGTTCTGTTATGACTATCTATTTTTATACTACTCATGAAGAACCTTACGGATGCTTCTCGAACTTCTCTCGGCATGGCATTGAGGTGGAAGGGGTCTGGTGGCCAACTACTGAGCACTACTTTCAGGCTCAGAAGTTTGCAGGCACCCCGTATGTAGCACAAGTTCAGAAGGCACTCACTCCCAAACAGGCTGCGGAAATGGGAAGGAATCGCAAACTGCCCTTGCGGTCCGATTGGGAACAGGTGAAGGACACGGTGATGTTCGAGGCCGTCTTAAAGAAATTTGAGACCCATAAGGAACTGCGTACCCTCTTGCTAAGCACTGGAGAAGAAGAAATTGTCGAGAGTGCTCCTGGCGACTATTACTGGGGCTGTGGAGCAGATGGGAGTGGGCAGAATAAGCTGGGGGCAATCTTAATGGAGGTCAGGAACGTCCTGCGTCAGCGTATGACTCAAGAGAGCTGAGGCTCTTCCGGCTTCCCCAAAGCACCTCTTCTACTCATGACCGCACCCTGGAAGCCGGAGGGACGCAAGGCTCCTCCCTACTGTCAATACGTTTTTCTACGACGCCTGGTGCGTACTCCGATTACCAGCACAGGCAACATACCGAACACGGCGCTATCGGCATAGGGAAGGCTAGCAGGCGGACTGTGCTGCAATACCGCGCCACTGTTCTGCTGGTGAACGTTCGCGAAGACCTGGGAAACATTTGGTAAAAGGCCATCATTGTCTTGTCTCAACGGCCAGTAGACGAGGGCGGCGCGCCCGATGATATTGTTACGTGGCAAAAGGCCCCAATCGCGCGAGTCCGAGCTATTGGCACGATTATCCCCCAACACGAAGTAGTCGCCGGGCGGTATGACCATGTTCTCGATACGCTTTTCGGCAAAGGGATTGCCCTGGTTGGCCGGATTGATATATGTCTCGTTCAGCGTGACGCCGTCTACAATCACGGTGGTATTGCGAATGGTGAGCGTATCGCCAGGGATAGCAATTATGCGCTTTACATAATCTAGAGTCGGTTGGGGAGGTGCGACAAAGACGACGACATCGCCACGGGCCGGTGGGTGGAACATATAGGTCCACTTATCCACCATTAAGCGCTCCTGGTCGTGTAAATTTGGCTCCATACTATGACCATCGACATCAAAGTTTTGTACCGCCAGATTAATGACCAGGAACATGAGAAGCGTCAGGACGATGGTCTCTATGACCTCTCGCACCAGACGGTAACGCTTCTCAAAGTTCAGTTCTACATTCATGCAAAAGTCTCCCGTAACGATCTATTTCTTGCAGTATCTCTAAAATTGCAATACTCTGAACGGAACTATAGAGTAAGAAAAAACGAGAACGCTTGCTGCTGCTCGTTATGGCCGCGTACGTCAAGTGATTTGTACCAGGATACCACAATGCCCTCTTTCATTGTACCCTGTCCCTACAAACTACAGAACGTACGCGGTCGTGACGCTATGCAGCCACGGTCCCAGCATAGGAAATATTAGCTACGCAACGATTGTTTTCTTTATCAGAGAGAATAAGCATTGTCAGGGACCCTATAGGACATTATGAGCACACATAGCAAACAGTACCCGAGCATTCTGTTCTATCTCTCTTTTTATTACCACTTGACGTGAGCGCAACAGTATAGTAGTGTTATATGGAACGTTTGTTTGTATCAAACTCAGCCGATAGCAGAAACACAGGCGCTCATAACTTATTAGCAAAGAAACACCTTTACGGGTATGTACGATTCTCAGTAACGGATGGTTGAATTTATGCCCTTAGACAAAATCGTCATTCGCGGTGCTCGTGAGCACAACTTGAAAAATATTGATGTGACCATCCCACGCGATCAACTGGTGGTCATTACTGGCCTCTCCGGCTCAGGCAAGAGTAGCCTGGCCTTCGACACCATCTTTGCTGAAGGGCAGCGCCGCTATGTCGAGTCGCTCTCGGCCTACGCGCGCCAGTTCCTTGACAAGATGGAGAAGCCAGACGTGGAACACATCGATGGCCTCTCCCCCGCTATCTCAATCGACCAGAAAGGCGCGACCCATAACCCCCGTTCGACGGTAGGCACCGTTACTGAAATTTATGATTATCTGCGCCTGCTGTACGCCCGTGTGGGGCATCAACATTGTCCGAATTGTGGGCGCGAGGTCAGCCAACAAACGCAGCAGCAGATCGTCGACGCGGTATTGAGCCTTCCCGAGGGGTCGCGCATTCTCTTGCTCGCTCCCTTAGTGCAGGGGCGCAAGGGCGAATACAAAAACGTCTTTGAGGATATGCGCCGTTCGGGCTATGTGCGCGTGCGCGTTGATGGTCAGACCCTCGATCTGAGCGAAGAGATCGAGCTGGATAAACAGAAAAAGCATACGATCGAGGTAGTCGTCGACCGCCTGATCATCCGCAAAGGCAAGAAGCAAAACGCCGATGGGCAGTCGATGAAGCTCGTAGCCGAACGCCCCGCGCTGTACGAGGTCAACGCGGCCCAGAATTCTCATCGCGACGAGGATGGCATTGATGAACCAGCCGTGGAGGATATTCTGCACGAGGAGGTCGATCCGGCCTTTCGTCAGCGCCTGACTGATTCGTTGGAGACGACGCTGAAGCTGGGCAACAGCGTTGTGCTGGTCTCGATTATAGACGGCGAGGAGATCCTCTTCTCGGAGAAGGCAGCGTGTGTGTATTGCGGCATCAGCCTGCCGGAGATCGCGCCGCGCACCTTCAGCTTCAATAGTCCGCACGGTGCCTGCCCGGCCTGCACAGGGCTGGGGACGCAGCAGGAGATCGATCCCGAACTGATCGTCACACATCCCGAGATGAGCATTCTTGATGGCGCGATCGCGCCGTGGAGCAAGATTGTTAATAGTAGCCAGTGGCACAGCGCGACCTTAGAGGCGTTGGCACAGAGCTACCACTTCGATCGGCACACGCCCTGGCGCGAGCTGAGTAAGGATATCCAGCAGAAAATTCTGTACGGAACGCCCGAGAAACTGGCGATACGCTACACGCCGCAACACGGCCATACGCGCACATATAATGTCAACTTCGAGGGCGTCATTCCCAATCTCGACCGGCGCTACAAGCAGACCGAGAGCGAGGGCATACGCGAGGAGATTGAAGGCTATATGACGGCGCGCGTCTGCCCGGTCTGTAAAGGTGCCCGCCTCAAGCCCGAGGTGCTGGCCGTTACGGTCGGCGGACGAAATATCGTGCAGGCAACGCGGCTCTCGATCGTGCTATCGCAGCGCTTCTTCGAGGAACTGGAGTCCCAGGAACCAGAGCAGAAGGCACCCCTGGCGAACGCGCTTGTGAGCAAGCCAGGCAAGAAAAAGCAGGCGAGGGGTGAAGACGATGCGCCCTCGCTCCTGGGCGATCCGCTGGCAAAGATCGATCCCAATGGTCCTCTGGTCCAGACTGGACTGACGACCCGCGAACGCTTTATCGCACGGCAGATTCTCAAGGAGATCCGCGCTCGCCTGCAGTTCCTGATCGATGTCGGTCTCGATTACCTGACGCTCGATCGCGCAGCGGCAAGCCTGTCGGGCGGCGAGGCACAACGCATCCGCCTGGCGACGCAGATTGGTTCAGGACTGATGGGCGTGCTCTATATTCTGGACGAGCCGAGCATCGGTCTGCATCAGCGCGACAACGAACGCCTGATCCGCACGCTGGTTCGCTTGCGCAACCTGGGCAATACGCTGCTGGTCGTAGAGCACGACGAGGATACCATGCGCGCCGCCGACCATATCATCGATATTGGACCCGGCGCGGGTGAGCACGGCGGCAAGGTCGTCGCCCAGGGCACCTTCGACGAGATTGTCGCGAATACAAACTCGCTGACGGGCGACTACCTCTCGCGGCGCAAACGCGTTCAGACACCCGAACAACGACGACCCGGTAACGGCAATTCGCTGCTTATCAAAGGCGCGCGCGAGAACAATCTGAAAAATATCGACGTGGAGGTTCCGCTCGGCAAGTTTGTGGTGGTGACGGGCGTGTCAGGCTCAGGCAAGAGCACATTGATCACCGATATTCTCTATCGCAAACTGTCGCATATCTTCTTCCGCGCCCACGATCGTCCCGGCGCGCACGATGAGATTGCGGGTCTGACGGCGCTGGACAAGGTGATCGACATCGACCAGTCGCCGATCGGGCGCACGCCGCGCTCCAACCCGGCGACGTATACCAACGCGTTTACCGGTATTCGCGATCTCTTCGCGCAGGTGCCCGAGTCGCGTCTGCGTGGCTATATGCCCGGACGTTTCTCGTTTAACGTCAAGGGTGGGCGCTGTGAAGCATGTAAGGGCGAAGGTATCGTCAAGATCGAGATGAACTTCTTGCCGGATGTCTATGTGCCGTGCGAGGTCTGTGGCGGCAAGCGCTACAATCGCGAGGCGCTGGATATCCACTACAAGGGCAAGAGCATCGCCGATGTGTTGGATATGACGGTCGAGGAGGCCACAGAATTCTTTGCTAATGTGCCTTCGATCTACAACAAGATGAAGACGCTGAACGATGTGGGCCTGGGTTATATGCGCCTGGGCCAGCCCGCGACAACCCTCTCGGGCGGCGAGGCGCAGCGCGTCAAGCTGGCGACCGAGCTTTCCCGTCGGGCAACCGGGCGCACGATGTATATTCTGGACGAGCCAACGACGGGCCTGCACTTCGCGGACGTGGATCGGCTGCTAGATGTGCTGCAGCGACTGGTGGATGCTGGCAATTCAATTGTGGTGATCGAACATAATCTTGACGTGATTAAAAGCGCCGACTGGATCATCGACCTGGGACCCGATGGCGGCGACGCCGGTGGTTATGTCATCGCCCAGGGCACTCCCGAGGAGGTCGCGGAGACCGAGGCGTCCTACACAGGGCACTTCCTCAAACGCATGTTTCTAGAGGATGCTGGCTTCTCCGCCCGCGAACAGCATCAAGAGAGCCAGGTTACTGTCGGCTGAGCCATGCTCATTGACCAGGCAGCACAATAGAATTCTTTGGCAGCTGCTGACAAGCGGTTTGAGAGCCATTGCCAGTTAAGGCTGGCAATGGCTTGATGATACCATTGATAAGAGCCTGCTCTCTACGCCTTATGCTTCACCTCTTCAACCGGAACGGGCGTCCTCTCGACGGGTTCTTGCGATGGATTTTCGGGGAGAGGAGTCTCTACCGGCTGAGGCGGCTCAGGATCGGGACCACCCAGCCTGATGTTGCCGCCGCCCTGGCGCTGGCTATAGTCGATCCAGAAGATGAGCGCCGCCATCGTCAGCACGACGATGCCCAGGCCGACGAACTTCAGTGCGTGCTTGAAGACAACGGCCAGGACGCCAAACAGGATAGTCAGGCCGTAGAGCACGTAGCAGATCTGCCGCACGCTCCAGCCAGTCGCCCGCAAGCGCTGGTGCAGGTGCGTCGTATCGTAGTGCCAGGGCCGCTGCCCCCGCCGCACGCGATTGATCATCACCAGGGCTACGTCGAGGATAGGGATGCCAAGCACCATCAGGGCCAGCGCGATCTTGGCTCCGCCCATAATCGAGAGCACGGCCAACCCCAGCCCGATAAACTGGGAACCGCTATCCCCCATAAAAATGCGCGCAGGATTCCAGTTATGCGGCAAGAAGCCAAGCACAGCTCCGGTAAAGATCGCGGAGAGAATGGCAATCGTGTACTGCCCCAGCGTCCAACTGATGATCGCGATAAACAGGGCGGTGAAGCCCACCACGCCGGTCGCCAGACCATCCATGCCATCGATCCAGTTGATGGTATTCATCATGCCCACCATCCAGAACCAGGTCAGCAGCACGGCGGGAATAGCGAGCAGTGAGATAGCTGGCAACTGACCGGCGGGTGGACTGATGAAAAGCGTGATCTCAGGCCGCAGGAACCAGGGTAGATTTCCTGCGCTAATGCTGCCAAAGGGATTGCTGAAGCCGAACAGCAGCACGCCATGAAACTTCATATCGCCCAACCAGGGACCAAGGATAATTAATACAGCAATCGTCTGAGCGATAAATTTGGGCAGCGGTTTCAGTCCCTTGATATCGTCATAGGTATTAACGATCACGGTCAGCGTCGCGCTGGCGATCAGCAACCAGTAGATCACAAACTCTTTGTGTTGCAGTTCGGGATCATGCACATAAAATAGCAACGAAGCCACTACAAAGGCCACGTACATCGCGACTCCGCCCAGGCGTGGCACTGGTACCTTATGTTCGCGTTTGCGTTCGGGTGTAGAGCGGTCCAGCAAGTCGAAGCGACGCGCCACTGCGATCACAACGAATGTCAGCAGGTAAGATAAAAGAAATGCGCAGGCTCCCCCCAGCACCAGTAACACTATGTTATTGGAAATAAAAGAAGGAAGAGATACAAGTTGTGCATACACTATATACGCCATCGTCATAAGTAATGATCCCCCTACTTGAGAAAGTAGTCATGCGTTTCGCTAAGATAACAAACATTCCCTATCTATCCACAGAGATCCCATAGTCTCTTTCTATAGAAACGGAGCGGGGTCAATTCTTTATAGTACCAGTTACCAATGTACCAGTGCTTACCCTGAGAAAATGCTCAGAGCGCGAGTTGTAGCAAGCGATCCCAGCCCGCGTAATCCTTTTGATAGGTTATCGTCGCTTGCGGCCAGAGCTCATGCAACAGATGTATTAGCGGCTCTCGCTGCTGATAGCCGATCTCTAACAACATCACCGCGCCGGGTTTCAGCATATTGGAGCGCCGGGCGTCTTTACAGAGACGCCGCAAGAGATCCAGCCCATCCATCCCGCTAAAGAGCGCCTGGTGCGGCTCGTAATCCTTCACATCGCGCTCCAGCGTCGCCATCTCACGCGTCCCGACATAGGGGAGATTGGCGGTCAGCAGGTCGACGGCCTCGGGCAATGGCTCCAGCAAATCCCCTTGCAGCAAGCGCACGCGTTCCCCTACCTGATGAGATACGCAATTGAGATACGCAACCGCTAAGGCATCGGAGGAAATATCGCAGGCGTAGAGATACGGAAGGCGCGGCTCCTCGATAGCTATGGTGATGGGAATAGCGCCACTGCCGGTCCCAATATCCGCCACGACCGGAACCTGTCCAGCTGAGAGCTTGCGCCGGACTCCCGCGAGAGCCGCCTCCACCAGGATCTCCGTCTCTGGACGCGGAATAAGCACGCGTCGATCAACGGAAAAATCGCGCCCAAAGAACTCTTTATAACCAAGCAGGTAAGCAACAGGCTCGCCCTCTGCGCGCCGCGCAATCAGTTGGAAAAAGCGTTCAGCCTGCTCAGGCGTCACCTCGCGTTCAGGATAGGCATAGACGGTCGCGCGCTCAACGTCCAGAACCGCGCTGAGCAGCACCTGGGCTTCCCGCCGCGCATTCGTGAGATGAGCCCGCGTCAGAATCTGCGCGCCCTGCTCTACTCCATCTTTGATCGTCATATATGCATCCATCACAATAGCTGGCGGCCTGCGAAACCACCATCCAGATCGTGCCAGAAACGAATACGATCCTCGCCCAGCCGCCAGCATAGATAGATCTCGCGCCCATCGCGCAGGCTCAGGAAATCTATCAGTCCTGTGTCAGGGTCCTTCAGTTCGCAACCAAACTCCAGTAGTTTGCCGATTGCAACACGGAGCTCCTGGATAGAGGTCGCAAGCTCGCCCTGCAAACGCGTAATACGATCCAAAAGATGATGTCCATTGCCCATTGCCTGCACCTGTAGCATCTCAAGTTCCTCTTCAACAGTGCGCATGCGTTCGCATCCATCCTGGATCTTGCGCAATACGCTAGAGATTTCAGGTAAGAGCGCCTCCGCCTCCTCACGCGTAAAGTAGCGCGTCATAATTTCCTCCCGCGATAGCCATTGAGCAACCCACGTCTTTCTAACCCTATAATACCATATTCTATTCTCTCACTATGAACTTTTCGCGCTATGCTGGTGTCTTATGAGTGAAAGGACGGAGCAACCCGCATGACGCCATCCGACCAGGAACTGATAGCCCTGATACGCGCTCAGGACACGGACGCATTCGAGATCCTCTCGCTGCGTTACCGCGAGCTGATCTACCGGCACGTACTCCATACCGTGCGCGATAACGACGCGGCGGAAGATGTCGTACAGGAGGTCTTCTTGCGCATCTGGACGCGCGCGGAACAGTGGAATGGTCGCGGCACATTCAAAGCGTGGCTCTTTCGTATTGCGACGAATCTCGCGTTGAACTACCTGCGCGCACTCAAAAGGCGCAAGCAGCAGCCTCTAGAGTTACCCGCCGATCCCATCGACACAGAGGATGAGAGCTGCCTTCCATCCTGGATGGTCGATACCGCATACCCTGGACCGGAGTGCGCGCTGGAGCAGGCTGAGCAGGGCGAACTCCTCCAGCGGCTGGTGAACGGGCTGCCGGAAGAGAAGCGTACTGTGTTTCGCATGGTCCATGGCGCGGAGATGGAGACGCGCCAGGTCGCCCAGGCGCTGGGCATTCCGGAGGGAACCGTGAAATCGCGTTTGCACTATGCCAACAGGCGTCTCGCCCGCGAATGGCGGGACCTGGCGAAAGAATGGGAGGAGATGGCATGACTATCCACATGACTGCACCCTGGCACAAAGCCTCGTTTGATCACTTTCTCAATGAGAGCTTGCCACAGTTGCTCGCTGAACAGGTACCGCTGCTCGGCTATACAGTAACAGCAAACGATCAATACACATGTCAGATAAAACTTACGCTTGCCTCGGCCACAGGAGATGTAGAAGTTGAATATAGGGACCTGCCGCTACCAGATCAGAGAGGCATCTTTACCATTAAAGGGAGGCCAATGGTAGTCGTTCCGTACGCCACGCACGACGATCTGGAGCAGGCGGAGATCTTCTGTGTCGGCGAACAGGTGTACGCGCATATCCAAAAACGCCTGGGCAAGGCACCCGACGACCTGCCCTGGGATAAGTCGCTCGCCAAAGCATGGCTGCCACTTGACCAGTGGATCGGTGAATTTTTCGAGAATCGCACCGAAGACGGAGCGACCATGTTCGCTCAACCCCTGGATC
>JALYTQ010000357.1 GCA_030854195.1 Chloroflexota bacterium
TTGCTCTAACAACAGCTCATAGGCTAGATAGTCTTCGGCAGAAGTATCTTCGAACCAGTCGAAGCCGCGAATGGTGACAGGCGTCTTGCCATCGGCCTCAGGCTCGAAGATCTCCTCGTACTCCGCATGCAAATCCTTATTAATCAGACCTTGCTGACCATCCAGCTTCTGGGCGAGCCAGACGGCGGCGAACTTGAGCTGCCATTCGTCGGCCCACAGTGGATATTCTTCGGGCCAGGGACGCGGGTCGGACTCCAGGAAAGCCAGGGTGAGCGCGTGATAGAGGATGAAGGCCAGGCGCTCAGGCGTCTCTTTCCCAAAAACGGGATCAATCTTTACCGGCACAACGAGACTGGAAGGCGATGTGGCTCCTGTCCAATATGGCAACAGGTCGCTATTCTCCTCGGGTTCATCACGTGGAGTAAGCGACCAATCTTCGACACTGGCCAGGAGTATCTCCATGGTCGGAGATGCCTGGCCAAGCAGTTGACTAAGCTGTTCGCTGGCTTTGTCGATAGCTTGAAGCAGCCAGCGGGCACGTGTCTCTTCGCCCGCTGGATAATAGACGACCGTAGAGCCGTCTAGTTTTTCGTAACGTTCATAGTCCATTTTCACTCGGCCTTTTAGAGTCTCGTGGCTATACTTCCCCTCGGAAGAAGCGACGAGAGCCAATGCTCTTTCTCAACCCGCAAGAGACCACTGAAATTTCGTGCTACGAGGCAGTCCCTTCTTCTAACACTTTTGCAGGGAAAATGTCCTCTTTAGGTGTGGTCAGTGACGGGATGG
This sequence comes from Chloroflexota bacterium, assembly GCA_030854195.1. Classification (GTDB taxonomy): domain Bacteria; phylum Chloroflexota; class Ktedonobacteria; order Ktedonobacterales; family Ktedonobacteraceae; genus JACDAE01. The sequence goes on from JALYTQ010000357.1 coordinate 787, forward strand.
AGGCGGTAGTGTTCTGTGCGGCAAGCTCACTACGCAGTTCCTGTACTTTATTCTCTTTGCGGAAGCGATGATAGAAGTCCAGGTACAACTGCTGCAGGCGACCGGGCTGAATCTGTTTCCCGCCCTCGTAATATTCGAGCGCAACTTCACCTATCGACCACGTGGATGCGGCAGCGATCGCGCCCGCCACAAAGTCTCCTCCAAAGGGGACAAGCTTGGCAACCTGTTCTGCCACGTAGCGCATGCCGAGACCGCCGATCATGGCGACGATCAGTTCACGAGCATGCTTGCGGGCGTCTGAGCTATCCATAGGCTCGCCATAGAGGGCTGCCAGACGGAGCACCAGGCGCGCCTGCGTGCCCAGGATGATAGGAATATCGATAAAGGGAATCGGCTCCAGGCCTGCCGCGAGGCTAAGCAGCGCCGCATTACGAATAATCTTCTGCGCTGCCGTGCGACGAAAGGCAGGCAGTTCGCGACCGATGGCCAGCGCGGCCTCCGGGCTCGCCTCGATGATCGAAGGGATCAGCTCAGAGGTGACATTCATACCAGTCTTGCCGGAGATCGGGATGACGCCGACTGCGCCGAGCAGTACGGCAACCTCTGTAGCAAACTGGTCAGCGCTCTCGCCACCTTTGAGCGTATCGACCTTGTTTACGGCGATGATGGTGGGTTTCTTGAGTCCCTTAATCACGTTATAAAGATCGCGGTCCTCGGTCTGCAAGCCACGCGATCCGTCGATCAGAAACACGATTACGCTGGCCTGATCCATGCCACTTTCCATAACATTAGGCAGGTGTCCGGGAGTGTCCACGAGGGTAAAGGGACCGAAATCGGTGCGCACCAGCGTCTTGGTGGTACCGGCCTGCGGTGAGACGGGCGAGAGGTTCTGCCCCTTCAATGTATTAAAGAGGGTGCTCTTGCCGGAGTTGGGCTGTCCAACGATCACCACTGTATTGTTCAATCCATCAAGCACTTCGTTCTGCGCCTGCTGCCAGTTGACCGCTTTCATGAAAGCCTGTACGACGGAGATGCTACCAGGCAGGTTCTTCAGAGCGTTTGCGCCGATACTGCGCGCGCTTTGAGCGCGATTAGTTTTACGTAGAATGCTATCTACGGCATTTTTCTTGAGCTTCTTCTGCTGTTCGTCATCTACGACCAGAATTATACGTTTCTTTTTAGCCACGGATCATTCCCTTCCCTGATTTCTATAGTGTGAGGGTGTAGCAGGTTTTGACGCCAGTGATCCTCTTCCCTTGATTATAGACATGTTTATGCATAAGAGCAAACGTTACACTATTCACACGGATACGCACTACAACAGGACTCACACAGCCGCCATCTATTCCAAACGAATGCGTGGATCGATAGCCGCGTAGAGCAGATCCGCCAGGGCATTACAGAACACAACCGACGCCGCTGTAAGGACCGTCGTTGCTTGTACGACTGGAAAGTCCTTCTGGTTGATTGCGGTCAGGGTGAGGGAACTGACGCCCGGTATATTAAAGAACAGTTCGGTGATAAAAACGCCGGTGACAATGAAGGCGAGCGATGGTGCAAGGAAGGTTATCAAGGGCAAGACCGCGTTGCGCAAGACATGCCATGAGACAACAACCCTTTCGCTTAATCCCTTGGCGCGCGCGGTCCGCACAAAATCCAGCCCCAGTACTTCGAGCATTGTTGTTCTCGTCAGGCGCGTGAAGTACCCAAAACCGGTTGTTGCGGTAATCAAGACGGGACCAACGCGCGACTGCCAGGAGTCCCAGCCAGATATAGGCAGATAAGGCAGGCTGTGATTATAGAGCCAGATCATCGCGATCTGAAAGATGATAATCAGGAAGGCATCCGGCAGCGAGAGGAGCAGAATGGCGATGGATGTTACGGCTGTATCAACGCGTGTGTTGGCGCGCAAGGCCGCAATGATACCAGTGGGAACCCCTAGCAGCACCTGGACAAACAATACCTCCAGACCCAGCTCGATGGAATAGGGCAGCCCCTGTTTCAGCACATCCCACGCGGTGGACCCAGGATATTGGAAAGAGTACCCAAAAGTTCCATGCAATGCATTAGCGACAAAGTTATAGTACTGTTGCCACCAGGGAAGGTCAAAGCCATACTCATGCTTTAACTGGATATACACTGATAGTATAAAATGCTGCCCCATAATAACTCTTATCGGATCACCGGGCGCGAAATAGCCACAGATAAAGGTGAGGAATGTGACACTGAGCAGCACAAAGAGCAGGCCAATGGCACGCGAAACCAGAAATCGATACACAACGGCACCTCGTTGGGGGAAGAAATAGAGATAACAACTACTGAGAGTTTAGCATAGCTCCTTTTTTGTGGCAAGGCAGCTTCTGGATTGTTCTGGTTCCTGGCGAAAGTCGTCAACGCCAACAGCAGGTGCTACAATACTAGAGATACTGTCTCACCATCTCAATCTTAGAAAATCTGGAGAAGTTTATGTCTACACCTTCCACGCATCCCGACGCGACGATCTATCAACGCCCAGTTGAACTGCTGCAACGGCTCATCCGCTTCAATACGACCAATCCGCCAGGCAATGAGGCGGAGTGCATTCACTACATTGATACATTGCTGACAGAAGCAGGCTTCCAGACAACCATAGTAGCCAACGATCCCGCGCGCCCCAACCTTATTGCACGTTTAGCGGGCCAGGGAAATGCCAGGCCGCTGCTGCTTCAGGGGCATATCGATGTGGTGACAACGGAGAAGCAGGATTGGCAGCAGCCTCCGTTCGAGGGAAAGATCGTCGATAACTATCTCTGGGGACGTGGAACGCTGGATATGAAGGGCGGCGTGGCGATGATGCTGGCCGCTTTGCTACGCGCTAAAGCCGAGGGAACCTCCCTGCCGGGCGATGTTGTGCTGACGCTGTTAAGCGACGAAGAGGCGGGCGGCGACGATGGTGCAAAGTTCCTGGTCGAGCACCACGCGGGGCTCTTTAAGGATATCCGTTACGCTCTTGGGGAGTTCGGAGGTTTTAGCATCACGATCGGCGGGAAAAAGTTCTACGCCATTCAGGTGCTCGAAAAACAGGTCTGCTGGATGAAGGCGACGCTAAGCGGTCCCGGCGGTCACGCCTCGCTTCCTATGCGCAATGGAGCTACAGCAAAGCTGGGACGGCTCTTGCAGCAATTGAACCAGCATCGTCTGCCAGTCCATATCATTGAGACCACGCGGCAGATGCTGCAAACGATCTCCGCCACTATTGGAGGGCCAACCGGAGAGCAGTTCGGTCAGTTGCTCGATCCTACGCGCACCGATGCTACGCTGGACGCACTCAGCGAACAGAGGCAGATTATCGATCCTATTCTCCATAATACCGTGAATGTTACGATCATCCGGGGCGGCAATCAGATCAATGTGATACCAAGCGAGATTGTTCTGGAGATGGATGGACGCCTGCTGCCAGGCTATACGCCCGACGATATGCTGGCTGAGCTACGCGCCATTCTTACCGATGAGGTAGAGATCGAAATTGTGCGTCACGATCAGGGACGCGCACAGCCCGATATGGGCCTGTTCGATACGCTGGCTACGGTGCTACGCGAGGCCGATCCGGGCAGCGTGCCCATTCCTTTCTTGACACCCGTCGTGACCGATGGACGTTTTTTCTCGCGCCTGGGCATTCAGACGTATGGCTTCCTGCCGCTGAATCTCCCGGCAGGCTTCGACTTTCTACAAACGGTCCACGCTGCCGACGAACGTGTGCCG
>JALYTQ010000095.1 GCA_030854195.1 Chloroflexota bacterium
AGATGGATGCGACCCACCATACCTTCGCGCGCGGCGGGACGCTGCCCTATATGGCACCGGAACAACTGCTGAAGGGGCGCGTGGAGGCGGCGAGCGATATCTTCGCGCTGGGCGTGATTCTCTACCAGCTCTGTACGGGCCACCTGCCGTTCCGCCGTACATTGCTGGACCTGCGCCGTGCCGATGCCTTCGCGCTGCCAGCGCCGCCGAGCAGCTTCGAGCCAGAGCTGCCCGCTGCCCTCGACGAGGCCATTCTCACCGCGCTCAACGAAGATCCAGCCGCCCGCTATCCAGACGCCGAACAGTTCTGGCACGCGGTCCAGGAGAGCATCTCGTCGTTGCAAACCTCGACCCGCGATCGTTCGCAGGGTGGTGCTCGCGCCAATGCTGGTCGGCAGACGCGCAACCCATACGCGACGCGTATCCTACGCGACTCCTCGCCCTACTCGACGGAGCCGCGCCATACCTCGCACCCGACGCGCTCCGATCCAAATTCGCCGAGCGGACGTGCGTCGCGCTCGCGTCGCGATGGCATAGCATCGTCCGGTAGATCAACGCTGGACAGCCACCCGGCGGCGTCGCGTCACTTCCAGACGCGCATCCTGCCGCCTGACAGTACGCCAGCCTCGCACCATTCCTATAGCTCATTCGGATTGATACCGCCCGATCCCAACGCGACGCCAGTCATGTCGGAACCAGACATCGACACCGACGCGGAGGCAGGCGGCATCGTGGGCGGGCGCGTAACACGCGGCGGCAATGTCCACCACAACGGCAATGGGCGCGGCAATGGCGGACGCAGCGGAAATATGAACCACCCCCCCAATGATGTAGGGGCGCGATTTATAAGCCCGTCTGGCGGTACAAACCCGTCTGGCGGCGTCGGACGCGGTGGCAACGGTGGTGGGCGCGGTGGTGGTATGGGACGCAACGGGCTTGTGAACCGCGCCCCTACATCATGGGGGGCGGCGTTGCGGGTTGGTATGTTGGTTGCTGTCGTGCTGCTGCTGGCGGGTGGCTTTGTCTATTTCGTGCCAGGAATTCGCGACCGACTGATCCCAGGCGCGAGCGTGACGGTGCTCATTACACCCGCCAGTCAGTTCGTGCAGCGCTCCTATACCGTTCCAGCGAACAATGTCTCCGCCCGCCAGGTAACATCCTCGCAGGCGCAATCCCAGCTAGCCCAGGCATCCGGTCACAGGCAGGTACAGGCAACTCAGGCGAGAGGGCAATTGACGTTTTCTAATGGTGCATTTATTGCTCAGAATGTTGCGGCTGGCACCACCCTTACAGGAAAAGATGGAATACAAGTTGTAACTGATGCTATCGCTAATATACCTCCTGCCAATTCGACCACTGGCACTACTAGTGTTGTAGTGGTTTCAGCTCATGCCGTGAGGGCAGGCCAACAGGGAAACATCCCTTCTCTGGATTTAGATACACCTTGCTGCATCGCTAATAAATCGATCTTTGTAAGAAATGTGTCTACTTTCACAGGTGGTCAAGATGCACAGAATTACGCGTTTGTTCAGCAGAGCGACGTAGATACTGTAGCCAATTCGCTGGCAAACACGTTAACTAAACAGGGGAAGAATGCATTGCAGGGGCGGCTGAACGCGGGGGAGCAGAGCGCGGGCGCGCCACAGTGTACGCCCACCGTCGCCACCGACCCGCAGCATCCGGTGGGCGATACCGGCGTCAACGTCGCGTCAACGACCGTCAACGTCACGGTGCAATGTAGCGCCGAAGCGTACAACACGTCGCAATTGCAGGGGCAGATCGCCGGTCAGCAACAGGGCGCGGCATCGCCCGCACCCAACTACAGTCCAGGAGGAAGCAATATAGGGAGCGTCACAGTACAGGGTCCGAACCTGCTGGTCAACGTCGCGACCACCTGGATCTACCAGATCGGTCGCGAGCAGCAGCAACGTATGGCGCAGAGCATCGTCGGCATGACCGCCGCCGCCGCCACGCGCCAGCTCGCCAGCGCGCCCGGCGTGCGCAACGTCGTCATCCAGGGACTATCCGCGACCAGCCAGCTCCCTGGCGACCCGACGCGCATCTCGATCGTTGTACAACATATAGGCAATTCGTAACCCTTGACCCATGTTTGTCTGCTCGGTTGCTTGGAGTATGATATAAATAGAGAGACAGAATATAGCGATATCACACCCAGGACACGAGCGGAAATTAACAAGCGAATGACAAATAACGTTTGCCCTGTGGAGAGGCTTGCAGCGCGCATCCACAGGCACCTACTATACGAGTGCGGCTAAATAGTGTAAAATAGGAACATAAGCGGGAAAAGCAACTTTATGGGATGGAGGCACGGCCAATGAGACAAGAGAACGGCACCGACTTACTGGGAGCAAATGACCCTCGCAGTTCGACGATTGGTGTCATTTATGTGGCCCCCCAGGACGATAGAAAAAGCGTGCTGGCTGCCATATTGACGCAGGAGAAACTTGGTCGTAAGCAGGTCGCTGTGGTCCTACCGGAGCACAACAAGGCATTTCAGCGCCCGATAGATTTCGACGATTTGAAGACTATGCGCCGCAAGCTCCAGGCGCAGATTATCTTTATTGCACCCCCCGGCCCAGGTCCGGCGGAGTTTGCCCGCCAGCGACGCTTTCCCGTCTACTCGTCTCTGGAGAACTATGCCAGCGCCCTACGCGACGAGCCTCTCATCGATGGCCCGGCGAAGAAGGGCTGGCTCTTCGGCACGCCCAGGGCAAAAGTTGATGGCAATGGGAACGGGAATGGGAGCGGGAATGGCAATGGACGTTCCGTAGCCAATGAGCCGGTACTGGCAACGCCTCGTGCTCAGCGCTCCTATCTGGACGAAGAAGAGGACCCAGGGCCGCGTCGCTTCGGTGCCGCGTCGCTGGTAGCGGGTGCCGCGGTCGGCGGCGCGGCGGCTATGGGGGCCGAACGCGTTATGCGCGGTCGCAACAACGGCAGCGCGAACGGCACTGGCGCTATGAACGGAGCCAGCCCAGCCAATCGCGCGTACAGCGATCCCAATACGCCTCCCGGCAACATGGGTGCCGTTCCCGCGTCGTCGCATAGCTTTGCCGACGACGAGGACGATCTGGGACCGCTGCCTGCATCCGCCGCATCGCCCGCGCCATCTGCAGCGTCGTCCGCGCCATACGAGGATTTCTCAGGCCCGACGCAGGCAATCCCTCCATCGCCCCGCTCCACCGGCGCTATGGTCGCGGGAGCCGCCGCAGGAGCAGCAGCTGGAGCCGCCGCGAACAATGGAACTTCTCCTTCGGACAACATCATCGAGCTGCCGCGCCGGAGCAGCAAGGCGACCACGCCGCTGCAGCGCGTGTCCACGCCCCTGGCCGCCGTCGTGTCGCCCTTCAGCGCGTCCGCTCCCGTCGCGGAACCTGTACAGAAGAATCCGCCCTCAAAGCGCACCAGCGGCAGGATACCCGCCGTTGGTCTGGCAGCCGGAGCCGCCGTGTTAGGAGGAGCCGCCGCCACAAACGCGGTCACACCGCCGCGAGCCCGCACTGGCAACACTGGCACCATCGCCAGATCTGGCACCGCGGGAGCCGCTGGCGGAGCCGCCGCCACGACCGTCCCACGCACAGGCGGCGGCGCGAACGTCCCACCACGCAACCCACCACCTCCAGGCGGCGGCGGAGGCGGCGGTGGACCAGCGAACCGACGCCGCAACATCTTGCTGATCTTGCTCATCGCACTTATCGTTGCTCTACTCATCTTCGGCGGCATCCTGGTCTTCGCGCGTCCAGGCGGCAACGGCACCAGCAATCCGTTCTCGAACGCCTTCAAAGGGCAAGCATCGGCGACTATCACCATCACGCCTGCCAGCAAGACCGTGCAAGACACCTATACCATCACCGGTGGCAGCACCACCAACGCGCAATCGCGCCAGGTCGCCGTGCGCAGCGTCCTTGGCAGCGCGCAAGCACCAACCGTCACCGTCAAAGCGACGGGACATAACGCGCACCCGGCCACCGCGGCCAGGGGTTCGCTCACCTTTTTCAATTCTCTCCCGTCTGAGCAGACGGTTGCCCCTGGTACCGTCTTCACCGTTAACGGCGTGCAGATAACCAATGATGCGGCGGCGAATATCCCTGGGGCAAATCTTCCCACCACAGGCTTCGTCTCGGTCGGTGCGCACGCGCTCACAAGCGGTACGGCAGGCAATATTGGTGCGGGCGTTCTCAATGGTCCCTGCTGTGGCAATAATATAGTCGTACGCAATGACACCTTTAGCGGTGGACAAAACGCCGTCAACTACACCTTCCTGCAGCAGTCCGACGTGAACGGAGCCATCTCGCAGGGCGCGAAGGACGCAGCTAAGCAGAACGCGCTCGCCGACCTGCAGAAGCAGGTGCGGACGGGCGAGCAGCAGACCGGCGCGACACAATGCACCCCCACGACCAGCGTGGACCAGCCCATCGGTGATAAAGGGAGCAACGTCAGTAGCGCCAACGTCACCTACCTGGTCAAGTGTACCGCGACCGTCTACGACTACCAGGGCGCGCAGAATATCGTGCAGAACCTGCTCAAAGCGAAGGCGAACGCTAATCCCGGCCCGAATTACGTCCTTGTCGGTGCCATCCAGAGCAGCGTCACCGGACAGACGACGACCGGGAACGTCCTCTCGCTCTTCTTCAGCGCGAAGGGCATCTGGGTCTACCAGTTTACCGACGCGCAGAAGCTGCAACTGGCGAAATCGATCGCGGGCAAGAGCGTTGCCGATGCCCAGAACATCCTCAACACCACAACAGGAGTCGCCTCGGCCAGGATCGACTATAGCGGCGGCAATACGCTGCCTACCGATCCCAACCAGATCTCGATCGTGATCCAGCCGGTCGCGGGCCTGCCTTCAACGGGCAACGGCACGCCGACCCCTGTAGTTGGGTCGCCAACCACCACGGCACCAACCGTACAGAGCAGCACGCCGCCAGCGGGTAATGGAAAGGGAGGAGCCAATCCTCCCGTCGGTTCGTAGTGAAGTGAAAGGATAATAGCGCGCATGCTGTCTCTAGAGGGCAAGCAGCTTGGTAATTATGATGTCATTCGCCGCATTCGTGTGGGTGGGATGGGTGCTGTCTACGAGGGTAGGCAGCGCACCGCCTTTGATCGTCGCGTCGCCATCAAGGTCATTCTCGGCAACTACGCGGATGATCGGGAGATGCGCCGCCGTTTCGCACGCGAGGCGCGTACCGTCGCCCGGCTGCATCATCCACATATCCTGCCCCTGATAGAATTCGGGGATGAGCAGGGTATCCTGTATCTCGTCATGCCCTTTATCGATAGCGGCACGTTGACAAGCTACTTGCGCCGCAGCCTGCCCGATCTGGAAGAGGTCGCCGCGATCTATCAACAACTGCTGGATGCCGTAGAGTACGCCCACGACGAGGGTTTGATTCATCGCGACATCAAATCCTCCAATGTGCTGCTAGAGATGCGGCGCAGCGGTCCGCCTTACGTCTACCTCGCCGACTTTGGCCTTGTGCGCACGCAGCGGCAGGCCGAGGCGGAACAGGCGGGCAAGCCCATTCCGCTGGACCAGGTGCCCGGCACGCCGCACTACATGGCCCCGGAGCAGACGCGGGGTATCGTTACGCCACAGACCGATATCTACGCGCTCGGCGTTCTGCTCTATCAATTGCTTACCGGCGAACTGCCCTACAACGATGACGACGATGTGCGCGTCATCCAGATGCACCTGAGCGCGCCCATCCCACAGCCCGGTGCCCACGATTCGTCGATTCCCCGCGAACTTGACGAGGTTGTGCGCAAGGCCATGGCCAAGCGCCAGGACGCCCGCTACAAGACCGTCGCGGAACTACGCGCAGCCTTCCTCGCCGCCATTAGCGGTCCCATCGGCACAGCGCAGGAGGAGGAGGACGTACCGACCATGCCGGACGTACCCGAACCCCTCTCAGCGCGGCGTATGGCTACCACTCCGCTTGTGGAGGAGCCGCTGCCTATAGTCATGCCGCGCCGCCCGGCGCGCACCGCCGCGCTGCAGCCGCTCGCGCTCCCGCCTCGTCCCTCTGTCAAGCTTGCCCCCATAGCGGTCCAGGAGACGCACGATCTGCATGATCTACGCGAGAAGGCCCGTGTCACCGAAGGCGTCAAGCATCGCGTGCGTACCACGGAAGAGCCGGTCAGGCCGAAGCCGAAGCGCATGAATATCGCCCTCTTCGCGGCTATGATCGTTCCGCTAGCCCTGATCGTACTGCTCATTATGCCGCGCATTCTCGGTATCAGCTTTTTCCCATCCGGCTTCCCGCTCTTCGGTACGCCGCCCGTCGCCACGATCTTCATCACCGCGCAGAGCAAGATCATGCAGGATAGATACGTGCTGACCGCCTCTCCACAGGTCAAGTCGCCCGATCTGAACACGCATACCGTGCCGGGACGCGAACTGAAGGCCAGCGCCACCGGCAGCCGTACCGTGCAGACGACCGGCACAAAGACGATCGCGGGCGCGCAGGCGCGTGGCACCGTCGAGTTGGTAAACAACAGCAATAACCCCGTCTTCGTCCCCGCGCAGACCACGCTGACCAGCGGTTCGGGCGCGCAGTTCCAGACCGTGCAGGACGTACAGATTCCGCCGCGCAACGCCGACCAGGGCAATCGTCTGAGCGTCGCCGCCATCGCCGTGGCCCCAGGCGTCTCCGGCGATATCGCGCCCTTCACCTTGAATGGTCCCTGCTGTGCCAACGGCGTCATCGCCCGTAACACCGCCGCCTTCTCCGGCGGCGTCAATCCCCAGGTCGTGCATGTCGTCAGCCAGGCGGACCTCGACGGTGTGCAGAGCGCCTTGCAGAACAACTTGCAGCAGCAGATCAGCAAGCAGCTCCAGCAGCAGGTTGGTAGCGACGAAGGCAGCGTAGGCCAGCCCAACTACACCACCAGCACCACCTCCGACAATGCCGTTGGCACGCAGGCCGACCAGGTAAGCGTCACCGTTAGCGTCACCGGCAAGCTCACCGCCTATAACCGCGCCGCCGTTAATAGCACCGCCTCCAAGCTGCTCAGCAAATCCGCCGGGCAGACATTGGGAAAAAACTACCACGAGCAGGGCACGCCCACCGTTGGCGCGCCCACCGTCGTCGAAGTGACCAGAACCGGCGACATCTACCTCAGCGTCCCCGTGCGCGGCACCTGGGTCTACGCCCTCTCGCCGCAGCAGATAAACACCTGGCCCCAATACATCCGAGGCGCGACCTCCGCAGCCGCCCTGGCCTATCTCAGCACCCAGCCCGGCGTCGCCAGCGTCGAGATCCGCCTCCCCTTCGGAGCCGACCACCTCCCCACCTCAATGGACGAGATCCGCATCGCCCTGGTGGGCGGGAACAGCCCATCCTCGTCGTAACGATTCCTCCCCCTGTCAATGCTGTATAAATCAACAAATGCATATTTCCCCGTTCGTCCTGGGGTAGGGACCAGCCTTGGCGCGTCCGGATTTATCATTCCCTCCCCATTGAAGATGCAGAATAATGCGGAAGGATTTTAACCGCTTTTTGTGCTAAACTGAGGACAACTCAACGCATATTTGAGACGCGAAAAGGAGATACGACATATGGCTGAAGATAACTTCACGCTCACGACGTTCTACACATCCTGGAAAGAGTACCAGGATCACATCAAAGGGGCGCTCGCCCCGCTCACCGCCGAGCAGCTTGAGCTGCGCGCCGCACCTCACCTGCGCTCCATCGGCGAGAATGCCCTACACATCATCGGCTGCCGTGCTGGCTGGTTCAGCGAGTTCCTGGGCGAAGACTGCGGTGCCGACGTGAAGGCGTATGCGGACTGGGATGTGACCGGCGCGCCCGCCCGAACGCCCGCCGAGATGGGGCAGGCTCTCGATCGTACCTGGCAATGCATGACCGCTTGTCTGGCGCGCTGGAGTCCCGACGATATGCGGCAAACCTTCCCCGACGACTGGGACGGCAAACGCGTCGACTTGTCGCGCGCCTGGGTCGTCTGGCATGTGATGGAACATGATCTGCACCACGGCGGCGAACTCTCGCTCACCCTCGGCATGCACGGACTCCCGTCGGATTTCCCCGGCTAGAGCCTGTTTAGAAGGAAAACAATCATGACCATTCTCATAGCTATTCGAGAGGCCCTCTTCATGGCCTTCAGCATGTTCTGGGAAATCCTCTGGCCCCTGATCCTGGGCTTTGCCCTCTCTGGAATTGTCCAGGCCGTGGTGTCTCACCAGGCGATAGCAAAGGCATTGGGTGGCGACTCACCGAAACATCTCACGCTGGCTACCCTCTTTGGCATTGCTTCCAGTTCCTGCTCCTATGCAGCTGTTGCGCTCGCTCGTTCCATCTTTCAGAAAGGAGCGAGCTTTCCCTCAGCGATGGCTTTCGAGCTTGCCTCAACCAATCTGGTGATCGAGTTGGGCATTATTCTCATTGTCCTCATGGGCTGGCAATTTATGGCAGCGGAGTATCTTGGTGGGCTCCTGATGGTGATTATTCTCGCGCTTCTCTTCCGGTTCACCTTAACGCCGCGTCTGCTACAGATGGCAAAGACACAGGCTGAGAAGGGGCGTATGGGCCGGATGGAAGGACATGCCGCGATGGATATGAGTGTGTCGGGAGATACGTTTTGGCACAAACTGTTCAGTGGAAAAGGCTTCACAGCAGTTAGCAGCTACTTTGTCATGGATTGGGCATCGGTCTGGGTAGATATTGCCCTTGGCCTGCTCATTGCAGGTGCGCTGGCCGCCTGGGTTCCGGAGTCATTCTGGCAGGCATTTTTCCTGTCCAATAATCCTACCTGGGCCAGGATTGAGGGGCCACTGGTAGGACCGCTGGTGGCCATCGTGAGTTTCGTGTGTTCTGTGGGCAACGTGCCATTGGCAGCCGTGCTCTGGCGCGGTGGGATCAGCTTCGGCGGGGTGGTCAGCTTCATCTTTGCCGATCTCATCATTCTGCCTATCCTGGACATCTACCGCAAATATTATGGATGGAAGGTGATGGGCTATATTCTCGTGACTTTCTATATCACCATGGCCGCCGCTGGCTATATCGTGGAGTTCTTGTTTGCGGCGTTGGGGATCATTCCACAGAATCGCAATGTCGTTACATTGACCTCTGGCATCCACTGGAACTATACCACCGTGCTCAATATCCTCTTTCTGGTGTTGGCGGCAATCCTGGTGATCCGCTTCCTCCGAACTGGCGGCGTGAGCATGCTGAAAATGATGAAGTGACCAGGACGCGCGATGGATCAGGAAACGGTCCCGTTTTTGGAGAGGTGTACAATGAGAAGAGAGGGATGAAGAAGGCGAAACCGATGCAAAGTGGGCAGTCTTCATCAGGAAATGTCGTAGTAGATACAAAGGAAGAATGCCATGAAATACCGATACTATTTTGCTCTTGGCGCTCTTGTATGCGTCCTCCTCCTGGCAGCCTGTGAAAGAACGCCAGGAAACGCCACAGAAGGTACATCAGGAAGCGCCATAAAAGGAACCTCAACCACGAACATTCAGGTGACAGAAACAGACTTTCACATTGACTCTGCACTCACCAGCTTTTCGCCTGGTGTCTCCTATCATTTTATCGTCACTAACACTGGCAAGACAGCTCATGAATTCATGATTATGCCCAAATCACAAGGCAGCATGGGGAGCATGTCGATGGGAGATATGGATAGTATGGCTCTTGCCTCAATAAGCAACCTCGATCCAGGGGAAACGAAAACGCTGGACTATACGTTCCCACCCTCGACTAAAGGCTCGCATCCACAACTCGCCTGCTACCTTCCAGGGCACTATGAAGCTGGGATGAAACAGGATGTCATAGTCAAGTCATAGAAGAGGACAAATTGCTTTTAGATAGTTCTTGAAGCAACTCCTTGGTAAGCAACCAGATGCACTTCTGGTCCTATCTTTTATAGTTTCTTCTTATAGTTTCACCCTCATTAAGAAACTGACAGTCATGTATGTATTTTTCAGCGAAATACAATTAATAGAGAGGTGCAACTAAATATCAACTCATACGTATATACTTATAGGGAAACACTTAGAATGAATGTTGTATTTTAAGCGATAAAGAAAGAACACGGCTATGATGAACGGAAATTATGGTGGCGGATGGATGGGGATGGGCGGCGGATGGATGATGATTATTGGAGCGCTTGTTTGTATTGCGATCATAGGAGCAGTCGTTTGGCTGGTGATGCGTTCGCTGAAGAACAAACAATCTTCCTTTATTCCACCGCAACCCCTTCCTTCTCAGATGAACGGGCAAGGATATCAGCCCCCGTCTCAACAGTCAAATGAGATGTATCAAGAAGGTGAAAAGCAGTACAGTTACCCGCAGTCAGTGCAGTACCCACAACAACAAGAGCGACCGTTAAACTAACTTCGTACTGGTAACAAGAAGTACGATAATCAGACCATCTATCAGCTTTGGTAGGTGGTCTGACTACGCGGAGCCCTATATGGTTCAATACAGTTCCCACATTGACACATATTTAGCAACCCTCGCAGTCGCCCCATACATGGTGATAGAATATACTCAATCCTCAGTACCCGGTATGCTGGGACTGATCGACAGAACAAAAAGAAGCGAGCGTGCCAGCTATCGCTTCTCACGCTAATAGAGCGCACCCGAACAGCTCAAGTAATTTTGCAACTAGGAACCTGATGGGAGCACCATTTTTCCATGACACAGACAATTGATGAGACAATCCAAACGACCGCCGTTGGCCGCTCCACGCGCCGACAGGACGGACCCGATAAACTGACGGGCCGCACACGCTTTGCGGGCGACCTCACCTTCCCCGGCCTGTTACACACCCGGCTCGTGCTAAGTCCATACGCACATGCGCGCATCGTCGCGATCGACAGTGCCGCCGCCGAGGCCCTTCCCGGCGTCGTCGCGGTCTTCACCGGCAAGACGCTGCCCATCGCTAACGCCAGCAGCAGCTCGCGTGGGCAGATGCCCCTGGCACGCGAAGAGGTGTACTGGTGCGGTCATCCCGTCGCCGTGGTCGTGGCGGAGAGCGAAGAGGCCGCGCAGGACGGTGCCATGGCTATCGAGGTCGACTATGATCCCTTGCCTGTCGTCATTGATCCAGTGGCGGCCCTCAAACCTGGTGCCCTTGTGGCCCGTTCGCGCAGCAAAGACGAGGTCTCCGAGATCGCTGGCGGCGGCGCGCACGCGGCGGGCGCTGAAAGTAGCGCGCAGGAAGAGGCGGACAAAGAGGAGCTATCAGAAAACGTCAGCGATAAGGCCCATATACATGTGGGCGATATCGAGGCTGGCTTCCGCGAGGCCGATGTTGTAGTCGAGCGCACCTACGGCACGCGTCCCGTGCATCAATCATACATGGAGACGCAATCGATCACCGTCGTACCCAGTCCCTCCGGCCATCAGCTCACCGTCTGGCCCAGCACGCAGACGTTATTGGGCGTGCGCACATCAATCGCCCAGGCCGTCAACCTACCCGAGCGGCAGGTGCGCGTAGAATCCGTGCCGATTGGCGGAGCCTTCGGCGGCAAGTTCGGACTGTACGAGCCGCTTGCTGGTGCCGTTGCCATGCAGTTGCGCAAGCCAGTGCGCTTCGTCTACACGCGGCAAGAAGACCTGCTGGCTGGCAACCCCGCGCCCCAGACCGTCATGACCGTCAAGCTGGGCGCGAAACGCGATGGAACGCTGGTCGCCCTGCAAGGCAACGGCGTCTTCGATAGCGGTGCCTACCCCGGTGGCTCCGCTGGTCTGGGCTGCTTGCTTCTCTCTTCAACCTACCGCTGCCCCAATATCGATATTCGCGGCTACGAAGTGCTCACCAACAAGGTCAGTGTGGGAGCCTACCGCGCCCCCGGCGCGCCGCAGATGACCTTCGCCCTCGAATCGGCGGTAGACGAACTGTGCCGCAAGCTAGAGATGGACCCCCTTGCCTTCCGCTTGAAGAATGGCTTCAAAGAGGGCGATTCCCTGATTGGTCGCGGTGGTAAGTGGCCGCGTATCGGTCTGCTCGATTGCCTGGAGCGCGTGCAGCAGCATCCTCTGTGGACAAACAGAGACGCCTATAAAAAAGAGGTACCCGAATATCTCAAGGGCTGGAAGATCGGCATTGGTTTAGCCGTAGGTGGCTGGCCCGGTGGGACCGAACCCGCCGCCGCCGCCTGCCGCCTGGAAACTGACGGCACCCTCACCGTCATGGTTGGGACCGTCGATCTGACCGGTTCCGACACCTCGCTGGCTATGATCGCTGCCGAGGGTCTGGGTGTCGCGCTGGAAAGCGTCAACGTCGCCCACGACAATACCGACACCATGCCCTACAGCGGCGGCACAGGCGGCAGCAAGACCATCTACACCATGGGACCCGCCGTGCTCGCCGCCGTGCGCGACGCGCGCAACCAGATCCTGACCATCGCCAGCGAGATGCTCGAAGCTTCGGTCGACGACCTGGAGATCCAGAACGGCAGCGTCGTCGTCAAGGGCGCGCCAGGCAAAAGCGTCGAATTGAAGCGTATCGCTGGCGAATCTATGCGTTTCGCCGGAGCCTACGAGCCTGTTTACGGACGTGGCCGTGCTGCCATCAACACCAGTTCGCCCATGTTCGCCGCCCACCTGGTACGCGTCGCCGTCGATGCCGAGACGGGCGAGGTGCGCGTCCT
Source organism: Chloroflexota bacterium (assembly GCA_030854195.1). Lineage (GTDB taxonomy): Bacteria > Chloroflexota > Ktedonobacteria > Ktedonobacterales > Ktedonobacteraceae > JACDAE01. The sequence goes on from JALYTQ010000095.1 coordinate 12,644, forward strand.
CGATTATGTCGCGGCCCAGGATGTTGGCCGCGCCATCAATCCCGCCGAGGTCGAGGGCCAGATTCACGGTGGCGTCACGCAAGGCATCGGCTGGGCGCTCTTCGAAGGTCTGGAGTACGACGCCGAGGGTCAGTTGCTCACCGCCACCCTCATGGACTACGCGCTGCCCTACAGCCAGGACGTGCCCAACATCACGCCCATCCTGGTCGAGATCCCGTCGGCGCGCGGCCCCTTCGGCGCAAAAGGCGTAGGCGAGCCACCGATCGTCCCCGGAGCCGCCGCCATCGCCAACGCCATCTACGACGCCGTAGCTGCCCGCGTCCCCCAGCTCCCCATGCTGCCCGAACGCGTATTCAACGCCATTCAGGGAGTGAAATAGACGGGGTGTGTTGATGGGGGCACAATGGTTCAATGCGCCCCCCATCGGTAGGGACCCGTTTACGGCGTCCAGCGATTCATCGCCCCGTACCTGGGTTCGCTCCAACCAGGGCGATGAACCGCTAGACGACATAAATAAACACAACCATTGTGCGCGGGTCGCAGTGACGAGGTCTTTGAGCAGAGACCAGCGTATCGCTCCCCAGGCGGCTCGACACGAATTTGCCCTGTTCTAACGCCCTTTTCCTCCCCAAAAAAGCCCTTCAAAAAGAGACCCGCGCAAAGTATGCGTAGATTGGCTTCCCATGCTATACTGCAAGGGCAGCAGGCTAAAGAGCCAGGGGAGCCCGTTAGGGATGGAAGCCTCAGAATTAAAGTTTAGGTTATTTTATGTACTCTAGGCTAAAGGGTCAGAGGAGCCCGTCCGGGATTAAATTAAGCATCCCTCCATGCAACCACACACCTATACGGGCGCAATTCACTATATAAATTCGCGCCCCTATCACATAATGGACGGTAGTATACGATGGGATACATTGTTCTATTTTAACGAGCATTTGGAACAGTGATCGGTTGCTCATAATAACTTTTTGTGCTAATCATGCTCTATTTGTGGTCGAAATTGTGACCTCCCCACCCGCTAGTACATAACCTCCTGTGCTATACTAAAAATGTTCTCTCAACATTGTCGCTTTTGTGTGCTTGTTCGTAGCGTTACCCTACTGGGATGCTGTTGCAATAGCGTATTGTAGCTTTCAAGTTCTCCGCCGTACTCGGGAACACTGGACCGTAGAGCTAGATTTATGATGTTCAATCTCAGGGTGGAGATACACAAATCCAGGAGTGTATTACGTCCGTTGTTGTGCGTATCGTCAACCTTGAAGGAGGACCGTTATGACGTTTTCTGATCCCTCATCCAATGTAGATACCGAGATGGTAAATGTGTCGTCGGAGCAGGCGTTTGTCGACGTTGCGCCACCCGTCGGTGAGACGCCGCCCCAGGTGCTGGCGCGCCAGGCGGCGGATGGTCGGCGCGGCGCGGCATGGCGCTTGATGTACTGGGTCGTGGATGATGACCCGCGTGCGATCCTCGCCATCAGCTCACTCGATGATGACCGCCTGGCAGCCCACCTGCTGGAGTTCATCGCCTTGGGAAGCTGGGCCGAAAAGTCCTTTGTGGTCCCGCGCCAGATCCGCTCCGCGCATACCAGGACGCGCCTGCGCACGCTCTTCCTGCCCGGTGCTGGCATGGAGATGGGCCTGGCCGAGCGCGTGTTGCAGAAGGGCGCTCGCGATCACCGCGCGTCGGTACGCGAGGCGGCACTGTACATTCTGGGTATGGGAGCCTTTCCCGGTATCGCCCCTGTCCTGATCGAGAGACTTGAAGACCCGGTGCCCGCCGTGCGCCTGCAGGCGGCGCGAGCGCTTGGTCATGCAGGAGACATGACCGCGCTGCCGGCCCTGATTAAAGCCCTACACGGTGCCGATGAGCAACTGAGCGGCCAGATCTTCCATGCCCTGGTGCATTTAGGGAGCACCGCCGTGCCCGCGTTGATCAAGGAGAGCGAGAGCGCCTCGCCGTGGATACGCTGGCACTGCATGCGCGCACTCGGCGAGATCTGCGACGACCGTGCCCTGCCTGTCCTGGTGCGCGCGCTCAATGATGTCGACCACTCCGTCGCCTGGGCCGGTGCAAAGAGCCTCGTGCATTTCGGCAAGCGTTCAATAGAGCCGACCCTGCGCCTGCTATTGCTCACCGAGGCATCGCCCTGGATGGTGGAGACGGCCTCGCACGTCCTGCACACGCTCTGCCAGCGCGATACCAGGTTAACGCCCTACCTGGACCCTGTTATCAAGAGTATGCACGGCGTCGCCTACCGCATCGGAACCCCGCAGGCAGCGCACAAGGCGCTCGCGCTGCTCTCTACCGATGGGATGTTGCCTAAACATTGATGGATGTTCTGTACTATCAACCCAGCACGCCCGAAGGATAGCGCAGAGAAATAAGCTCGCCCTTCTCAAAGCGTTCGAAGGCGAAGTGGCGCATATCGTCGGGCGTCTCACCCGCCGTAATCAGGTGCGCCATCCATTGGCCGACGATGGGTGAGAGCTTGAAGCCGTGGCCGGAGAAACCAGCCGCGCAGTACAGGCCATTGTATATAGGGAGGCGGCCCAGGATGGGGTGCGCGTCCGGCGTATCGTCATAGATGCCCGCCCAGCCTCCACGCGGCACCGCGCGGGCCAGCGCGGGCAGGTAGACGCTGTCCTTTGCGCGAAAGTGGGCTATCTCCTCCTCCGTCAGACCCTGCTGATAGGCATCGGGATCGCTGGCACTCGTCACCTCCTCTGTAGAGCCGACCAGCGTCACGCCACCGACCTCTGGACGCATGTAAATAGCGTGCGTCATATCCAGGCAGACCGCGTGCCAGCCGGAACGCCCACCGGCATCGTCGGGACGGCGCAGGGCCAGCATCGGGTGGCGCGTCGGCGTGATGGGGAGTGCGATGCCGATCTCCCGCGCTAGCCCTACGCTCCATACATTGGCGGCCAGCACGACCACCGGAGCCGCGAAGCTGCCCTGATTGGTCTCTACGCCTGTGATGCGCCCACCCGAGGTCAGGATGCGCGTCACGGTGATCCCCTCGTAGATCGTCGCCCCCTGCTCTCTGGCTTGCCTGGCGAAGCAATGCGTCGTCGCCATAGGATCGGCGACGCCCGCCTCGGCCTCGTAACAGGCCAGCGCCGCGTCTGCCCCGCTATATCCAGGTGCCGCCGCGCCGATCTCCTCTGGTCCGATCAGCCTGGTATCGACCCCCTGCGCCTGTTGCAGTGCCACACTTGCGCGCAATGCGGACGTTCCCGCCTCATCCACCACCACGAGCATCCCCGTCTTGATGAAACCGCAATCGCCGCCAATCACATCCGCGAAATGGGCAAAGACCTGCAGGCTCTCCCTCGCCATACGTATAGTGAAATCATTGGAATAATGCTGGCGCACGATCGCGCCTGAGCGCCCCGTCGTCCCATTGCCGAGCGCCTGCCGTTCCAGCAGGACCACGCGTCCCGCTCCCCGCCTGGCAAGCTGGTAGGCAATGCTGACACCCATCACGCCGCCACCAATAATAATGCAGTCCGCAGTCTCGTTCATGAATGGATTCTCCTGGTTTCTGCCGCTTAAACATCAGCCTTTTTTTCAGAGTACCAGCAGCGTGCGCAAATTGCAAGGCGAGGAGATGCAAAC
>JALYTQ010000096.1 GCA_030854195.1 Chloroflexota bacterium
CGGAGCGACAATAACGGCAAGCGCGGCTCCCACAGGCGCATCCTCCCCCTCGGGTACTACGAGGGAGCGCAGAACGCCTGTGGCGGGCGCTTCTACCTGGTTCGTGGCCTTCTCGCTCTCGATCTCTACCATAGGCTCGCCCTGCTGGATAGCCTCGCCAGGGCGTTTGAGCCATTCGACGACCAGCCCGGTCTTCATCGCCAGTCCCCATTTGGGCATGCTCAAAATAGTTGCCATGCTCCCTCTCCTCTCAAATTTTCTCTTCGTTGTCAGGCTGTGCAGTATTGCCTCTTCGCCTCGCGGACGAGATGAAGAGACAATACTAACGGCGTCAAACTGCTATCCCATGAGTTCCTGAACAGTAGCAACAATGCGTTCGGGGCTGGGGATATAGAACTGTTCGAGCGGCGGACTGAATGGCACTGGCGTATGCGGCGCTGTAACCATCTTAATTGGCGCGTCCAACTCCGTAAACGCTTTGTCGGCGACCAGGGCGGAGATGTCGGTAGCAGCACTGCAACGTGGGTTGTCCTCGTCAACAATCACGAGGCGGTGCGTTTTGGCAACCGAGTTCAGAATCGTTTCCTCGTCCAACGGCGAGAGGGTGCGCGGATCGACGATTTCTGCTGAGATACCCGCGGCCTGTAGCTCCTCGGCTGCCGCAAGCGCCTGATGCACCATGCGCGAGATCGCCACAATTGTAACATCCGTGCCCTCGCGCTTGATATCGGCTTTGCCCAGCGGAATTATATACTCTCCCTCCGGCACCTCGCCAGTCATGGCATAGAGCATCTTGTTCTCAAAGACTACCACCAGATCGTCATCGCGGATCGCCGCGGTTAGCAGGCCCTTGGCATCCGCGGGCGTCGAGGGGATGACCGTTTTGATGCCAGGCATGTGGGTAAAAACTGAATAATGACAGCCCGAGTGCTGACCAGCTGCGCCCATGCCTGCGCCGATCATGGTGCGGATAACCAATGGGCAGCTTGCCTTGCCGCCAAACATATAGCGCAACTTGGCACCCTGGTCGAAGATCTGATCGAAGCAGACGCCGAAGAAGTCGACAAACATCAATTCTGCGATTGGACGCAGGCCGGTGGCAGCTGCACCGACCGCCGCGCCAATATAGCCTGCCTCGGTAATGGGAGTGTCGAGCACACGATTGCGCCCGAATTCCTGTACCAGCCCCTTAGTCACGCCCAGGACACCGCCCCAGGAGTCCTCGCTCTCAAAGTTGATGACGCCCGCTCCACCGGCGACATCCTCTCCCATCAAAATAATACGTGAGTCGCGGCGCATCTCCAGGCGCATTGCCTCGTTGATCGCCTGCGCATAGGTCAGTTGACGGATTGCGACAGCCATAATGTTCCTCCTTTGGATTTAGGGTAGCAACATGCTCAGTTGCCCAAAAAGGTTGTCCTTGCATTTCGTTCACGGCTAGGGGTATTTGACATAAACGTCCGTTAATGTTTCCTCGGGGGCTGGCAGTGGTGCCGCTTCACCAAATTGCCAGGCATCAGCAATACGCTCCTGCACGCGCTGATTGATCGCATCCAGATCCTGCTCCGTAGCAAGAGCGCGATCGACCATGAAGCGCCGTAGTCCCAGGATGGGATCGCGACCGCGATAAAATGCCAGCTCGTCTTTGGTGCGGTAGGTGGTGGTATCACCTTCGAAGTGTCCATAATAGCGATAGGTTTTGCACTCAACCAGGCTGGGACCTTCGCCGCGCCTGGCGCGTGCAATGGCCTCGCCTGCCGCCTCGTAGACCGCGAGTACATCCAGCCCATCGACGGTTATTCCCGGCATGCCGTAGCCAGCGGCACGGTCGGCGATGTCGCGACAGCTCATATGGTAGGTAACGGGTGTTGTTTCGGCGTAACCATTGTTCTCGGCCACAAAGATGACCGGCAATTTCCAGATACCAGCGAGGTTGAGTCCCTCGTGAAAGGTGCCCTGATTCGAGGCACCATCGCCAAAGAAGCAGACAGCGACCTGGCCTTTGCCGTTGGCCCTGGCAGTCAGTCCAGCCCCTACGGCGAGTGGATAGCCGCCGCCGACGATGCCATTCGCGCCGAGCATGCCCTTATGCACATCGGCAATATGCATCGATCCGCCCTTGCCACGGCACGATCCTGCCTCGCGTCCAAGCAGTTCCGCTACCATCTCACGGATATCCACACCCTTTGCGATACAATGGCCGTGGCCCCGGTGGTGGCTGGTAATAAAATCCTCGTCGGTCAGATGGGCACAGACGCCAACGGCAACCGCCTCCTCGCCGGCATAGAGATGCACGAAGCCTGGAATTTTGCCAGCCGCGAATTCCTTGCCAGCTCGCTCTTCAAACTGACGAATCGTCTCCATCTGCTCGTACAGGCGTAGCAACAGAGACGTGTCCAATGGCTGTATACTGCTACCGACATTCTGAATGGCCATAGTTGCAAACCCTCCTTCTAGAGACAAAGATATATCGGTGAAGACATTACCTGAACAACAAACGACGTTCTAGCGCTGGAAGTGTCCCGCGCGTGCAGCCTCTTGCAACGCGGCAGGAACATTGACGACAAATGGACCATCGGCACACAATCGCACCTCTACGACCGAGTTCATAGACAGTTCTATCTCTCGTTCGCCGTCTAAAGCAACGGTTCCCGTACCGGGTCGGAACTGCACGCTGGCACCAACCTGCAAGGAGCGGCTTTCTCTCACCTGTACCCACTTGATGAGGCCAGGGGCGAGGGCAGCCATCACTTCTCGGCCTCCATTTCCCAATACGATATGCATACCTGTCCGCTCGCTTGTATCAGCGGTGGTATTGAGGAGCGCGCCACCAAGCGCGGAGAGACCAATGGTAGCTGGTGCAACATGCGAAAGCACCACTTCACGTACTGTGGAAAGGTCCCATATGGCTCGTGTGCCCACAAAAGGCTGCTCGGAGACGACAACATCCACTAGCGCGCTATCTATTGGCACACCGTTGACCAAAACTTCCAACCGGGGTGCGCGTTGTATCGTCCCCTTGCCAGCACATCCCTGGACGACCAGTCCGGCGGCCATCCCCGCCACTGTTCCTTCCAGAAAGGTGGGGAAGACGTTGTTGGTGCCTGTGGAAATTGGGACAAGGGGCACGGTTCCACATCCTTTGGCCACAACGCGGTTGGTACCATCGCCACCAAGCGTGATGATACAACCTGCCCCCAATTCAGCAAGCAACTGGGCTGCTCGCGTAGAATCGGCACTGGTACCTAGCACGGGCATCTCCAGGGGGAAAGCTTCGAGCTGTAAAGAGTGTCTCTGCAACTCGCTGAGGGCGCGCGGCAAAATGCCGAAATCGTGTTCCGGCATGTACGCTACGCGTCGAATGCCTACTGCATCCAGACCCAGCAGCACGCGCCGCACAATCGCCGTCTTTTCGTTATTGTCGAAGACCGTTCCATGCGCGACGAGCCGACGAATGTCACGTCCAGATGCAGGATTGGCGATGATACCCACCAGTGGTACAGACATAAATAGGCTGCTTTTCTGAGCGATATGGGGAGCGCGCTACGGACCGCTGTAAGCACGAATTGCGAAAAGAATCTCCGTTGGATGCTGCTACTTTTTCGGAAATGCAAGAGTTGTGTACGCATTGATGTCATGCACAATGTTAAACATATACCACAAGATAGCTGAATTGTCCAGTGTACTGGTTGCCGCTTTGATCTGGTTGTGCGATACTACGAAATGACTTGATGCTAAAGCCCTCTGAAATTTTGCGGTGTTTTAACTTCCAATTTGTCCTTATACAAAATTTTCGGGATAATTCATGCACCTATTAAAGGATTTCTATGGATGATAAGCGCATACACGCGGCACTGCGCGCGGCCAGCGACACACACCATCTCCTTGTCGGCACTAGCGTACTCAATACTGTTGATGATGTGCTGGAAAAGGCGTTTGGTCGACAGCCAGTAGTGATCGTGGCGGATGACAATACCTATGCAATTGCAGGGAAAACCGTTTATGAGCACTTGAGATCCGCCCAATGGAAAGTTGAAGAGCCTGTTGTATTTCCAGGCACACCTGCCCTGTACGCCGACTTCGAAAACGTCTTGACATTGGAGGAGAAGCTGCGCGCAACGAGTGCGGTGCCCGTCGTCGTTGGATCGGGCACGCTCAACGACATCACTAAGCTCGCCTCCCATCGTGCCAGGCGGCAATACATGTGCGTCAGTACCGCGGCCTCGATGGATGGGTATACGGCGTTCGGCGCGGCGATTACCAGAGATGGCTTTAAGCAAACTATGATGTGCCCGGCACCACGCGCCGTTGTAGCCGATCTAGACGTACTGGTGAGCGCGCCAGCACAGATGAACTCGGCTGGCTACGGCGACCTGTTGGGAAAGGTGACAGCTGGTGCCGATTGGATACTCGCCGACGCGCTGGAGATCGAGCCAATTGAGCAGCATGTCTGGTCGCTGGTACAGGATTCGTTGCGCGACTGGACGGGCAGGCCACTGGCAGTACACGCGGGCGACAGGCAGGCTATTGAGAACCTGTTCGAGGGATTAATTCTGTCCGGTGTCGCCATGCAGATGTACCACTCATCGCGCACGGCCTCCGGCAGTGAGCATCAATTCAGCCATCTGTGGGAGATGCAGGCATTGGCCCACGATGCCGCGCCGGTGCCGCATGGCTTCAAGGTTGGCATCGGCTCGATAGCCATAGCGGCGCTATATGAGCAGGTGCTCGCCCGCGACCTGACGCGGCTGGATAGTGACGCGCTCTGCCGCGCCTGGCCGTCACGGAAAGAAGTCGAGCGCTCAGTGCAACAGAGGCATAGTATTCCTAAGCTCGCCGAAAATGCGGTCCAGCAGAGCCTTGCCAAGTACATTTCTCCTGAGCAACTACGGCAGCGCTTGCTACGCATCCAGGAACGCTGGTCGATCATCAAAGAGCGTCTGGAGCGCCAGTTGATGACAGCAGAACACATCCGCGCTCTCCTGCGTGACGCGGGCTGCCCAACGAAACCGGCAGAGGTCGGCATCAGCACAGCACAGTTGCGGGAGACCTACACATTGGCACGCACCATCCGCTCCCGCTATACCGTGCTTGATCTGGCATACGAAGCGGGCATCCTTGACGCGTGCGTCGATGAACTCTTCGCTCCAGGCGGCTATTGGGCAGCTATGTAGCGCTGGCTAAATCTGTAAAAATATATGGCCCCAGTTAGAACTAGCGGTGAAATTGAGCTGGTTATTTTGAATCTGTGGCTGCCATGTTGCTCCACCGGCGAAGTCGCTGAGCAGATCAGTCCATTGCCCATTTTGCGGGAAACGCACGCTCACAGGCTGGTCGTCGGCGGAAAAGTTGAGCACAATAATAAAGACTTGCTGCTGGTTCGTTGCCGAATCTATCCCTGAACGCTGATAGATCATGACTTGTCGGGTACAATCTACGCCCAACCCATTGGCATCGAATTGCGTCTGCCACTCTTCCCAGAAATTGGGGGTAAACGCGCCGCTACGCAAAACCTCATGGTGTGTTCGTAGTGAGGCTAATTTTGTGTATAATAGGAGCAGTTTTCCGCCAATGACATCGTTAGCATACTTCCATTGCAGGGGACGCGGCACCACACGCCTGCCAGTATTCTGATCGTCTTCAGGAATCCAATGATCCTCGGCAAATTCCTGCCCATTTTGTATCAAAGGAACGGCGGTACTGGTGTAAAGCGCAATCACATACGGTTGGGTGCGATACCAGCGCAATGAGCCAAGATTTTCACGCGCACCGGCCTGCCAGGCGATATGCGAATGATCGTGGTTGCTTAAATAGGCGGTCGGAAGCTTGCCAGGAACGGTTAGGTAACGTTTATTGTTCAGTGCATTTATAAGTTGCGGAGCGATCTGGCCGGACAAGAGGGATGCAAACGCCTGCTCGTATAATTCATTATCCCAATAGCTGGTAGCCGCCGTTGTGTTTACTACGGAAGGGGCATTCGGCGCTATATGTTCAAGCACCAGCGTAAAGTTCTGTATCTGTTGCTGCGTCAGATGATTTTGAAGGTCGGTCAGCAAATCAGGTAAGCCCTGGAGATCGCCGACAATATAGTAATTAATGCTATTATCAAAACGAATACCATCAATGCCGAAAGTGTCAATCCAATAAAGGCATACATCACGGATAAGCTCTTGCGTGCAAGTATTATAGAAATCCAGATCCTGTAATCCTGGGAAAGCACCGCCAAAATTCTGCGCGGTATAGGGGCAATTGTGTGGATCACGATAGAACTGTTGATAAGGAAAATCCACGCTGACATGATTATAGACGCCATCCATAAGCACATGGATGGCGCGATCGTGACAGGCGGAGATAAGGTTTTTGAGGCGCGAAATCTTTTCTGCCTGCGCCGCTGACTCGGAAAGGTCGGTCGTGTAGCGATACTCGACGGCGAAATACTGAAATGGCTCATAGCCCCAATCAAAATCCCGATTCTTCCAGGCGGTCCAGGGCATAAAGAGAATGGCGTTGAAGCCAAGCCCAACGAGCGCGTCTAACTTATCGACGACGGCATCGAGCGGGGCACGGGCCAGGCGATATTCACTGGTGAAATCATCAATGTTCATCTCATAGACAATCAGATCCTGCAAAGGTTTGCGCCCGCCCGCTAAAGGTCTGACTACGTTGTCGGCAGGTCGGCTGCCGCCAACAACCACGGCGGCGTTCTGATTTTCCGTTCCACTGTACCGACAACAGGGATCTGAGACAATGCGCTCTGAATTATCGCTAAACACAACCTGATACTTATATTGATAATAATTTGTCGGTAACGGCTGTTGCGTTGTGCATTGCCAGAGCGTCCCTTCAGGGATAACGCTGGATTGGAGTACATACCCATTGGCGAAATCCCAATCACTCCCACCTTGCGTATGCTGGAAATCGCCTGCGACACGAATAGATACTATTTCAGGGTCAACACCGCTGGGAAAGAAGAGCTTAAAGGAAACCCTGCCAGCGTTTTCGTCACCATCTATCTGCCACGCGCCAATCTGGTTATCTATGAAAAAGTTCGCCATAAAGTAGTATGCCCTCTCTTCCCAAAAATAGCTATTTCAGTTGAAGCGCCCCCGTAGCCTTCAAACGCTCTTCTGTACGCACTTCTTACGCCGAAGAAGAGTCCTTCTTTGGAGGAGATGCAATGTCCGGTACAGGATGTTGCGGCAGGAATGCGCGCTTGTAGACCATCAAAGTACGCTGAAATTCGATGACCACCGTCCCATCCTGATTGAAGCCGAGCGTCTTGACCTGGACGATGCCCCTTTCCGCGTGCGAGCGCGACTCACGCTTCGAGAGCACCTCGCTACGAGCATAGATGGTATCACCTTCGAAGACGGGAGCGGGCAGACGAACCTGATCCCACCCTAAATTCACCGCGTTCTGGGACAGGTCAGAGACCGATAGTCCGGTGACTAAGGCCAAAGTAAACGTCGAATCGACCAGCGGACGCTTGAACTCGGTCTGGGCCGCGTACACTTTGTCGAAATGGATGGGATTGTTATTGACGGTGAGGAGGGTAAACCAGATATTGTCAGTCTCGGTGACTGTCCTGCCAATCGGATGCGGATAGATATCGCCCACCTCGAAATCCTCGTAGCAGCGCCCGTTCCATCCCTGTTTTATGCTCACGGTATTCACCTCCGCTTTATTCTATCAATCAATAAGACTTCGGCAGCTTCAAGACGTTGTGCGCAATATAGGCAAGCACAAGGTTAGTAGAGATAGGGGCTACCTGGTAGAGTCTTGTCTCGCGAAACTTGCGCTCGATATCGTATTCAGCGGCAAAACCGAAGCCACCATGCGTCTGCAGCGCCGCATTCGCCGCCTGCCACGCCGCGTCGGCAGCGAGCAGCTTTGCCATATTGGCCTCTGGTCCACAGGCGTCATGGCTATCGAAGAGGTCGGCGGCACGAAAGCGCATCAGATCAGCGGCCTGGATGTTAGCATACGCCTGGGCAAGGGGAAATTGAATGCCCTGATTTTGACCAATGGGCCGTCCGAACACGATACGCTGGTTGGCGTACTGCACCGTGCGCTCGATAAACCAGTAGCCGTCCCCAAGCGACTCGGCGGAGATAAGGATGCGCTCGGCATTCAAGCTATCGAGCAGATAACGGAAGCCCTGTCCCTCCTCTCCGATGAGTTGGGTAAAGGGAACATGCAGATTATCAAAAAACACCTCCGCCGTATGATGGTTAATCATGGTGCGAATCGGTTTGATCGTCACGCCATTGCCGATCGCGGCGCGCAAATCAACCAGGAGAAGAGAGAGCCCATCCGTTTTTTTCGTGACCTGTGCGAGCGGTGTTGTGCGTACCAGCAAGAGCAGGAGATCCGAATGCTCCACGCGCGATGTCCAGATCTTCTGCCCATTGACAACGTAGTCAGCGGGAGTACGCACGGCCTCGGTACGGATACTCGTGGTATCGGAGCCAGCATCGGGTTCTGTGACACCGAACGCTTGCAGCCGTAGCTCTCCTGCCGCAATTTTGGGAAGATAGAGCTGCTTCTGTTCCTCCGATCCGTGCCGTAAGAGTGTTCCCATAATATACATTTGCGCGTGACAGACGGCGGCGTTGCCTCCTGAACGGTTGATCTCTTCAAGAACGACGGACGCCTCTCTGATGCCCAGACCCGAGCCGCCATAGGCTTCGGGGATAAGCACAGAGAGATAGCCCGCTTCGGTCATTGCGCGTACAAATTCATCGGGATAGGCACGTTGCGCGTCCATCGTACGCCAATACTCGTCCCCAAACCGCGAGCACAATTGACGTACGGCGGTGCGGATTTCGGTTTCAAGCTCGCTCATAGGCTTTCGCTTCTGCTCACACTCTCTCGTTCAGGCATTCGCTTCCGTGGTGCTCCATAAATAGCATACCTCTACCGTACCTCTTTGTCCACCTTCAGACCGTTCTCAATCATAAAGGTAAACATCTTCGCGACCTGTTGCGGGGTGTATTGACCGCCCTGGTGATACCACTGAGAGAGCCAGTTACTCATGCCCAGCAGGCCATAGGTGGCGATCTTGGGATCAACGGCGCTCGTAAAGGTGCCATTGGCGATGCCTTCCAGAATGATCTGTTCGAAATAGCGCTCGTATGCCTTCTGGCGCAACCGAATCTCCTTCGCAAAGGGTCCCGTTAAGTGTGCCCACTCGCGGTAAAACACGATCATCGCGGGCGAGCGATCGGTGGCTACGATGACGTGGTGTTCGATGGCGCGTTGCAGCTTCTCCTGCACAGAGAGGTTGGACGAGACGATACGGCGCAACGGCTCCTCGCTGGCGCTTAGGACGGTAAGGTAGGTCAGACGCAAAATCTCCTCTTTGTTTTTGATGTGGTAGTAGAGCGCGCCCTGACTGACACCCAGGGCTTCGGCGACATCATCGAGGCTGGTGGCACCGAAGCCTTTGCGCGCGAAGAGCTCAGTCGCCCTTTCCACAATCTCCTGCTGCGTCAGGCGTACGCGTTTGCCGTTCTCCTGCTTTTCGCGCTGTCTGCGGATTGTACGTCGTGTTGCCTGTTCCATACAAAAGTTCACTCATTCCACAATTGGGATATTTAGCGCAAATTAACCCACACGGTCTTGATCTGGGTGTATGCATCCAGCACGGCGTGGCCCATCTCGCGACCGGAGCCGCTCTGTTTATAGCCACCGAAGGGGGCAGCTGCGTCGAACTGGTTGTAGGTGTTCACCCAGATGACACCGGCCTTCAAGGCGGCGGCCATCTTATGCGCCTTTTTGATGTCGCTGGTCCAGACACCGGCGGCAAGGCCGTATATCGAAGCGTTCGCGCGCGCCGCAACCTCTTCCACGTCGTCGAATGGAAGGGCCACCACCACTGGGCCAAAGATCTCTTCGCGGGCGATGGTCATGTCGTCGCGCACCTGGTCGAAGATAGTTGGGCGCAGGAAGTAGCCCGCCGCCAGCTCGCCGGCGGGGCGCGTGCCACCGGCTCGCAGCGTAGCACCTTCGCGTTTGCCGCTCTCGACGTAGCCTGTCACGCGCTCCAACTGCTCCTGTGAGACAAGCGGACCTAGCTCCGTGGCGGGATCGACGCCCTGGCCTATCTTCATCTTGTTGGCGGCATCGCTGAGTCCACTGAGCACCTGGTCGTATACAGACGAGTGTACAAACAGGCGGCTACCGGCGGTGCAGACCTCGCCCTGGTTGAAGTAGATCGCGTTGAGCGCGCCGCGTACGGCGAACTTGAGGTCGGCATCTGGAAAGATGATGTTGGGCGATTTTCCGCCCAGTTCCAGGGTGACTTTCTTCAGTTTGCCCGCGCAGACCTGGGCTATCTTCTTGCCAACTTCCGTGGAGCCGGTAAAGGCAATCTTGTCCACGTCAGGATGCGCGACCAGCGAGGCACCAGCCGTTTCGCCGAAGCCTGGCACGACGTTGACCACGCCATCGGGGAAGCCAGCCTCGCAGATCAGTTCGCCCAGGCGCAAGGCCGTGAGGGGCGTCTGTTCCGCTGGCTTGAGGATCGCTGTATTGCCGCAGGCCAGAGCGGGTGCCAGCTTCCAGGACGCCATCTGCAATGGGAAGTTCCAGGGGATAATCTGCCCAACGACGCCGACCGGTTCGCGTAGAGTGTAGGTAAACATATTGGGGACGGAGACGGGAATGGTCTCGCCCTCTATCTTGGTCGCCCAGCCCGCGAAATAACGAAAATGGTCGGCGGTCAGCGGAACATCGCCGCCACGCGCATACTTGATCGGTTTGCCGTTGTCCAACGTCTCCAGCAGCGCCAGCTCTTCAGCGTTCTGCTCGATCAGGTCCGCCAACTTAAGTAACAGGCGACCACGCTGCGAGGCTGTCATCTTAGGCCAGGGGCCACTTTCGAAGGCTTTGCGGGCGGCGGCTACCGCCCGCTTGATGTCTTCGCTGGCAGCGGATGCGACGCGGGCCAACACCTCGCCGGTCGAGGGGTTGATGGTTTCGAACGTCTCTCCATTAGCCGCCTCAACCCATTGTCCGCCGATGAGCATTTTGATTGGCTGGCGCTGTAAGAAGGCGCTTTGCACAGCGTCTCTCGCGTTGGTCGTCATTTTATTCCGACTCCATTTCTAGCTATCGTCGCGTGCCACATAGCCCAGACAGGATGGAGGCAAGCTCCATCCCTACTATGCACGCAATTCCCTATCATACCTGACACTAATGGACCTGGCGCATTTCCATTTGACCTGATAGGTTTTCAAGAGTATGCTATCTCACTGAGGGCGGCGAGAGTTCCCGTTTGACAGGATTGAAACAACCTAGCGCGCTTTAAACTCTGGCTTGCGCTTCTCAGTGTAAGCCGCGATGCCCTCTTTGGCGTCCTCGCTCTGGAACAGGAACTGCTGCAGTTCGCGCTCGATTGCCAGGCTCTCGGAGAACGCGACCTCCGCACCGGATTGGACAGCGCGCTTGATACGTCCGACCGCTTTAGATGCCTTGTTGGGCGGACAGAAGGACTTCGCATAGCTCATGACCTGGTCCCAGTAGTTCTCCGACTCGTAAACATAGTTAATCAGGCCAAGCTCCTGCGCCTCTTCAAAGCTGAGCAGTTTGCCCTCGGTCATCAGTTCGATGGCTTTGTTCTTGGGCAGCGCGCGCGCCATGCGCTGGGTACCGCCGGTACCTGGCAGCACGCCGAGCGTTACCTCGGGAAGGCCGACCTTACCAGCGCCGCGCCGCGCGATACGAATATCACAAGCCAGCGCGATCTCAAGGCCACCACCGACCGTGTGCCCATTGAGCGCCGCTATGACTAGCTTGGGCGTCTGCTCTAAACGAATCAGCGTCTCATTGGCATGCAGGCAAAAATAGTACTTGAAGGTCGGAGTCACAGCATTGAGCATGCTGATCTCCGCACCAGCGCTGAAGAACTTCTCGCCGGAGCCACGCAGCAGCAGCACGTGGACATTCTCGTCAAAGCGCGCCTGCAGAATCGCCGCGTCGAGCTGACTCATCATCTCATAGCTATACGTGTTGGCGGGTGGGTTGGCGAGTTCGATAATGGCAATGCCATCGCTGACGGTATAGTTTACCAGGGTGCGTTCTGTCGTCGTAGTCATAATGCAAAAGATCCTTTCACGGCTCAATACAGCGACGCGTCGATACGTCGGCCTCTAACTCTATTCAAACGCTTCGTGCTTCTTCCCTTCTTTTAAAAGCACCTCGTCGTCTTTGACGTACTCGAAGGGAGTATGACAGGCATTACAATAGTACTGGACGGTCAGCAGTTGCTGGCCGAAGAGCGAAAAAAACGTGGTTTCGGTGGAGTTGCAATAGGGACAATGCACCACCAGCGGCTCCTGCTCGTGCGCTTCGTTCATGACGCCTCCGCCCGCAAGCGCTTCCCCACAACGTCCCAGCGCGACCAGGGCAGCGGTTCCGTTGGCTGCCAGCGCTTTGTCGCCGCGTCGAAGGCGACGGGAACGGGTATCTCCAGGCTATTCAGCGTTGGCATTATCTTGCTCAGGTAACGGCTGCGCAATTCAGCAGGGGTGGCATCAATGACGCCATCTTGATACAACTGCTGCATAGTGGGATCATCGTCCGGCCCAAACCAGCAGAGCGTCTCATCCCATAGACGATTGAGGGAAGAGACCAGAACGGCGCGGACAGCTCCGCCAGCCTTCGCCAGACGGCGGACCCAGCCTTCGCCGTGGATGGCGTGGACGCGCTCCTCCTGCACGATCTTGCGGGAGCGCAGGCGCAACGGCTCATAGCTGGAGTCCTGGGCAGACTCGAAAAAAGTTGTCAGTGCATTATCCAACAAAAAGTTCGTCGCCACAAAGTCGGACCAGCCCTGGAAGTCTGAATCGAGGAAGGCGAGGTGATAATGCAGGGTACGCGTCATCGGCTCGACCTGCTGCGGCTCCTGCTCGCCCTGGGTGAAATCTGCGAGCAGCGGATAGAGCGTGCGCGCATGTCCAAGCTCATCCTGCGTCATCGCCGCAGCAGCTACCGCCGCCTCCAGGGCCGGAGCGCCATTGCTCCAATAGGCGTAGCGGCGTCCGATCGCCTGCTTATTGTCGGCGAGCGACGAGAGCACGGCAAACAACGCCGCATTGTCTACACGTGTACCAGCCATAGTGCTTTATCCTTTATAGTGTGTATAATCTCGCGCGGCGCTACGATGCGATCACGGTAACAATAGTCTCACGCGGCACGATGACCATCTCGATCCAGTTGAACTCGTCGAAGATGCTGCGCGCGTAGACCTTTGCCAACTCTACATCATCGGCCATCACATTGCCGACTTCATACAAAGGCTCATCATACGTCTTGCGAGCGTAGACCAACCAGACCGTGCTCTCGTTCAACGCCTCGCGGCGCTGCGGTGTTGGAGGTGATGAAGTTACTGTATTGCTCATGCAGATATCCCCCAGGTGCGCATAATCTCGACGCCATCCTCGCTCAAGCGGTCTTTAGTCCAGACAGGCGACCACACGATCTCAATGTGGACCTCCCGCACGCCGGGTTCCTTGAGCAGGCGGGCGCGAATATCATCCATAATAAACTCCATCGCGGGACAACCCATCGCCGTAAAGGTGAGCTTGATATCGACGATGCCGTGCTGTTCCTGCATGGCGACGATCAGGCCCATATCCACCACGCTGATAGGGATCTCAGGATCGGTCACGTCGCGCAGGGCGTCCCACAGGGCCGGGCAGGTAGTCGTGCCGGGCTGCTCAATTGAAGGATATGCCGTCGTCATACACCCTGCTCCAATAAGTATAACATCTCGCGTTTGCCGCGCTGAATCATCGCTACGAACTGCTCGTTGGCCGGTCCGCGTGCTTTCCAGCGCTTCATCACGTCCTGCCAGGTGCATGCCTCGCCCCAGCGCCGATTTTCGGCGTCGAAGTGCGCCGGGAACGGATCTTCGACGACGTACTTTTGTTGTGCCTCATCGAAGTGCACGGGCACCTTCAAATGCAATTCGTCGCATAGAGGAATCGCCGTCGTCATCCAGATCTGACGCAGTTCGTCGTTGCTGCGCCCTTTGAAGCCATAGTCTAGCTGCTCTCCATGCTTCTTGAGATTATCCGGCAGCCCAAACCACTCCACGGTCAGCAGGAACATCCAGTCGACCGCCCTTTGCAACTCCTCGTGGCCCTCCGGTGTCTGATTGATTTTGCGCATATTCTGCTCGCCGTGGCGCAGATGGAAGGTCTCTTCTTTATCGACTTTCACCAGGGCGCGCTTCCAGGGACCGAAGGTCGTGCTGCGATAGATATCACCAAGCAGCGTATAGCCCGCCCGATCATAAAAGGCATTGGCGACGACCAGCTCCGTCCAGCTCGTGAGGGGCACATCGAACGCGTAGGGGTACTTGAAATCGCGTGGGTCGCGCTCGAAGATCAGCTTCTCCGTATCGACGCCCAGGTCGCGCATGAGGCGGAAGGCGATATGCGCGTGACTCAACTCGTCCTGAATGATCGACATCGCCGAACCGAAGGCATTGAGCGAGGGCGCGTGAATGGCCGCGTTGTAGTAAGCGGGCGCGCTAATCAGCTCCGTATCGGCTGAGACGGTCAGGATGCGCTTGATGCCTTCCAGATAAATGGGACTCATATGCTCCAGCCTCTCGACCAGTTGCTTCTTACGCAAGCGTTCGAGCACAGCCTCTTCACTCTGTAAGGTGTTGACGGTAGGAGAAATCATGAGGGGTAAAACTCCTTGCTTGGCTGAACCATCCTCCTGACAGGATACGGTCCTGCGAGGGTAAAGCTTCTCTTCCTGATCTAAACTTTTTACATTTTTGAATACATGACAGAATTATAACCAAAGAATTTGTGGAAAGCAAGTGCTGCCCACAGAAACATTTTTGAGCATGTGATAGAATATGTCCAGTTGTATTGTCACCGCTCTATATGCATTTGCACCAGGAAGGGACCGTCTAATGGCTTATACAATGGCGGCAGCAGAGCTCCTCCGCACACCGCTCGATCTGCCCGCGATGCCGTACGATCACCTGTTACGCCTCAGTGCCGAGCGCACGCCCGACCGCACAGCGATCATCTACGCCGACCTGCGCCTGACCTATCGGCAAGTCATCTCGATGGTTAATAGTCTCGCCAACGGACTACATAGCATTGGTCTGGGTCGTGGCGATCGCATCTGCCTCTTCACGCCCAATCGTCCCGAATATCCACTGCTGCTCAATGCCGCCGCCACGATCGGCGCAGTCGTCACACCGATGAATCCAGCATACAAAGAGCGCGAGATCGTCTACCAGCTCACCAATTCTGAAGCGAAGGCCATTCTGGTCTACCGCGACCTCGTGCCTCTGCTACAAAACATCCTGCAAGCGAACGCGCTACCACATCTCAAACACATTATCGTCAGCGGCACGGCAGCAGGCGAGGAGATGGAAGGCATGGTCTCATTCGCCCGGTTGCTGCGCGAGGGATCGCCGACGCGTCCAGAGCCGGTAGGCATCGACGCCGATGAGCTGTTCGTGCTGCCCTACTCGTCTGGCACAACGGGACTACCCAAAGGCGTTATGCTCAGTCACCGCAACCTGGTCTCCAACCACCTGCAGTTTGTGACAGCGGCGGGCATCAACTCCTCGGACGCCACCATCATCTTCCTGCCACTCTATCATATCTACGGAGTCCTGCTGACTGGATCTTTTCTAGCAGCGGGCGCAACGCAGGTTCTCTTAGAGCGCTTCGATCCCACCCGCGTCCTCGATCTCTGTGAACGCCATACTGTGACGTGGTTTTTCGCCGTGCCGCCCGTCTTCCTGGCGCTCGCCAATACGCCCGATCTCAGCAAGATGAAAACGGTCAGGTACCTGATGAACGCCGCCGCGCCGTTGCCGCTCGATCCAGCACGCAAGCTGCACGAAAGGACCGGAATTACCATTATACAGGGCTACGGACTTACCGAATCTTCGCCCGATACTCACCTGTCGCCGCTAGAACCAATGCGACTGGACAACGTGGGCCTGCTGGTCAGCAATACCGAACACAAAATCATGGATATCGAGACCGGCACGCGCGAATTAGCGCCGGGAGAAGATGGCGAGGTGGTCGTCCGTGGACCACAGATCATGCAGGGCTATTGGAAGGCACCCGAAGAGACCGCGCGCGTCCTCCGTGATGGCTGGCTCTACACCGGCGATATCGGGCATCTAGATACTCAGGGCTACCTCTACATCGTCGATCGCAAGAAAGAGATGATCAAGTACA
>JALYTQ010000358.1 GCA_030854195.1 Chloroflexota bacterium
CCCGATGGCGGGCCGGAGGGACGCAAGGCCCCTCCCTACTTGAGATTATGAGAGCAGGCATGGCAGGATGCAGGTGAAGGTGCTCCCCTGCCCAGGCGCGCTTTCTACGGTGACGTACCCTCCATGCAGTTCAACGATCATTTTCACCATCGGTAGGCCCAGACCCTGACCACCACGTGCACTGGTGTTGCCCGGAACCTGGTAGAAGCGCTCGAAGATGCGCTCGTGATACTCGGGGGCGATGCCGCTGCCGGTATCTTTTACCTGTAGCTTGACCACAGGTGCCTCGTCGTCGGCGGACGCATCGGGGTCCGTTTCGACACGCGCCAGGATCGTAACCTGACCACCCGCTGGCGTAGAGCGCAGGGCGTTGCTGATGAGATTGCGCAGCACCTGTTGCAAGCGTACCGCGTCGGCATACAGGCGAGGAAAATCTTTGGCCATCTCTACCTCTATGCCAACGCCCTGGTCGCGCGCGTTCAACTCTAGCTCTTCGACCGCGTTCACGACGACATCCTGCAGATAGATGATCTCGCGGCTCATGCGCAGCTGGCCCGAGTCGGCGCGCGATGCCAGCAACAGGTCTTCGATCAGCGCGTAGAGGTGCTCGCTGCCAGCCCGCGCGCGCTGCATAAACTCGCGCTGCTGATCGTTCAGCTCGCCGCCGATGCCTCCCAGGGCCAGATCCAGGTAGCCGTTGATCGCGTTGAGAGGCGAACGCAGTTCATGGGTAATCATGGAGAGGAAATTGGCCTTCATGCGCGTGGCGTCGCGGATCGAGGTGACATCGCGTGCAAACAGGCAGAGGGTTTTCTCTGTGCTCTCGATGGGCGTGATACTCAGGCCCAGCGAGCGCGGTGTGCCCTGGATCGTCAGATCGATCTCGGTATACGGCAACGCCTGCTCCGTTTGCAGCACCTTCTGCACCATACAGATGCCGAGGCTGGTCTCTGCCCCCTCATCCTCGCAGTAACCAAGCAGCTCAATACATTCCATGCCCACAATCTGTTCTTGCTCCAGGCCGAAGATGCGCGCAAAGGCGGCGTTGACCTCGACGAAGCAGTTATTCGCACCAAGGAGCGCGATGCCGTCGGAGCTGAAGGTAAGAATGGCGCGCAATTGCTCCTGGTCGGTACGTACCTCCTGGAAGAGCACCGCGTTTTCCAGCGCCGCCGCCGCCATATGGCTCAGGTTGCGGACCAGGCGCAACTCCTCACTATCGAACGGGCGGTTCCGTTTCAGCGAGAGCACTCCATAGAGCGTTCCTTTAGAGACAAAGGGAGCGGCCAGCTCGGCCATAGATGGCGTGATATCCAGCTCGTTTTGCGTAGGGATATGCAGCATGGGATGGCGATGCACGGCGGCCAGGGCCGCTACCGAACGGGTATCGTAGAGGCTGAAATGCTCGCCCTGCACGTCGCCCGTCTTTATGAAAAGATCGATTTCATCCTGGTCAACTAACGAGGCGTCCACTTTGGCTACCGGATACAGTTCCTGCGTACCCTCCCGGTAGAGGTAGATCAGTGCGAGATCTGAGTCCACCAGGCGACATACGTCAGAGAGGATAGTACGATAGAGAACCTGTGGCTTCAGACTTGTCGTAATGTCGCGCGAGAGATGCATGAGCGTCTCTAATTGTTGCGCCTGCCGCAACGCTATCTCCGCGTGACGCGCATTGGTGATTGCCAACACCGCCTGCTCAGCGAAGATCGAGAGCAGCTTGACCTTCTTGCCGTCGAACGCGTCGGTCTCGGAACTACTGGCCGTGATGGTGCCAATGAAGTTGTTCTTGTCGATCAGTGGCACACAGATAATCGAGCCGATGGGTGCGCGGCCCAGGCGCTTGAAGCGCGGATCGAGGCTGACATCGTTGATGATCAGCGCCTCGCGATGCTCGGCCACCCACCCCGCGACGCCTTCGTTGAGCCGGAAACGTGTCTGGCGCAGCTGCTGCCCATGCTTTTGCAGAGCAGCCAGCGTGACAAGCGTTGTCTGGGTATTATCCAGCAGCGCGACAGAACAATTTTGCACGTCGAGCAGCGCACTCGTATTTTGCACAATCTTCTGAAGGACATCGACCAGCTCCTGCGACTCCCCTTCGATCGATGTAGTCGTATTCACAGCTTGACGTTCATGAATAAAAGTTATATTGGCGGTCATAAAGATCCTCTTTACTTCTTTGTTCTCGCAGGAATGGAATAGTCCTTCATAGCAGGATAGTATCCTCATAATTCATACATACGATGCATGAAAGAGCTGAGGAGATGAGAGCCGCCTCACTCCTGCGAGGATTCAAGCTCCGAGTAGCTGTAGAGCATTAGCATCTCATCATCTATGAGTATTTATCGGCAAACATGGCAAAATATTTAGTGCTAATGCAAAAGTATAGCACCCACTTCCAGAACCGTCGAGTTCATGAGGCATATAGGCCACGCTCTTTTTAATAAAACGGCGTGGCCTTAATTGATGGGGGTGCTATCGCTACGTGTAGAGGGTACATCCTGCTCCCCTGGTGCCCTAGACTTACGCGGCAGGCGCAGTGTTGACTCTTCGCTCACAGGCGGCGCTTGTTGCGTGAGTGGCAATGTAAAGATGAAACGCGCGCCCGCACCTGCTACATTCTCGGCCCAGATGCGTCCGCCGTGGGCCTCAACGATGGCGCGCACAATTGCCAGCCCCAGGCCGCTTCCACCCGTGAGGGATTGGCGGGCAGTATCGGCGCGGAAGAAGCGCTCGAAGACGCGCTCCAGGGCTTCAGGAGGAATGCCCTTGCCGGTATCGGTGACGGAGACCGCCAGCATGTTGGCCTGTGGTACCGCTTCGATGGTCACAGAGCCGCCGAGCGGTGTGTGTTGCAAGGCGTTGTCGCACAGGTTCGAGACGACGCGTGTGAGCATATCGGGATCGGCATCGGCGGTCGGCAGGCTGTAAGAGATCATATTGCGCGGCTCGACACCGGCGCGTTCGAACTCGGTTACGAGGACGGCCAACACTTCATCAACCAGGGGAGCCAGGCGCGTGGGCTTGCGCTGCGGCTCCAGGGCACCTGCCTCGACCTTTGCCATCATGTGCAGGTCTTTGACCAGGCGGCGCAGGCGCAGCGTCTCGCGCACAATCACGCGCCCGGTCTCTTCATAATCCTCGCGACTCTGATTCACGCCATCGACCAGCGCGTCACCCAGGCCCGCAATCGCCGTTAGCGGAGTAGCCAGATCGTGCGTGATGCTCATAATGAGCTCGCGCCGCCACAATTCCTGTTTGCGCAGCTCTTCTACATCGCGCTGCAATTGCACGGCCATATCATTAAAGTTATGCGCCAGTTCGCCCAGCTCGCCCGGCGCGTGCGTTAAGACGCGGGCGCTATAGTCGCCCGAACTCAGCACACGCGTCGCCTCCGTCACCTTCGCGAGCGGACGCGTGATCGTGCGCGCGAAGAGGATGGCGGCCAATGCGGCAAGAATGGCTACAATCAACGAGGTGCGCAGCACCACCTGACCAGCCTCGCTGACAAAATCCGGCAGGGTATTGTTGGCGGCAGAGACCGGCGTCATCAGGAGCACGCCCACAACGGGCGCGTTGACATCCGTCCCTGACCTGATGGGAACGGCGATAAACGGTCGTGGAAACAGGCCGAGATACCGGGGGCCGATCTCGCCCGAAATTGTGCTACCCTTTTGCGCCTGCAATACGGCATCACGCATAGTGCCTGTAGTGGCATTCTCACCGCTCAGTGCGTTGCGCCGCAGGGCTTTGAGCAGCGCGGTCCATATGGCCGGATTGTGCGCGGCCAGTTGACTCGCCGTGGGAAAGACGAGGTGGTTACGATCATTAAACACGAGGAACAGGTAATTGTCACCATGGCTATCGCGCACCGTCCCGCTATTAGCCATCACCCGGCTCGTCGAGCGCGTCGGGAAGGTGCCGCTGATGGCGCTGGCAAACGTTCCGCCCTTTGCGTAGTTTTCGCTGAGGCTTTGCGCGGTCCCTTGCACACTTTCAGTCAGACTATGCTGCTGCTCACTACTGTAATAATATGCAATCGCTAGAATAGCCGAGGCCGCCATGACAGCGGTCGCCAGAATGACGACCGCGACCGAACCAAGCGCCAGACGCCAACGAATACTCTGCCACCAGTGCATACGCATAGCCGTTTCCTCAACTGGATGATGTGCGGGAGCGCGTCTTGACCTCGAAGCGATAGCCGACGCGCCAGACCGTCTTAATATAACGCAGCCCCTCCTCATCAAGCTCTATCTTCTTGCGGAGCGCGCTGATATGTACATCGATGGTATGACCATCGCCGAGATAGTCATAACCCCATACTTTGTTCATTAACATTTCGCGTGTAAAGACGCGATCAGGCGACTTCGCCAATAGCGCCAGCAGGTCAAATTCTGTTGGCGTGAGCGCGACCTCGCTCCCCTTAACCTCTACGCGGCGCGCCAGCAGGTCGACGGTCAGGCCGGGAAAGCGCAGAATGTCGCGTCCCTCAGC
>JALYTQ010000097.1 GCA_030854195.1 Chloroflexota bacterium
CTACTGGAAAAATCCATCTCCCAGATTCTCTGAATCTTCCCGTCTACAGAAAAAATACGTAGTTTTTAGTAGGTTTAAAGTTGCCACAATGCCTCAATCGCGCTATTATATTGAGGATAAACCTGATTGATCTTTTTTAAGGAACATACTACGCTATGCAAAAACAAACAGTTATGTCTGACACACTCCCTCATAGTGGTGCCGCGCGTTTTCTCGCCGCGTGCGCTCACGAGCAGCCCGACGCCACGCCGATCTGGTTTATGCGCCAGGCCGGTCGCTGTCTGGCTGGATATCGCGAGTTACGCAAGAAGTACGATATCGTGACGATGGCGAAAACACCCGAGCTGTGTACACAGATTACGCTGATGCCGATACAATCCTTCGGCGTCGATGCCGCCGTACTCTATGCCGACATTATGCTGCCATTGGAGGGCATGGGCATCGATCTGGAGATCCGGCAAGAGGGTCCGTTTATCTCCAATCCCATTCGCAGCATACAAGATGTCGCTGCCCTGCGCGTGACGGATACTGAAGAGAGCGCGCCCTATGTGATGGAGGCGACGCGCATGGTAAAGCGCGCTGTGGCGGGAAAACAGGCCGTGATCGGCTTTTCCGGCGCTCCCTTTACGCTGGCTTGCTATATGATCGAGGGTCACCCTTCGCGTGACTATGCCACCGCGAAGGCGCTGATGTATGGGCAGCCTGAGCTCTGGCACGCGCTCATGACGAAAGTTACCGCCGTGGTCTCCAACTATGTGTTGGCGCAGATACGGGCGGGAGCCGATGTTGTGCAGCTCTTCGATAGCTGGGCGGGCGCGCTGAGTCCCAGCGTCTACAGGCGCTTCGTTCTGCCCTACACACAGCGCATCTTCACAGCTATCAAGCAGACTGGCACGCCCTCCATTCACTTTGGCACCGGCACAGCCGCGCTCCTGGAGACCATGACCGAGGCGGGCGGCGATATCATTAGCGTCGATTGGCGCGTCGATCTCGATGATGCCTGGCGGCGCGTCGGCTACGAGCATGGTATCCAGGGCAACCTCGATCCAACGCTGATGCTCACCGACTGGCCCACCATCGAAGCTGGTGTGCAGGATATCCTGCGGCGCGCTGACAACCGCCCAGGCCATATCTTTAATTTTGGACATGGCATCCTCGAAGCAACTGATGCCGATCTTTTGCGCCGCCTGGTCGATATGGTCCACGCGGCGACGGCGCGGGCATAGGTAAAATTGCTAATACATGTCGATGCAAAGTACTGATAAATAAGGAGAGAGAATAAATGATGACAGATAAACATATTGGCGTAGTGTTGATGACGTATGGATCACCGGCTACCCTTGACGATATTCCGGTATATCTTAAACATGTCTATGGTGGGCGCGCAGTTTCGCCGGAGGTTATCGCCGAGTTTCGGCGGCGCTACGATCTGATCGGCGGTTCTCCACTGTTGCGTATTACACGCGAACAGGCAGCCGCGCTACAAGAGGAGCTGAACAGCGAATCCGACGATGGAACGACGTATCACGCTGTAGCTGGCATGCGCTTCGCGCCGCCGTTTATCGCGGATATCGTACCCGAGGCGGCAGCGGACGCGCAGACCCTGGTCGGGATGATTATGTCGCCGCAGTACTCTCCAATCATCATGAAGGGCTACGTGCGCACGCTCGAAGATGCTGTTGCCGATCTGCACCGCGATGATCTGACGCTCAAGATCGCCACCGATTGGCACCTGCAGCCCTACTTCCTCCTGGCTCTGGCGGAGCGCGTGCAGCAGGCGCTCGACCGCTTCCCGCCCGAGGTACGCGATCATGTGCCGGTCCTGCTCACCGCGCACAGCATGCCGAAGCGCGTCATAGAGAACGAGCCGAATTATATCAATGACCTTAAAGAGACCGCTGCCACGGTCGCGAAGATGCTGGACCTCGCGGAAGAGCGCTGGATGTTCTGCTACCAGAGCGCGGGCCACACGCCCGAGGAATGGTTGAAGCCGGACTTCGCCGACGTGATGCCCGAACTGAAACAGGCGGGCCAGAGCCACGTTCTGATCGCTCCCGTACAGTTTCTGGCCGACCACCTCGAGATCCTCTACGATATCGAGGTAGGAGCACGCGACCAGGCCGAGGAGCACGGCATCCAGTTTGCGCGCATCGAGTCGCTCAATACCTCGCCGCTGTTCATCAAGGCGCTGGCCGCTGTCGTCAAAGATACGCTGGCACGCGAGTAGCGTCCCGACTCCTTCATAATCCAGAGGGTGCAGGTGGGCAATCAGCCCAGGGTCGCTTGCCCACTTGCACCCTCGCCCTCTAAATTGCCATCTATTCTAAGCAAGTCACATCTCCACAGCTTTTTTTGCGCAATGGCTATACTATTCACAGACGACAAGCAAGCAGGCGACGACACTGGAGAGAAGATATGCTAAAAATAGTTTTTTGCGAAGACGAAGGGCGCATTCGCAAACTCATCCACGCTATGTTAGATGCGCGGCCATACAAAATCTATACAGCGGCTGACGGCATTGAAGGGCTGGAGATGATTGAAAGGGAACGGCCAGACCTCATTTTTGCCGATATCTCGATGCCCGGCTACGATGGCTTCCAGCTCGCCGATATCGTCAAATCCCGCCCACACCTGGCTCAGATTCCATTTATCTTTTTGACAGCCTTTGCACAAAAAAGTGAGAGGGACGAAGGCCATATGCATGGAGCCAGCGCCTACCTGACTAAACCTTTTACTACTGAGGACCTCGTGACAAAAATTGAGCAATTCTTACCACAAGGAGCACAGGTCGAGCAAAAAGCGCGTGAAAAGCTATAAATACATATCGAGCATTCTGAAGCCCGCCGCCTCGCTCGCGCTACCTGAGTGAACTGACAAAGGGCGGGCGAATAGCGGACCGTCGTACACGAACGTATGATATTCGCCGCGCTCACCGCAAGGATCAATGCCCGCCTGTTCAAACTCGCGCACCAGCGCCTCATCCAGTTGGGCACCAAGCCATGCAGGTCTGGCGCGGGCCAGCTCGATGCAGGTGAGCAGAGCTTTGTAGCCACGGGCGAGGTATGCGCGCACAAGCTGAGCGGGCGCTTCACCCCAGAGCGGCTCGCGATGGACGAGTCCCGCCGCTGTGGTGCGCTCTTCATACCAGGCGCGCACGTCGGCGAGATGAATGTTGCCGAATAAAATCGTGTCGATATTACGTTGTTTGAGCTCACTCAGCGCTTGCAAGAAGACGGCTTCAAAGTGTTCGGGTGCATTGGGATAAGCAAGCAACGGGATGCCCAGCGCGTCGGCCTGGGCCTGGATGAGGGCGATGGGGACGTTATGAAAACGAACGCGCTGGCTGGCCTCGTCGTACAGGGTCAGCAGGTATTCGACGCGCGCGCCCGCCTGGAGTGCGCGATCGAGGGCAAGCATAGAATCTTTGCCCCCACTAAAGCTCAGGGCGCAGCGCGCTTCCTGATACGCGTTCATGTCAACGCCTTCGCAATCGCTACCAGCTCGTCTCCGCTCAAAGGTCCGCTCATGTTGATCCCGACGCCCTTCTCGGTCCACGACAGCACGTTGTTCCCGCCCTGACTTGAGAGGAGCGCGTTGGTGCCGCGCAAGCTGATCTGCCGACCGCCGGAGCCGACGAGATTTGCCAGCGGTTTGCCCTGTGCTATGGTAAAGCTCGTGCTACCTTTCATATAATGAAGCGTGTAGATCTCGCTGCCTGACGCGCCCAGCACGTTGACGCCTTGTAGTGCGTAATCAACCTGGTCGCCGGGAATGCTCAAGAGGTGATAGCCTGCCTGCTGTTGCGCCTGCGCCAGGGAGATCAGGCCGCCACCCGCCATCTGCGTTGCCTGTTGCAATGGCAGCTCTTTCGCGCCAGCGGGTACGACGAAGGTGAAGGTGCTGGCGGCCACAGGCTGGTTGAGCGTCAGCTGAGGAATGTCAAGCAGGATGTTGCCCAGACCCTGAATATTCAGGCTGATCCTGACCGGCAACTGCGTGGCCTTGTCAACATACACATCGCCGGTATAACTGAAGCTGCCCGTTGAGCTGGAGCCGCTGCTGGCCGCGTTCGCCGTGGGCACAACACTGACATCGTATACCGCGTGTCCGTTTACCATATCAGTCGAAGATTTCAAGGTACCATCGCTGCCCGTGAAAACGTTGCGCACCAGGTTCAGCGCGAACTGCCCGCTGCCAGTGTTCCCAACGCCTGACGTGCTGGTAGACGCGACGGGACCGCTATAGACGACGTTCTTCGCCGGATCATACTGCCAGACCTTCTTGCCGTCCGTCACCGTCACTGTACCAGAAGCAACCTGAGAGAGCGTCGACTTGCGCACCTCGGTACGACTTTTAGCCGGGGCCGCGTTCCACACCTGGCTATTCAACGTTCCGTTCACCGTCTGGCCGCTAAAGGTGAGATCGAACAGACCCTGCAGCGTTCGGGCGGAATTGAGAATAGCCCCTGTCTTCGTAAGAATCTGCTGACCCTGCTGCGGCGCGGGCGATGGCGTCGCCGTGGGCGCGCTCTGCGCCTGTTGCGCGCCCCCTCCACAGGCAGCCAGGACGAGCGCGAACAGGCATAGAAGAGTAATCGTTATAGACATATTCCTCTGACGAAAGAGGATCATCGGGTGCTCCTTCGAAATTCTGCTCTTAAACAAATCAGCGCATTTTCTCCGTAGGGACCCGATTTATCACGTCCAGCGATTCATCGCCGTGTACGTTCTCCACGCGCCTGAAGAGTTACGCATAAAGCTGTATCTAATGGAAGTATAGCATAAAGTGGAAAAGAATAGGAATTATCCATGAGCATTGGGAGCGCGCAGCTTTCTGCAAAAACTTGACAAAAGTGATTGAAAAAAGACACACTGACAGCGGGAGTTGATCTCGTTTTGGATTCCTAAGAATAGCTCCTGGTCGCATTAGACACGCTACTGTTGTTTTCACCAAACAAGAAAGGACGCAACTTGTGACTCAGTACGATCCAAACCTGAATCAAGGGCCGGAGTATCGCGAAGAGATACACGTGCAAGGTACGGACCTGGCCGACAAAGTGAAAGAGATCATCCACGAGGGAAACGCCCGGCGCATCATCATTCGCCAGGGAGAGCATGTTGTGCTTGAACTGCCGCTCACGGTCGGCGTCATCGGCACGCTGCTCGCTCCGTGGCTGGCCGCCGTTGGCGCGGTCGGCGCGTTGGTCGCGAACTGCACCATCGAGGTTATACGTACAGAAGACAAGCCCTGACATACCCCCGCGTTATAGCCTTTAATGGGCGGTCACTTCAAACGTAGCGCTCTCCGTCTGAGCGCCTGCGATAAAGATGAGCACCTGCACCTGCCAGGTACCGCTCATCAGAAACTGTACAGGAACACTGTAGAGACCATTGCTCTGGACATGGGCGACAGCGCGGTCGGTGCCCATGTCCATCGTCTCCATGCTGCTTACCACCGTCACACGCGCGTTCGTCACGAGCGCATCGTTATGTACAATCTGAAAGGTAAGCGTAGCCGGTCGCGAGACAGATGGAGGGTTGGGGTCAACCCGTAGCGTAATCTTGTAGGCACCCGCCTGCGCGCTCTGCGTCTGCGCCGTGGCGCGAGCTGGCAGAATCTCAGTGAGCACCGTTCCCGCCCAGGCCATAACGATCAAGAACACGATGCCCAGGGCCAGCACCAATAATTTTCGTCTCATCATGAAGTTGTCATAAGAAGGGTGGGTCGCGCTTGCACACTCCTGCAAATACTGTACAGGTCTGTCTTTGCAGAAGCGAAACGCGACCCACCCGGAACGACGGCTGCCCATCATAGGCGCACGCCGGTTTGCGTATGGGGATTCATTACTACCTTCTTAGTATACACCATTCTCCAAAGGATTTAAAGTCCTTTTGAAAGCAGGAAGCAGTTTGCGCGTCTCCCTTCCTTGCAGTATAATAAAAACACGACACCGCCGTACTAGACGCGGGCTGCGCGATGTTCTGGCGCGTCGTTGAGCTACAATAGCGCTTCTGCACTGTTGAGATCGTGCGTGCAGCATATCAAAATAGAGCTGATCAGCTTTTTTGCCAGTCCAACGTAGCGACATTCGAGAAGAATGTCAGAATGGCGAGAGTAAGAGGCCAAAGAAACACAGCAGGGAACGCGTCGCAGGCTAGTATTTTTGTGGAGACCGAGCGGCCTACACCTGACTTCTGGACTCCAACCTCCAATTTTCGCCCCAGAAACGAGGAAAAGATGTATAAAGGTCAATCGGGCATGTGGTCCTGGTTGTTGCATCGCATCACAGGGCTAGGTACTCTTCTCTTTTTGTTTGTTCACATCGTTGATATTTCATTGCTTGGCTTCGGCCCGCGAGTCTACAATGATGGCATCCTCTTATTTGACACCATCATCGTACGTCTCCTCTCCCTGGCATTGATTGGAGCCATCCTGTTTCACTCAACCAATGGTATACGCATCATGCTTATCGATTTCTGGAGCAAGGGTGTGCGCTACCAGAGGACCATGTTCATTATCGCACTGGTGGTTACGATTATCGTTTTCATCCCTGCCGTCTACTTTGTGCTTGCACCCAAGCTGTTTGGACCAATTGCAGTATGGTTCGTCCAACCGCTCTTTGCCCACGCGGGCCATTAGAGGACGGCCCGGCATGAAGAAACTGTAAGTTCCCCCTACTAAGGAGAAAATATTTATGTTGCAAATATCCCGTGGCACGGGTCCGCGACCGACAAGCGGCGGTTTCGAAACGGCTTCGTGGTACTACTTCCGCGTCTCTGGTATCCTGCTGATCTTTCTCGTCATCATCCACCTGATCATTATGCATGTAAGCAACGATGTTTCATGTACAACGTATCAGTTTGTGGCAGCCCGTTACGCCAATCCTTTCTGGCGTCTCTATGACTGGCTCCTCTTGACGCTTGCCTTGACGCACGGCATGAATGGACTGCGCATTGTTATCGAAGATTACGTTAGTTCACCACGCAGGCGCATGGTTCTCTTGACGCTGGCTGCCATACTCCTGGTGGCGTTCTTTATGTTAGGTACAATCACACTGATTACCTTCCAACCAGTGCTGGGCCCGCATGGCGCACAGTGTTTACACGCTTAGGAACGAGGTTACTCTATGTACTACAAATTTGATGTCGTTATCGTGGGCGCTGGTGGAGCGGGCCTGATGGCGGCAACGCAGCTTCCCAATGCTAGCGTCGCGGTGATCACAAAGGTCTATCCCACACGCTCCCATACAGGTGCAGCACAGGGCGGCGTGGCAGCTGCTTTGGGGAATCAGGAAGAGGATCACTGGAAATGGCATATGTACGATACGGTGAAGGGTGGAGACTATCTGGTCGATCAACCCGCCGCTGAGATTCTGACCCGCGAGGCGATCGACGCGGTCTATGAGCTGGAACATCGTGGCCTGCCCTTTAACCGCACGCCCGATGGACGCATCGACCAGCGGCGCTTCGGCGGTCACTCGCGCAATTTCGGTGAGGGTCCGGTGCGCCGCGCCTGCTACGCCGCCGACCGCACCGGGCACATGATCCTGCAAACGATGTACCAGACCTCTGTGAAGAACCAGGTGCGCTTTTTTAACGAATATCTAATGCTCGATCTGCTCATGAATGATGGGCAGGCATGCGGCGTAGTGGCGCTTGAGATCCGCACGGGCGAGATTCATACCTTCCACGCCAAGGCGGTCCTCTTTGCCACCGGTGGCTATGGGCGCGCGTGGCGCGTGACGAGCAACGCCTTCGCCTGTATGGGTGATGGCATGTCGGTGGCCTACCGCCGCGGCATTCCATTAGAAGATATGGAGATGTACCAGTTCCACCCCACCGGCATCTACAAAGTTGGCGTCCTGCTCAGCGAGGCGGCGCGTGGTGAAGGCGGCAAGCTCCTCAACGGCAAGGGTGAATACTTCATGGAGCGCTATATGCCGACCATGAAGGACCTGGCACCGCGCGATATCGTCTCGCGCTGCATCGTTCAGGAGATCAAGGACGGCAACGGCGTCGATGGCAAGGATTACGTCTACCTGGATGTGCGCCACCTGGGGGCTGAGAAGATCGCGGAAAAGTTGCCCGACATCGCCGATTTCGCGCGCAACTACCTGGGCGTTGAGCCGATCACCGAGCCTGTGCCCATTCAGCCAACCGCGCACTACGCAATGGGTGGTGTGCCGACCGATACCGATGCGCGCGTCGTCATTGATGAGAATTGGACACCGCTGCCGGGCTTCTACGCCGCTGGAGAGGTAGCCTGCGTCTCCGTTCACGGCGCGAACCGCCTGGGCACCAATTCGCTGGTCGACCTGATCGTGTTTGGTCGCCGTGCTGGCAAGCACATGGCGAAGTTTATTGCCGAGAACGATTATGTAGTGCTGCCCGACAATCCAGAGGCGTACTCACGCGAGCTGGTTGAGCGCCTGTACAGCTCCAAAGGCGGCGAATCAGCGGCCAACATCCGCTCAGCGATGCAAAACGAGATGGACGACAAGGTCTTTGTTGAGCGCACCGAGAATGGATTGCACAAAGCTCTTGATACTATCGCCGGTCTGCAATCCGCGTACGCGAACGTTCAGCTCCAGGATAAAGGTAGACACTTTAATACTGAGCTCGTCGAGGCGATTGAGTTGGGCTTCCTGCTCGACTGCTCCGAAGCGACGATCCACGGCGCATTGGCACGCCAGGAGAGCCGTGGCGCGCACTTCCGCCTCGACTTCCCGAAGCGCGACGATGCCAACTGGCTCAAACACACGCTTGCATTTAAAGGTGAGAGAGCACACGACGTTCGCCTTGAGTACAAAGACGTGATCCTGATTGACGATCCGATATTCAAGCCCAAGGAGCGCAAGTACTAAGCACGCAAGTACCGAGCGCAAATACTAGAGGGAGATTGTAATGAATATACTGATACGTATCAAGCGCTACGATCCCGATCGCGACAGTAAGCCGTACTGGGGCGAATTTCGGGTCGAGGTTGATCCCATTGATCGCCTGCTAGATGCCTTGAACACCATCAAGTGGACTATGGATGGTACTCTGACCTACCGCCGCTCCTGCGCGCACGGCGTCTGCGGCTCCGATGCCATGCGTATTAATGGACTCAACCGCCTGGCCTGCAAGGTGCTGATGCGCGATGTGGGCAACAAGGTGACTATCGAGCCGATGATAGGTTTCCCGGTGATCCGCGACCTGGTGGTCGATATGGACTCGTTCTTCGATAAGTACAAATCGGTCAAGCCGTACCTGATCAACTACGATAACGAGCCGGGAACCGAGCGCCTACAGAGTGCGGAGGAGCGCGCGATCTTTGACGAGGGCACCAAGTGCATCCTCTGTGGTGCCTGCACCAGCTCTTGCCCCTCCATCTGGGGCAATCCCAACTGGGTGGGGCCGGCTGCTATCGTCAACGCGCATCGCTTCATCTTCGATAGCCGCGATCAGGGTGGCGCTGAGCGCCTGGGCATCCTTGCCAGGCGCGATGGCGTGTGGCGCTGCCGCACGATCTTCAATTGCACCGATGCCTGCCCACGCGGTATCCCTGTAACCGACCTGATCGCGCAGGTGAAACGCGCGATTGCGTATAATGATCCAGAGGGCGTGTAAGTAGTAGATATAAGCACACAGGGAAGGAGATCCCTGCCCTGTGTGCTTATTTATTCTGTTTTTTCGGCTCGCCTCGGCATCAATACGGTGTAGTCGAAATCCAGGACGACCGAGGAGTCGTATTTTCCTTCGGCATCCTTATAGGGAAAGTCGTAGCACGACCGATCTCTGGTGGCGACGCTGCGCAGGCGCAGTGCGCCGATGTCCGCGCGACCAGGCAATGCTATCTTGTCACGAATCTCTGACCAGGCGTATACCGTATCGCCAGCGAAGGTCGGATTCGTGTGGCGACCACCATTGATCGCCGCCACGTTGAGCGCATTGGCAAGCCCATTGAAGGAAAGCGAGCGCGCCAGGCTGATGATGTGCCCACCGTAGATAATGCGGCGACCGAAACGACCGTCCTTCTCCACATGCTGGTTGAAATGCACACGCGCTGTGTTCTGATACAGACGCGTTGCCAGCATATGCTCGGCCTCTTCGATCGTCATGCCATCGACGTGATCAATGCGCTCACCGACCTGGTAATCTTCCCACAGATGCGGGCTACCTGAAAGGGCAGTGTCGTAACGCTCTGCGCGCAGAGTGTAAGGCACTACGAGCTCGCCTACTTCCACCACAGCAGGCAGTTCAGGCACGACCGTCTCCGGCGCAGGCGCGTTCAGGTCGTTCTTGCGCACCATTGCCCAGCGGATGTAATCGACCACCATCTCACGCCGCTGATTGACACCTAGCGAGCGCACGTAGACGACGCCGGTCTTCCCATCCTTGTTCTGCCTGAGCCCGATCACGGTTGACGTTGTCGCAAGCGTGTCGCCCGGATAGACCGGCTGACCAAAGCGCCCATTGGCGTAACCGAGGTTAGCTACGGCATTGAGGGAGATGTCGGGCACAGTTTTTCCAAACACGATATGAAAGGTCAGCAGGCTGTCAATGGGCGCGCGCTCCAGGCCCAGAGCGGTGGCGAAGGGGGTTGAGGAGGTGACCGCGAAACGGGAACCGAAGAGCGCTATGTAGAGCGCCACATCGCCCTCCGTCACCGTCCTCGGTGTGGCATGTATAATCTCCTGCCCCAGTTGGAAGTCCTCGAAGTAATTGCCGGACCGCGTTTTCGAACTCATCGCAACCTCCATCACGCGGTCAGAAGCCATAGGCTTGAGCAAGCTCGGGGTCCTTCTTCGCCACCAGGCGCGCCAGATCGACCATAACCCTTGCCTGCTTCCAGGTGGCATCATCCTGCATCTTGCCGTCTATCATAGCCACACCGCTACCATCCGGCATGGCTTCGAGTATGCGTTTGGCAAATAGGACCTCTTTCACGTCTGGACTGAATACGCGCCTGGCGATGGCGATCTGATTTGGGGCAAGCGACCACGCCCCTGTACAGCCCATGAGGAAGGCGTTGCGAAACTGTGCTTCACATCCAGCCTCGTCCTTCAGATCGCCAAATGGACCGTAGAAGGCGCGAATGCCATGCGCGACGCAAGCATCAACCATTCTTGCGACGGTGTAGTGCCACAGATCTTGCTGAAAGAATGCTCGTTGCTCCTTGCCCGGCTCAGGATCGGCGAGGACGCCGTAGAATGGATGGCCGCCGCCGACGCGGGTTGTCTTCATGCCGCGTGAGGCGGCCAGATCGGCAGGCCCCAGGCTCAAACCGTGCATGCGGGGGCTCGCGCCAGCAATCTCCTCCACGTTCATAACACCCTGAGCAGTCTCCAACAAGGCATGCACAAGGATCGGCTTTCTGACCTCGTAGCGCGCTTCGAGCAGGGCCAGGTACTGGTCCACGAAGTGAATATCCCACGGTCCTTCGACCTTGGGAATCATGATCACGTCGAGTTTGTTGCCGACAGCCTTGACGATCTCGGTCATGTCGTCGAGGAACCAGGGACTGTTTAAGGCATTCACACGCGTCCAGAGCGCGGTGTCGGCGAAATCAGTGTTTTTGGCGACCTCGATGAAGCCTCCGCGGGCCGCCTCTTTGGCGTCGGCGGGGATCGCATCTTCCAGGTTGCCGCACAACACGTCGACTTGCTTTGCCGTCTCAGGAATTTTTGCACGGATCTTGTCGATGTATGGTGGAAAGAAATGGATCATGCGCTCCGGACGCACTGGCAACTCACGCAGCGGCTGCGGCGCTCCGCTCGCAAGTGGTTGATAGAAATGGACAGGAAGCTTCATAACTATTTTCCTCCTTATACTACCGGTAGGGACCGAATTTAGTCAAACAGCAGCAGCGGGTCCGGCGACGATGCCCTCGTCGTGCAGTTTTCCGACTTCTCCCTCACTGAGGCCAAGGATATCCAGCAGGATTTCGTCGGTGTGCTCACCTGGCCTGGGTGCAGGCTGCACGGGCAAGCGTGGAACCTGGCTGAAGTCGAGCGGCGAGCCAGGCATCAAATAGCTCCCAATGCCGGACTGTTCCACCATGCTGAACATCGGATTGTCAGTAGAGCAGTCAGGATCGTGCTCGATGGCTTCGCGCACGGTGCGATACGGACCCCAGGTGACGCGCTCCTCCTCGAAGATGAGACGAACTTCTGCTAGCGTGCGAGCGTGAAACCAGGGCTCCAGGATGTTGGCAATCTCCTGGCGGGCGCGGAAGCGATTGCCTTCATCACTCATAGCGAGACCCAGCCGCGCACCAAGGGCATTGAATTCAGCCGTCAGCCCGGTCGCCTTGCACAGGCAGCTCCATTGCAGATCGGTCAGGCCCACAACCATCAACCGTTTACCGTCCAGCGTCTCGAAATCGCGACCGAAGGCACCGTATAAATAATTCCCTTGCTTTGGTCGGTCGGCGTTGTTGATCATCACTTCAGCGATCATGCCTAAGTTGCCAAGCATGGCCAGCGCTACATCTTTCAACGCGAGCTTCACCAATTGTCCCTGCCCGGTGAGGCGTCTATGCCGCTCGGCGGCGAGTAGGCCGAGCGCAATCGTCTGGCCTGAGATGAAGTCCCACGCTGGCAAGACATGGTTCACCGGTTCCGGCGAAGTCGTCGGCCCGGTCATAAACGGAAGGCCGATCTGCGGGTTTACGGTATAGTCCACCTCAGAGCCGCCGTCGCGACGGCCCAGGAAGTTGACCATGATCAGGTCTTGCCGCTGGGCCTTCAATGCTTCATAGCTCAACCAGCCTCGGGCAGGAAAGTTGGTGCTGAAGAGGCCCGCGTTTTCGCCGGGGGCGCAGATCAAGCGGGTCAGTAGCTCCTGTCCACGGGGCTTGCGGAAGTTCACCGCAATCGAGCGCTTGCCCTTGTTGAGGCCAGCCCAGAACAGGCTCTGCTTGCCATCCAGGGTAACAGGCCAACGCCTGTAGTCGAGCCCCCCGCCGATCGGATCGAAGCGGATAACGTCTGCCCCCAACTGCGCCAGCGTCATGCCGCCGAGCGGCGCTGCTACGAAGGCCGAGCCTTCAACGACGCGGAGACCTTTCAATATTCCTTCCACGGTTCGTCCTTCCGAATTATCGTCAATGACAGCTCCCTGAGAAATCAGATCATGGGAAATCAGATCACACGCTTTTTACGCAGTTCGTCGATCTGACCATCATCCATGTCAAGTAAATCTTTAAGCACATCTACCGTGTGCTCTCCAAGTTTGGGACCCAGGTGCCTGATCTGACCTGGTGTTTCCGACAACTTGGGCAGCACGGAAGGCACAATGATTGTCTCCCCTATCTGCTCTTCATCGATGGCGACGAGATTGCGGCGAGCGTGAAATTGACGATCGCCGAAGATATCAGCGATATTGTTCAGCGGCCCAGCTGGCGCGCCAGTGGCATTGCAGCGCGCCAGCACCTCCTCGCGGGTCAACGATCCACACCAGTCTCTTACGATCTCGTTGACGTCGTGGCAGTTTTCCAGCCGCGTCTTCTGCTCGCCATAGGTGCTTGAAGAGGCCAGTTCGGGCCGCCCCATCGCCTCCGCCAGCCGCGCAAACAGCTTGTCCGTCGCGCAGGCGATGGCAACCCATTTGCCGTCCCTGGTTGGGAAGTGACCGTGGGGACACTCGAATTCGTTGTGCGTCGGTCCGTGCCGCTCTCTGACAGTCCCATACATCGCGTAGGCAGGCACGAGTTCATCGGTGCAGCGGAAAACGGACTCGTACAGGGCTGCGTCAACGTATTGACCACAGCCGGTGCGCTCGCGGTAACGCAGCGCCATCAACACACCGATGCAGCCGTAGAGTCCGGTGAGGTAATCACCCAGGGTCGTCGAACCCGGAGTAACAGGCGTGCCCTTTGGCATACCGGCGAGATATGCGATGCCGCCGACGGCATGTGCGACGCGTGCAAAACCGGGCCGGTCCTTGTACGGGCCGGACTGGCCGTACCCTGTCACGCGCAGCATGATCAGGCCGGGATTGATATCGTGCAGCACCTCCCACCCCAGGCCCCATTTCTCTAGTGTGCCAGGGCGGAAGTTCTCGCACAGGACATCCGACTTCTTTATCAGCTTCTTGAAGAGCTCTACACCTTCAGGACGATGCAGATCAATCGTGACCGATCGCTTGTTGCGCGCTTCGCTCAGCCAGGTCAGCGTGTCGCCTTGACGCGCTGGCGTGCCGAACCGACGCAGGGCATCGCCCCCCAGAGGATGTTCTACCTTCAAGACGTCAGCACCAAATTCTCCGAGAATACCCGCGCAGTAGGGTGCCGCAATCACCGTAGCGACATCGATGACGCGTATACCCGCGAGTGGCAGCTCGGCTGTGGTCTCATGTGTCATGGTTTACCTCGGAAACTATGCATGGAGCACATTAAATAATCTTATGTCGGCGGAAGCGCTTGATCTCGTCCGCCGAGATACCCAGTAACTCGCGCATGACCTCATAGGTAGCGTTGCCCATGGACGGGCCAAGATTGGTGATGCGCCCAGGCGTCTCTGAAAGCGTCGGAATGACGCCGGGGATCACCACCTCGCCGAGCCCTTCCTGCTCGAAGCGAACGAGATTCCCGCGCGCCTGAAAATGCTCGTCTTCGAAGATATCGGCAATGTTATTCACTTTCCCGACGGGCACTTCTTTGTCGAGACAACGCTGCAGCACCTCTTCCCGACTGAGCGCGCCCACCCATTCGATAACGAGTTGATTGACCACATCACGAGCAGCAAGCCGTTTGCGTTGCTCGCCGTAGAGTCCGCTGGACGCGAGTTCCGGACGTTCCATCGCTTCCGCCAGCCGTCCAAACATCTTGTCGGTCGTGCAGGCGATGGCAACCCATTTGCCGTCCTTGCTGCGGAAATGACCGTGCGGCACGGCGACGAAACTGCCAGCACCTTCCCGTTCCCTGATCTTCCCAAACAGGCCGTATGCAGCTGCGATCTCGTCCAGTTGGCGAAAGACTGCCTCGTAAGTGGCGATATCGATCACCTGCCCGCGCCCAGTCTTCTCCCGGTGGCGTAAGGCCAGCAGAATGCCAATCGCTCCATAGAGACTCGACATATAGTCCCCAAGCGGCGTCGTACCGGGGAGAACTGGCGTCTCACCGGGAAAGCCAGCGCAATAGGACAGGCCGCCAAACGCGTGGGCGATATGCGCAAACCCGGAGCGACGGCGATAAGGGCCCGTTTGCCCATATCCCGATACCCTCAGCATGACCAGGCTGGCATTGGCCTCGCTTAACTCCCGCCAACCGAGCCCCCATTCCTCCATCGTTTCTGGACGGAAGTTCTCGATCAAAACATCGGACTTCGCGATAAGCTTCAGGAAAAGCTGCACACCCTCTTTCTGGCGCAGATCGATCGTGACTGACTTCCGGTTTCGGCCTTCGCTGAGCCAGGCCAGGGTGGCATCGTAGCGCTTCGTGGGCGTTCCGAAGCGCCGCATTGGATCGCCCGCGATGGGGTGCTCTACCTTGAGAACCTCGGCACCAAACTCGCCCAGAATGGAGGCCGCATACGGGCCTGCGAGAAAGGTTCCTACGTCAATGACGCGTATGCCGCTCATCGGCAACTTCTCGTTCTCCGATGGGCGCTCCTGTTCCTCGCTATAATGATCGCCCCCTTGCGGTGTATCGTGCGAGGCGCTTGAATCTCCTGGTTGCTGTTCCATAGATGTCACCGAAAGGACTCCTTTCCGTAGTGTTCTGCCTGCGCTTCAAACCCTTTCGTGGGGTACCACGCGGCCATAGACAGTTCGCTCCGACCGAAAGGCATCCAAAGAGCAGACAATGACATGCAAAACCGCAGGTGAGATACAAATAGTATACGGGGTAAGTGGCGCGAGCCATTCGAATATATCGCTTAGCACATCCATGCTTTGGAGAACCGTAAACTACACAATCCTGAAAGGGCTTTCAGCTTCAATTCCCAGATTAAGAGAAGATTGGCTTGTTATATTATATAGTAATCCAACAGACTTGTAAAGATATGCTGTACTGCTCAATGAGGCTTTTTCCACGATATATTCTATAATAATCCACCAGGCGTGCGGAGATATGGTATACTGATTAACGGGAGGTTTTTCTATGACCGACATCACTGAAGACTATACCAACTGGATTGGTCGGACAGAAGTTGTCGAGGATGACATCAGCCTGGTCCCGGTGTTGGCCGTGGCTGCAACCTTAGACGATACGGTGACGCAGTT
>JALYTQ010000098.1 GCA_030854195.1 Chloroflexota bacterium
ACTACCACCTGCTCAAATGATTGCGAGATATCGGGCCGCAGGGCACGCAACGGGGGAAAGGTGAAAATGCTCGGCTTATTGTTGGACGCATCGTGGTGCGTCAAGATGCGATGCAGCGTCGCCCCCAGCGCATAGATATCGCTGCGCGGCTCCGGCATGCCGTGAAGCTGCTCAGGGGGTGCATAGCCGATGGTCATAATGATGGTCGCCTGGCGCTGCGATTGAAATGTACGCGCAATGCCGAAGTCGATCAATTTAATCTCGTCGCGGTCAGTGACCATGATGTTCGATGGCTTAAGGTCGCGGAAGATGACGGGAGGGCTCTGGCGATGGAGATAGCCCAGCACGTTGCACAACTGCTGCGCCCAACTACGAGCGCGCACCTCAGTTATGCCGCGCGCCCCATTCAAACCCTGTACATTGCCTTCCTTCTCCAGAACGTCGCTGAGCGTGCAGCCCTCGATAAAATCCATGACGAGGTAGTGCTTGCCGCGCTCCATAAAAAAATCACGCACACGCGGAATACAGGGATGATTCAGGTCCAGCAGCAGCGTCGCTTCACGCGAGAACCACTCTATGGCTTGCTCACGATCAGCCTCATTATGAAATTCGTCCAACATCTCCTTGACGGCACACGGGCGATTGAAACGCGTGTCGATCGCGCGATAGACAGCGCCCATCCCACCAGAAGCAACAAGCCGCTCAATGCGATAGCGATCCGACGAAAGTACTGTCCCTGATGGCAGTCGACGCGGACTTCCAACATTCTCGTTATCTGGTGCCGAAGAAGAAGATGGCGTCACCACTGATTGTCCTCCATTAGAAAAGGAAGAGGAGGCAGCCCGGTACGGCGGTGTCAGGGGCACGCCCGGCGCGTTCCCAACAGGACCACTCTGCGCTGCGTCATTCACAGGCAACATTTGCTTTGGATCAGACGAATAATTGTTTGCCATTTAGTTTGCACCGCTCTGTCAAACTCTGAACTCCATTCCTTAACATAAAAATGATACGTACCGCATTATTAATGGCGCTCAGAAAAATTCCTCTCCATACTTACAATCTAGACTTCATATTGGGGGCATTATAACACATCTTTCCTTCTATGAGCAGTACCCACGTCCATAGTTACTACGTGGCCCTGCTCACAGATCTATACGGGTTTTCCACTTCAATACTAGCACGCCATCTCTTGCTCATCTATACATAATCACTGTGGAGGTGGCAGCGGTCGCTCGGTTACGGCGCGGGCGTGCGCAGGGAACCCTTCGAACTCCGCTAATCGACGCGTGGTCTCGCTCAGGGAGGCATAGCCCTCCGCCGTGAGATAGGCCAATCCGCTGCGCTTCAGGAAATCGAAGACCGATGTACATGAGTAGGTGTGCGCGAAACCGCCAGTCGGCAGGACGGCGTTGGTCCCGATGGCATAGTTTCCTGTGCAGATCGGCGTGTAGGCTCCAATCAGAATCTCAGCCGCGTTTTTGATCTGTGGCAGGATGGCGAATGGCTCGCGCACCTGTACCTCAAGGTGCTCAGGCGCGAATTCGTTGATGAACGCAATCGCTTCGGCCATTGTACACGTCAGGATAATGCCTCCCGTTCCCTTCTCGCCCTCAAAGCCCGCGCGACAAAAATCCCGGCGCGGCTGTGGTAGTGCCGCTATTTTGTCTGGCAGCAGGGCCAGCACAGCATCCGCCAGGGCGCGACTATCGGTGAGCAGCAAGCTGGTGGAATCGGGTCCGTGTTCGGCCTCGATCAGCAGGTCACGCGCCACCAGTTCAGGATCGGCGCTCTCGTCGGCCAGCAGGATAGCCTCGCTCGGACCCGCTGGCAGTCCCACGTCGACGGTCCCATAGAGCAGACGCTTGGCCGCCGAGACATAAGGATTGCCCGGTCCCGTTATCTTATGCACGCGCGCGACATGCTCGGTTCCATACGCCAGGGCCGCGATAGCCTGGGCACCGCCTAAACGGTAGATCTCATGCACACCGCACAGATCAGCCGCGACCAGCGAGGCAGGCTCGATCTCGCCATCGGGTCCCGGCGGCGTGCAGACAACGATGCGCGGCACGCCCGCGATGCTGGCAGGAACGGCAAGCATATACATAACCGACGGAAAGGCACCTTTGCCACGTGGCACGTAGAGTCCCACACTACTAATCGGCGTAATCTTTTCGCCCGCCATCACGCCCGGCGCAACCTCCGTAAACCACTGCTCGTGCGGCATCTGGCGCTCGTGAAATACGCGTACGTTGCGCACAGCATGTTCGATCGCGGCATGGACATCCCTGTCAAGCAAGTCATGGGCGCGCTCTATCACCTCTGGCTCGACGCGGAAACGATCGGGCGTCAATTTCACAGCATCAAAACGCTCCATAAACTCGACAACCGCCTCATCGCCCCGATCTCGCACGGCGCGCACGATCGGGCGCACATACTCGATCAGTTCGTCGATCTGAACCTCAGCCCGTCGCAATAGCCGCGCCCTCTGTGCTGCATCAAGCTGAGATAACTCATAAAAATGAACCATCTATATGCTCCTCTATATACTCCCTGTCACTTACAAATCTACCCAGGAGCACCGATCGTCCGACTAG
This sequence comes from Chloroflexota bacterium, assembly GCA_030854195.1. GTDB lineage: Bacteria > Chloroflexota > Ktedonobacteria > Ktedonobacterales > Ktedonobacteraceae > JACDAE01. The sequence continues at coordinate 2,595 of JALYTQ010000098.1, forward strand.
CCTCTTACAGGGCGCTGCCTGGAATTCCCATATCATCATCACACCCTATCATAATACGCGACTCCTTTTTAATTGTCCACTTTATCCACTGGGTCAGGGCCATTGGCACATGTTACAAATCACCAGCTTCTCAATTTCCTGAGCCGCGCTGTACAGCCGTATTCTGGAGGGCAACCAGCTTCTGGCTTCCATTTGCAGCAAGTTGGCGTGCGTCAGTATATTTTTTTATTCCGGTCGCGGCACCAATCGGTATAGCTATCGCAACAAGAATCCCAGCGACCAGTACGGTGATAAGTGATATAAGTAGCGCTGGTCCAAAGATGCACCCCACACCTCCAGTAATTTTTCTAAATTCATCGAGAGCGGCTCGCATCGCGAATTGATGCAGGTCAATGGCCGCTACGCTCATTTATTCAACCTGCAGGCCGAGGCGTATCGTTAACAGTTTATTGCTACCCTGTGAGTGCCTTCGCCTGACGATCAGCCTGCTCGGCGGCAATAATGTCGGCTCCCATCCAGCGCGCACCGAAGATGCCGACCAGCCCGGCGATTGCCAGCGCGGGCACGCAGGTTATGAGCAGGGCCAGGCTGAGATCTCCTCCGGCCACGCTGTTCTTGAAATGCAGGCCATGCGTCGGATCGAAGGCGGCGGCGAGCACGCTGACAATGGTGGGCGAAAACGCGTCGCCCAGCAGGTGCGCGATCAGTAGCACTACGCAGACGGCGGTTGCACGCAAGAAGGAAGGGACGACATCCTGAATGGCGGCTGTGCTGGGACCTTGATAGATGGTGATAAGGATAGCGGTCAGCACAAAGAAGATGGTGAAGACGGTGAGATTGTGCGTGGTGATGGCCAGAGCGAAAGATGGCGCGCTCAACAGAAAACCAATGCCGCAGACGAGCACGCGTGCTCCTGGATAGCGCCGGTTAAGAGCGTCAGCCAGATAGCCGCCCGCGACCGTACCTACTAGCCCGGCAAGCGCGATCACGCCGCCCGAGAAGATGCCAGCGACGCCCGAGCTGAGGCCGAAGATATCTTTTTGCTGCAAATAGGTCGCTAGAAAAGTGACGCTGACATAGAGCACGAAAAAGGCAAAGATCTGCATAACGGTCAGCACCAGCACCGTCTTGATGCGCAAGAGCGACCTGATCTGCGTCCCTACGCCTTGGGATATGCTGAGCGTGGAGCGCGGCTCCTCACCCTCTATGTTCGCCACCCGTGCGCCTGGATCTAACTCAGCCGCCTCTTCGTCCGCCTGGTTGCGGCGTGGCTCGCGCAGCCGCCATGCCAGCCATGCCAATAGCAGACCGGGGATACCGGTAAAGACAAATGCCAGACGCCACGCGCCCGTGTAGAGGCCCGCCACTACGCCTCCGATGGCCGTGCCAAAGAGGATGCCGACCACCTGAGCGACGTTCCACCAGCTCATGATACGCGAGCGGCGCGTGCGGCTGAAATAGTCGCTCATCAGGGCGGTCCCGGCAGGAAAATAACCGGCCTCGCCGATACCCAGCAACATACGCACGAGAAAGAGCGTGGTGAAGTTCGTCGCCAGCGCGGTCAGCGCCGTAATCACGCTCCACGTAGCGACGCAGCTGGCAACGACTGTCTTGCGCTGAGCACGGTCGGCCCATATCCCTAGCGGCAGGGTGCCAAGCGTGTAGATGACCAGGAAGGCCGACGAGATATAGCCAATGCCCGCGATGCCGAAGTTGAGCTCTTTCGCGATGATGTTAATGGCACCGGAGAGGACGTAACGGTCCATGTAGTTGAGGAAGCTGATCGCGAACATGATCCAGAAGACATAGCGAGCGTAACCGGTCGTGATGCGCGGTGCCTTGCGCGCACCAACGCCTGCCGAAGAGGCGATCTCACCCATGTAGCCCTCCACGATGAGGATATTTGAACAATCGATGAGGATAGTAGCGAGCAATTCGCATGTGCTATAGCTCTATACACACAATAGCATAGAATGCGGCACCTGCATAGTACGTAAAAAATTTCCATTGCCTGCTTCTGCGCGCTACCTCTCGTCGTCGAACCTCATATCCAGTGCGCGCAGGCGTCTCCTGGCAACGATTGCGCTGAGCAACATCACGCCGCCACAGAGCAGGAAGAAGCAATTCATAGCCCCCCAGCCTAGCAAAAATCTCGTTCCCAGCGTAGTACTTTTTGCAGTTTCCCCCCACGGATAAGAGACACCGAGAATGACGCTGTTGCTGATAATGCCTATGGCGATGATCGGCAGGCTGTTGATAAAGCCTCGTCTTGCTAGCCTGCTGGCCTCGCGGTAGGTCATCGAGCCTATGGCGCGCAAGGTGGAGACGCCTAGCACCAGCGCGATCAGTCCTACACAGAGCAATACGAAAATTACAATGTCCATGTATGGGTCAACGAACACTTGCTCCATGTCGATATCCTTGCTCACTTAAAAACGAGCTACGTTGACGACCAGTTCTTCTCCTACAGCAATTAAGATAACATAATAATTCTGCCTACGGCAAGATGAAACGCCCCCCAACGCTGTATAGATAAAAATCATTTCGTGACCGCTGTATCCTGGAAATGGAGCGTTTGGAAGCGCGACAATATAACAACTTTTTCGCTATTGGAAAAACCTTTACTGTTACAGGGCTGTAGCAGATAAGTTACAGAAAAGGATGAGTAGTATGAACCAGAAACTACGTGTACTTCTATTTGGAACCTTGCTCCTGGGAGCGTTTCTCCTCGCAGGAAGTCTCTCTTCACAGGTGTTCGCGGCCACAACTGTAGCCAGCGCGACCAGCAGTGGACCTTCCTTCACCAGACCTTTCCCAAATCGGAGCTACAATGAGGGCTTCAGGAACGGCTTTACAGCTGGCTACAGGGCTGGCATCAGGGCATGCGCCAGTCATCAGTACGAAGGCTCTCAGACACCCAATCGCGCTCTGCATCTCAGCGCCTATACCCGTGGCTATATACAAGGCTATGCAGCCGGCTACAATAGAGGCTTACATAGCTGCCACGACTATATTTATGGGCACCATGATTATGACAATCACGGCGATAACCAGCATGACAATGGCAATCACGGCAGCCAGGCTCCTGCCGTTCTTCACGCTGTTAAGCAGCAATAAAATTCTTTCTGGACCGTAACTGCCAGGCAAAGAGCCGGATTTATCTTTGGGGAAAGTCCGGCTCTTTGCTGTGCGCTCCTACCAGTAGGGATGGAGCTTGCCTCCATCCGGCTCACGACACATAAACCAGCCCAGGAGCCGCGTTGGGAGACCAGGATGGGAGCGGGCGTTAGCGCAGCATCTCCAGAAAGCTCCAGGATTTGAGGTCGCGCTCAAGGTGGAAGCGCAGCAGGCCGTGCATGGCGTGCTCAACCTCGGCCTGCAGACGAACATCCAGGTGGAATGGAGGCACTTGCGCCCATTCGGAGCGTTGGAGCAGGCGCAGCACCTTGAGTGCGTTCATCGACAACGACTGCGCCCAGAGGTGGGAGCAGTTGGGGCAGAGCGCTCCGCCAAGTGCGGGAGAGAAGCCATTCTCTTCAGGGCGCAGCTCCGCGGCGCAGTGCGCGCAGGTACGCAGGACGGGCTCGTAGCCTACAAAAGATAACAGGAAAAGTTCGAAGTAGCGCAGAAGTAGCTTTGTGCGATCCCGTTGCCGCTCAACATCTATGGCGATCCCTTGCGCCTGCTGCTGATGCAGTTGTTGCGCGTCGGCATCAAGGCTGCGTAAAGCCTCCAGCAACAGATTGTAGACATCCAGGTGCACGGTGTCGTCTTCAATGAAGCGTTCGACCAGTTCAGCGAGGTAAAAGCCACACGTCATATGCCAGAGCTCCGTCCGCAGGTGTGGGTAGTTTTCGAGAGTCTGTGCCTGCGTGAGGATATCGAGGTTGCGTCCCTGCGCTACATGCACCTGGCTATGACATAACAGTTCCAGGTGCCCGCTCTTCTTACTTACGGGCCGACGCACGCCCTTCGCCACGACACGCATCTTCCCTTTACGCGGAGTAAACAGGGTAAGAATCCGGTCGGCCTCGCCTAGATCGGTATGTTTGAGAATTACACCTTCTGTGGAGTAGGTACGTTGCTGTCGCATGCGCGGGTATCCTTGATAGAAAGAAAAAGAGACGTGACCTACATCACGTCTCAAAGGGAGGCGACGAGCGGACTCGAACCGCTGGTGCAGCTTTTGCAGAGCCGTGCCTTACCACTTGGCGACGTCGCCGCGCTAAGTTACGGGGAGCGGGAGACGGGGATCGAACCCGCGACTTTCTCCTTGGCAAGGAGATGCTCTACCACTGAGCCACTCCCGCTTATGCCTTGTGCGATGCTACTATTGTTACATTTCTGCAACTCCGTTCGCGCTATTAAGATATCATACTCCCGGCCCTTTGTCAACAGGTTTTTTGGAAAATTTTCTTTCTCGCAACTCTTCTTAGAGGCTATCAATCGATGATAAAGCCACGCTCGCGCAAGAGCTCCAGGACGCGCTCCAGGTCGTTTGCATCGACATGGACGAGGCAGCTCTGCGGCTCTACTTCACTGCCCAGCAGCGCCTTCAGATCTTCGTCGGCCCGTAGATCCTTCAATACTTGCGAGGAGAGGCGCAATAATGGAGCATGCTCTACCGCCATCCTCTGCTTCTCGCCATAGCCGCTTCCCCACAGTTTCAAGCGGATCAACAGAGAGCCGGGGATACCGCCCTCGCAATACTGCTGCAGGAAGCGCATCATGTAGTCAAGCTGCAAGTCATGCTTCAGCGCTCGCTGGATCGATGCCTCGCTTATCCTGTACCAGCCCGTCGCTTCGTCGAGATCGCTGAAACGCTCAACCTCCGCGACGAGGTAGAGATCGGGCACGGCGTAAAAGGGTTGCAAGAGTCCATCATCGTGCAGCCGCCACTGTGGCTCGCGGATGGAACCTCTGCCGCCTTCAGCGCTTCCCTCTTGCGCCGCCGCCTGAGTCAACGCGGGCAGGTAGCCGAGCTTCCAGAACACTTCCTGCACGGCTGCTAGTTGCTGTGGCAGGACCTCCGCGAGCACCGGTGACAGGCGACGACCAAATAAAGTACGCGTCTCTTCAGCAGCAAACAGCGTATCCAACAGCGCCGAGTCGTCGACCTCCAGTAGCGTCGCGCCCTGCCATACCTCCACGCGCCGCGCCTGTCGCTCCCACTCAACGAGCGAATAGCGCACATTCTGCGGAATATCGCCGCCCGCCGCCCGCTCTAGCTCAGCCTGAATCGTCTCGGCGTGCAGACCCCTCTGAATAGCGCGCGTGACGCTGGTCTTTGTCAAACGATACTGCGCGATATGTTCCAGGCTCACGCGCTCGGCGAAACGGTCAAGGCTCACCAGCAACACTTCTGATACAGGTGCCAGTGCCACTAGCTCAAAGTTCGGCTGCACAATCAAACGTCCCCACGGGATCTCTTCGCCTCGCACGGGTTCTGTGCTGAGAATCGTTGCTACTCCGGGCACCTGGCGGAACGAGCCAGGATTCTCTTCCTTGTCCAGATCAACTATGCCCAGCCAGTGCAGCGGTCCCATGAGTATGGCGCGGATAAAGCCGCCTTCGACCATGTGCCAACCTTCACGATGCGTCAGCCACCCGCGCCGCAGCCGAAAGTCCCAGCCGTAAGGGTTGCTCCCGCTCGAATAGCGCTCGGCCCGCGACCCGTACTGGCGTGGAAAGAGCAGATAGGGTTGATAGAGCTTTGTGCGCGCAATAAAAGCCGCGATATCGTGCCATCCTCCAAAGCCTTCGTGCGACAGGCGCTCTATCACGATCTGGCGCGAACGCACCACCTCGTCAGGCGCGGCATCCAGGGGAGACGGTCCGGGACGCACATTGACCTCTGGCAGATAGAGCAGTTCATTCCAGAACGGCGTCTCCAGATACAGGTGGTAACAGCGGCGGGCGCGCTCCACCAGCGGCGTAGCGAAAAAGGCATCGGCGGGCGCGGCAAAGAGCGCTCCCCGCCTGTCTTGCAGCAGTCCCAACTTCATCATCAGCAGGCGCACAAAAAGCAAACGCGCGGCATCGCTCTCGGCGCGCACCTGCTCAACCTGCATCCTACCGCCCATATGCTCTATCACATGCCGTAGCGCCGAGCGCGTGAGCAGGCCATTGTTGACCAGCGTCAGGCCCTCACGCATAGAGGAGACCATCGACCAGTAAAGATAGAGGGTGCGCTGGAATGCTCGCGCGCCGTCTCCGATATCTTCGCCCACGTGAGCGGCGATCGGTTCCTCTTCCGTACCTAGCGCGGCGCTCACAACCTCCCTGGCTGTCAGCGGCACTATCAACACTCCATCGTGTATGCCACTGGTATAGTCGCGTCCAGAAAAATTGGTCTGGCGGCCCCAGAAGACCAGCCCCAGCAGCAAAAGATGGCGCAGGGCCTGCTCAAAGATACCATGCGGGTGCGCAACCGGATACTGTAACGCAGCGCCCTGCCCCTCTGGCGGCGTTTCAACGGGCAAGCCCGGTACCTCGTGCTCGCTTGAGAAAGCTTCTTTCTTCGCGGCTGTCAGCAAACCGGCATAGGTCAGATAAAGGGCAAGATCGCGGCTATTGACGCGCCCCCCGCACATGACCATCTCGCGCAAAATGATCTTTTCGAGTCCGTTCAGGTCGCTAAGTGCGGCGCGAATAGAGGAAGGATTGAAGAGCACCTGGGCGATCTCTAGCATGTTTGGAGCATTGGTGGCGGAAAGAGCGCCAGAAGCTGAAGCACCCTCCTGTTGCAAAAATGACTGCACATGCCGCGCCTTGACTACTGCCTGTATGTGATAGGGTGGCACCGTTTGCAGTAAATCCAGGTCACTCTGTTCCATACAACTCCTCATCGTGTATGAGAGGGGATTGCCCACGCCGCTTGAGATCATCTAAAACGCGCTCGCTTCCCGCCTTCTTGAGTATATGCAGCGTGGGATGGATAGGCCGCACGATCTGTTCGTCCAGAGAGGTCGTCACAGAGAGTTCGCGCATCACCAGGGCGTCCGCCGCTTCGAGCAGCGTCACTCCTGTATAGATACGTACGCGACCATAGCTGGCGATCCAACGTTCGAGTTGCGTCAACATGCTCGCCAATGCACCCTCGTCCACGTTGCCCTTCATGGAGCGCAACAGGTCCAGCAGACCCGTCGGACGGTTTCCGCGACTCAGCGCCTCGCCCAGCATCTTCGGCGTCAGACGATAGCGCAAACGTTCCCGCTCCACACCAGCTGCCTCCATGAACGTCTCCATCATTTCAATCAGCGACCACGCATCCGGGGAACAGGTGACAAGGAGCTCCCCGTCATTTACTATTTCTAACGTATCGGAGAGGTGTTGGTAATCCCGCGCTACAGTTTCTTGCGCAAATTCCATATTGTTGAACAACCAGCCGGCCAAAGATGTGAGCCGGAAAGCAAGCAAACGCCCATCTGGCGCAAGGGCGATATCGCTGATGCCCCACCAGTGCAGCGGGCCGTACAGGAAACGCGCAAGGTAATAGATCTCCGCTCGCAGCCAATCGCTCAGCTGCAAGGGGCGCAGAGGCCGTCCCTCATATTGCTCCAGCCACCAGTGCGGCGACGAGAACAGGCGTTGCCGCTTCTGCAAAAAGGCCGGATTCAGGCGGTAGACAAAACGCGCAAAGGAGGTAAAACTGATCCATTGATGGAGCGGTGCCTGCGTCAGCAAGGCAACCAGCGCCATACGCGCCTCACTGTTCTCGGCGTCCAGCTCCCCTGAACGCAGAATGGGAATATTGAGCGAGGTCGCCCGACAGCGCAGCCGCAGCCCATCCTCGCGCAGATCGGACAGCTCGGCATACGAGGATTGCGTCAGCCACAACTCGAAGAGGTCGCGCACCGTTTCCAGGCGCGATGGCCCCAGCAGCAACTGGGCAGCTGTAGAGAGTGCGCGCAGATAGGGCGCTCCCGTGTCGTCTTTATGCAATATATCGGCCAGGTGCAGCAGGCGTATAGCAAAGCGCAAAAAGGCCGGTGAGCGCTTCAGCGATGAGCTCGCGACCGCCAACAGAGCCTCCGAAGGCATGTCAGCGGGCGCAGGTATCGGGACTGAACCATCGACGGATAACGTGCTATTGGCACGCATATAAGCAGGCGCGTCAGCCGCGCGGCCCGCCGCGCCCAGCTCAAACCATTCATCCTCATTGGTCAGCCGATAGCCATCCAGCGACCGCGCCACCAGCAAGAGATCAGTCAGCAGGCTATCGCTTCCGTTCTGCTCTACACGTGGCATCTCGCCGCTTTTCTCGTCCGCCTGCATAGTAAAAGGCGTGATCGGAACCGAGACGCGCAACGCGGAGCGTACCTCAACAGGCACATACCAGCCGATATCGAGCAAGGAGCCACTCAGCCCGATACGCTGCTGCGGCGAGCTGTTCAGGCTGGTGCGAAACAACATCGCCTTGCCTTGCAGTGCCAATAGCGTACTCTGCAACTGATTGGGCTGTCCCAGGGCGAAGCGCTCGAAGAGTCCGCGCAAGTCATCATCGGTCATCGATCCGCCCGCCAGGGTCAGCGCCGCCAACAACTGCCGCTGCGCCTTCTCTAACGTCCCTGCCACCCGCCGCACCAGCTCAGACTGGCTCAATGCCTGCTCAATAGCTTCCGCTAGCTGCTGCTTGCTCATGCCATTCGTAGCAATCTCATACTCGCGTGCAATGCTACGAAGTTCGCTCAACCCTGACTGCGTCAGGATATCCATCAAACTGCCAAGCGGGGTAGGGCCGCGCTGCACTCCAAGCGGCCTCGGCGTAGCAGGTGTATGTGTTGTTGCAGGAGAGGTGTCTTGCTCTGCATCCCGTTCACGCTGGGAGGTGGGCTCTTCCTGGGGCGGACCAGCAGATGAAGCGACGAGAAAAGAGGTGGGACGGGCCAGCCACTGATATAAAAGAGCGGCTCCATGCACGCACAGGGCCGGTACATTCTGTCCACACGGACAAGCACTATCCCACGCGGAGGTACTTCGCATCTCGACCTCAACAGGATAGCGCCGTCTGCCTGTCTCCTCCGCTGGCACTGCGGGATGAAGGACCTCGACAACGCCAGAGAGACGAGCGCCCTGCCGCTGCATACTATGTACTACGCCGGTGCGACAATACTCTTGTCCTACAGAGGCCGCCGCTAATCCTGCCATGCGGATGATATCTGCGGCTCTCAGGCGTTGTAGAGTGCCCGGTACAACATTTTCCATAGACACTGCTCTAAACCGTATACGATGGTTTGACTACGTTGGGCTATAATAACACGGATTGACGCTGACGGTCAATCGCGATTCGCAAGAATAAAGTACCTATCTTCTTGGAACGTACGTTCATGCATTGCCATTTCTATAAGATAAACTATACTAGCAGAGTATATTATCGATAAACTTGTAAATAAAGAGGAAGATACTATGCCAGTCATCGAATGCATAGACCTGACGAAATCTTACAACAGGCACGTCACTGCTTTGAGCGACCTGACGCTTTCCATCCATGAAGGGACATCTTTCGAGCTGCTCGGTGAGAATGGCGCAGGCAAGTCAACCCTGGAACAATCAATCTTTATAGTCTGGCTATGTTGCTACTGACAGCACTTTATGTCGTGGCGTTGCTCATGCTAGCCGATTTCTTGTTCCGCAGAAGAGACCTGATCCTACAATGATTCGTATTCTTAAATAGGATGTACTTCCTACGAGGAAAGACTACAATAGTGTCAATCACCACTTTATTTAAAGGAGACCACCGACTATGTGCTACGACGATAACGCGCGACCTCCGCTACCACCTGAAGCAAACGGCTCGGCACGCGGCGAAGACCTCGTGCTGCAGGCGTCCGACGGCAACCGCTTCTCCGCCTATGTTGCCCATCCCGAGCATCCCACGGGCGCGCAGATCCTCATTTTCCCTGATATACGCGGCCTGCACCAGTTCTACAAAGATCTCGCCTTGCGCTTCGCCGAGACGGGCACAACCGCGCTCGCCATCGACTATTTCGGTCGCACGGCTGGTCTGACAGAACGTAACGATGCCTTTGAATTCTGGCCCCATGTGCAGCAACTCAACGTCCAGACCTCCTTCAACGATGTACAGGCCGCGCTCGCCTACCTGCACCAGCACAACGACAAGCAACCGATATTCACCGTCGGCTTCTGCATGGGCGGCAGCTTCTCGCTATTATCGGCAACGCAGGACTTCGGTCAGGCAGGCGCGATCGGCTTCTATGCTGGCCTGAGCCGCGTCTTCGGAGGCAGCAAGGGCAGTGTCCTGGACCTCGCCAGCCAGATTCGCTATCCGGTGCTCGGACTCTTCGGCGGTGCCGATCCCGGCATACCGGCCACCGATATTCAGGCGCTCGACACCAACCTGGATAAGGCAGGCGTCGAACACGAAATCGTCGTTTACCCGGACGCACCACACAGCTTCTTTGATCGCCGTTCAGCCGATTTCGCCGCGGCATCCAGCGATGCCTGGAGCCGCGTCCTATCCTTTATCAAGGCCCACACGCCTGCGTGATTCTGTAGTATCTTGCACCTTTTGTCTCTCTCGTGCGTACATGCCAGTAAGTAGTATCTTGTTCACCCAAAGGAGGCTCATATGAGTAACAAGTTGTCGGTCCGCAAAACGGTGTCGCTTGCCTATGCAGCAGTAGCAGCATTCACAGCTATATCTGTAATTGTTCCGATTCTGTGGGAGAAAAAAGCACGTAAAGAGGACAAAGTTACACCCTCTTGACATCTCCGCTATACTTGACCCATATAACACACAATATCTCCAATGTTGATGAAGAAGAGTAACCTGACAGCGATACCAGCGAGCCGACAGATGGTGCGAGGTCGGCAATCGGCTACAGGCGAAGGGCGCTTCGGAGTTGGATTCAACATAATGAGTGGCTTCACCACACGGTGAAGAAGCAGGGTGGAACCGCGCATGTCGTGCGAGTCATAGTTGCCCCAGGCCTATGCGAGCGACATTCGTCCCTGGGCGCATTGTACGCCTGGGGACTTTTTTATTGGAGAGAGGAAACCACTCATGACTCAAACCGAAGCAACACCAGCGGCGAACGACACGCCCCTGGTCCCTATCGACAAGATCGTCGCGCTCTGCAAGCGGCGCGGCTTCGTCTACCCCAACTCGGAGATCTACGGCGGCGTCGCGGGCATCTACGACTTCGGCCCGCTCGGCGTGGAACTGCGCAACAATATCCGCCGCTACTGGTGGTGGTCAATGGTGCAGACACACGATAACGTCGTCGGCATCGAGGGCGCGAATATTACCCATCCCAGAGTGTGGGAGGCTAGCGGCCACGTTGAGAATTTTGTCGATCGCCTGGTCGACTGCAAAAAGTGCAAGCGGCGCTGGCGCGTCGATCACCTGCCGCCCGAAAATCTGGCACAGAATAAGTGTCCCAACGACGGCGGCGAACTGACGGAGCCGCGCACCTTCAACCTGTTGATGGAGACCTACCTCGGCGTGGTCGAGGGCGATCGCATGAAGACTTACCTGCGAGGTGAGGCCTGCCAGAACATCTACCTGGACTACGATAATGTGCTGAAGTCGTCGCGCATGCAGGTCCCCTTCGGCATCTGCCAGATCGGTAAGGCTTACCGCAACGAGGTGACGCCGGGCAACTTCCTGTTCCGTCAGCGCGAGTTCGAGCAGTGGGACCTGCAGTTCTTCGTCCATCCAAGCGAGATGCAGAAGTGGTTTGACTACTGGAAAGCGTATCGCTTCGAGTGGTACAAGGGCATCATCAACCATAAGGACCGCCTGCACTTCCGCGAACATGGTCCCGACGAGCTCGCCCACTACGCGAAACAGGCGTTCGATATCGAGTATCGCACGGTGCTTGGTTGGCAGGAATGGGAGGGCATCCACTGGCGGCAGGATTGGGACCTCTCGCGCCACAGTCAGTTCAGCGGCCAGGACCTGGGCTATACCGATCCGGCAACCAACGAGCGCTACATCCCCTGGATCGTCGAGACCTCGGGCGGTGTCGATCGAACGTTCCTCAATCTGCTGCTCGATGCCTACGAGGAGGAGCCCGATCCATCCGGCAAGGAGCCGCGCACGGTGCTACGCCTGCACCCCATGCTTGCTCCCGTCAAGGTCGCGGTGTTCCCCTTGCAGAAAAATAAAGAGGAGCTGGTCTCTGCCGCGAAGGGCATTCACAAGAATCTGCAGCGCCTGATGGTCTCCCAGTACGACGATATCGGCAACATCGGTCGCCGCTATCGCCGCCAGGACGAGATCGGAACGCCCTACTGTGTCACTGTTGATTTCCAGACACTGGAAGACCACGCCGTTACCGTACGCGAGCGCGACAAGATGACGCAGGAGCGCGTCGCTATCGATGCGCTGCCCATGTACTTATTGGACCGCGTGAGCTGGAAGTAGTTTCAATCCCCCAATCGGGTCGAGTAAGGCAAGACCTCTTGCCATCCTTTGTGGGGAAAGTATACTACTCCAATTCTACCCTGCCAAGCAGAAGTACATGAAATATTCGAAAGTCGGTGGATGCATCTTTCATCCACCGACTTTTGTTCTCTTGCTCGCTTACTTATAGATACTATGCGCAACTCCGTATCCCCCACCGTCTCACGACCGTTTAGTATAGTGGTAATAGACACACTACTCTCTTAAAAAGGACTGACAACACGCATGACAACTCTTGTTTCATATAATATCCTCGCGGGCGGCTACAACATACGTGAGAACGGGGCACCACGCACCCAACAGTTGCTCTCCATCATACGCTCGGCAAACCCTGATATCGTCGGACTGATCGAGGCCACCCATCCATCAGCAAAACAAAAGCCCTCGGTTGTCGAGGAGCTTGCGGAGGCGCTGGATATGCGCCTTATTTCCGGCGGCACTCCCAAACACGCCGACGATTATCAGACGGCCCTGCTGACGCGGCTTCCCGTGATCGATACGCGGCTTCACAGCGACATATTCAATAGAGCGCTGCTGGAGGTACAGGTACAGGAGGCAGACGGGCAACATCTCTCCGTGTTCGTGGCCCATCTCTCTGCCGCATTTAATCGTGGCCGCGCTGGCGGAGGCATTCGCCGACGCGAGGTTGAGGAGATTCTGCGCACTATGGCACCCGTACGCGCACAGGGGATTCCGCACGTGCTCATGGGCGATTTCAATTCGCTGGCACCTGGCGATCGCTTCCGCGCCAGTTCGCTGGTAGGCTACGTGCTGGATATGGATTCTACACGGCGCGATTCTCACAGAGAAGATGGGAACCCTGAACTCACAACCATAGTACCACCCGCGCTGCGCTTCCTCAATCCCATCTTACGCCTTATTCCGCGCAACCGCCTGATCTCGACAATTTTCAACTCAGCAGCGGGCCTGTACGCGCCACGTAGCAGCATTCGACTCCTGCGTGAAGCCGGGTATGTAGATTCCTACAGGCGCGTCCATCCCCAGGCGCTGGGCTTTACCTGCCCGGCAGCAGCACCGGCGGGCCGCATCGATTTCATCTTTGCCAGTCCCCAGATGGCCGAACGCCTGGAGACTTGCTATGTCCTCCTGGATGGCGAGAGCGTGCAGGGCAGCGCGGCCAGCGACCACCTGGCGAT
>JALYTQ010000006.1 GCA_030854195.1 Chloroflexota bacterium
CCGTACTCATATATCGGCAAAAGATGCGCGTGTTGCAGCGAGATCAGCGCGGCGGCCTCCTTGCGAAAACGCTGTATGAAACGCTGCCGAGCCTCAGGCGAAAAACGCTCGGGAATGATAAAGAGCGTCAAAGCGCCATTCGTGCCCGTCGCTACGTTTTGCGCCAGGTATACGGCGCTCAAGCGCCCATGAGCCAACAGACGTTCTACGCGATAATTTCCTAAGCTCTGTCCTACAATCCGATCTACTGACAATGTTTGCATACGACATCTCTCTTCCTCAGATGATAACAAATGGTATTGCTGCTCTTCCGTCTGGCACACGGAAGCACTCTTTAGATCATGGCCCTACGAAGAGGCGTTGCAGGCGCTGGCAGTGGTACGCATATACAATGCATGGCATGTCACTTCTTCTCCCATCTCGGGCAACTTAGTATATATACACGCATGAAGCGTGGTGTTTTTGCTACACTTTCTCCTTACGTCAGAGTTTACATCCTGCATTAGTATGCGTCAACGTGACGCGCTCACAGATAGGACTTTTAGCAAAGAGATAGTGGAGATATGCCTTCTTACAGCCCCAGCGGTCGGGAGTGGGGAGCGGGGAGAGCGCCCGACCGCTACGTTGGGGATACATTGAGGATAAGTAGGGGATATGGGAGAGCTATTCAGTTTTGAACCTTTGTTCTACACGCCTATACTACCATAGCCCCTCCAATGTGTCAAGAGAATTTAGAACAAATTATCTAGTTATTTTTGGGGAGACAAGAAGTTCATGCGAACATTGGCAGCGCGGGTCGTGATGAGATGACGCGGCTTTCCCAGGAGTGGTACAATGGGCATCGGAAATTATACATTCAGCAGCTAATAGGGAACTCTTGAGTAGGGATGGGGCTTGCCTCCATCCGGCCCCCAGAGCGCGATCAGGCCCCAAATACATTCTATGATGACCCGGATGGAGGCAAGCCCCATCCCTACTGTTGAAAAAATAGATTGGAGCAGTACTATTTATGGCAGATGTGCGACCGTTACGAGCTTTGCGTTATGCAAACGAGAAAATAAGCGACCTGGCACAGGTGATTACGCCGCCATACGATGTGATCAGTCCGGCGGCCCAGACGAAGTATTACGAGCGCAGTCCTTACAACATCATCCGGCTCGAATTGGGCAAAGAGGAGCCGAGCGATAACACGCTCAATAATGTCTACACGCGGGCGGCGGCAACGCTGGCTGAGTGGCGCTTGCAGGGTATTTTACAGCAGGACGCAGCTCCTGGCTACTATCTCTATCAGCAAAAGTTTACCTATGGTGGGCAGCACTTTACGCGCACCAGCCTGTTGGCACGCGTGCGCCTGGAGGCGTGGAACTCGCGCGTCATCCTGCCGCACGAGAACACATTGGCGAAGGCGAAAGACGATCGCCTGAAGCTCTACCGGGCATGTTCAACCAACCTCAGCCCTATCATGAGCCTCTACGATGATCCGCAGGGGCGCTTACGCCGCCTGCTGAACAGCTACGCCGAAAACGCCGCTATACAGATCGTCGACGATGTGGGCGAGGAACATATTCTACAGCCGATCACGGACGGGCAGCAGGTCGCGCTGATCCAGGACTTCTTCGCGCAGCGCCAGCTCTACATCGCCGACGGCCATCATCGCTACGAGACGGGGCTGGCCTACCGGGCGGAGATACAGGAGCAGCGAGGAACGCTCCATCCCGATGATGCCGTGAACTTTACCTTGATGGCGCTGATCGACGTTGAAGATCCGGGCATGCTGGTCCTTCCCACGCATCGTCTGCTCTTCGGTCTCAGCCAACAGACACTCGCGGAGCTCTCGGCACAGCGTCTCGCGCAGTATTTCAGCGTCCAGTCACTGGAGAACGCGGATACAAGCGCGGCCCTACAAAATCAACTGGCACAGGCGGGTCAGCAGGGAACGGCGTTTGTCGTCAAGTCAGCCGGGCAGACCTTGCTCCTGCAGCTCAATGAGCAGGGCCGACAGCACATGGAGCAGAGCGGGCATACGCCAGCGTGGAACGTCCTGGATGTCGCCATCGCTCAGAAGCTGATTCTGGAGGGTGTACTGGGTCTGCACGCCGAGGACATGACGGCGGGGACGCATGTACGCTACACCCACGATAGCCAGCAGGCGTTGCAAACGGTCCAGAGTGGAGAAGCACAGGCAGCGCTCTTCCTGAACGGTACGCCACTACGCCAGGTCTGCGATGTCGCGCAGGCCGACGACCGCATGCCGCAGAAGTCGACCTATCTCTATCCCAAGCTTATAACCGGACTAGTAATGAACCCCCTGTGGTAAGGAGCGTAGTATGATACTTATCGTCGGCGCGGGCCTGGCTGGATTGACGTGCGCGAAACAGCTTAGCGAAGCAGGGCAGCAGGTCCTGGTATTGGAGGCGGCGGACCAGGTTGGCGGGCGTCTGCGCACGGACTACCACGAAGATGGCTACCGCCTGGATCGTGGCTTTCAGGTCCTGTTCACCGCCTACCCGGCGGCCACCCGTCACCTCAACTACGAAGCGCTCAAGCAGCGCAAATTCGATCCAGGGGCACTGCTGGTCAAGAACGGGAAGCTCCGCACGATCGCTGATCCATTGCGCAGGCCACAAAACGCACTTCCGAGCCTGCTCAATCCGCTGGTCTCAACGACTGACAAGCTCCGTGTGCTCAGGCTGGTCGGGCAGCTCGCACGCCTCTCCACGGCAGACATCTTCTCCGGCAAGCAGCAGCCGGAGAGACGCGACGAGACGACCGAGGCGTACCTGCGCCGTCAGGGGTTCTCACACAAGTTTATCGACAACTTCGTGCGCCCCTTCTACGGCGGTATCTTTCTCGATCGCTCGCTACAAACGAGTGCGCGCATGTTCCAATTCACCTTCAAGATGCTGGCCGCCGGTGACATCATCCTGCCAGCGGAAGGGATACAGTGCATTCCCGAGCAGCTCGCGCACGCGCTGCCAGAGGGGACGGTGCGCACCAACGCCCGCGTGAGCGAACTGCTGATCGATGGCGAACAGGTGCGTGGCGTTCAGCTAGCAAACGGTGAAAAGATCGAAGCCGAGCGCGTCGTGGTTGCCACGTCCAGCCCGATCGCCGAACGTTTCGTGAAAGAGAAGCTGCCGACGAAGCCCATGAGCGTCACCTGCCTGTACTTCGCAGGCAACGAGCAGCTCTACAAAGAGCGCAAGATTCTCTTGAACGCGGAACCGGACGCCTATGTGAACAACGCCGTGCTGCTCACCAATATCGCGCCGACGTACGCGCCGCCGCGCAAGCACCTGCTCTCTGTCAGCGTCCTGGGGGAGCCGGAGGGCGACGATGAGCTAGTCGCGGAGCGCTGCCGGGCGGAACTGGCGCGCTGGTTTCCCGATTCCAACCTGTCACGTTGGCAACTGCTCGCCGTCTATCGCATCCCCTTCGCGCAATTCGCGCAACCGGCGGGGATATTCGACGAGCTACCGGATAATCGCACCAACATCGAGGGTCTGTACCTCGCGGGAGAGTACACCCGATCGAGCAGCATCCAGGGGGCTATGCACAGCGGAGAACACGCGGCCAGCGAGATAGTGCAAAGCGCGCTACGCGTACCAAGCCGCTAGTCGTTTGTAAAGAGATCGAGCGGCATAGCATCGAGATTGCCAGAGCCGAGGGACTCCACCATCATGCGCAGGGGTCCCTGCTCGATAGAGATGCGCATCATAGCGCGCGGGAACGCCTGCTCCGTCACTGGAATCTGCGAATCCGGGTGCAGGGCGGCGGCTACAGCCCCGATGAGGGCCGTATCCGCATCGCGTCCGGCAAAGCGGAAGAGAGCACCCTGGCGACGCAAGCGAACCTCGTAAAGCGCACGCCAGCGATCATCCACGAGTTCAGTAAGCGCCTCGGTGATGAGCGCATCCAGCATCAGGCGCTGATCCTCCTCTTTCTGCTTTGCCTTGCGCCCGGCGCGCGCGCGCGGTCGCTTGCCAGCAGGAGACGACTCAAAGATGTTGTAGGCCGTCCAGTAGCGCGTCATATAGGGCTCGATGCGGTCGGTCGGCTCGAAGATCCAGGAGAGGAACTCGGTCATCTGGTAGAGCTCATCTCCGTGCTTCATGAGGGTCAGCGCCTCATCATCGAGTGCACGCGGCTCCAGGATTGTCGCCGCGTTCGGAGCGTCTGACTGCTCGATCGTCTCGATCAGAGGACGCCAGATCGAATACGCGATCGGCAATTTGTGTCGTGTACGCTTGCTGATAGCGCGCGCCTCCGCGATAAGGGAGCGACCGTAGGCAAAGGAGACCGAGAAACTGCCAAAGCCCTGCTCATCCAGCTCGCCCACCAGGCCATTCCAGCGCTGCATATCCAATTCATCGATGCCGTAGCAATCCTTGATGCCCCATTCATCTTGAAACAAGACATTGACGCCCTTCAGCAGGCCATCGGGGCGTTTCCAGGAGAGCATAATCAACTGAGCACCCGACCCATCGATAAAGCTAACACGCGCCTCGTGTGGTGGCAACTGCTGTGAGCGCGCCTCGGCCATCGCCACATCCTCCACGCCGGGCATCGACTGCATCGTCAGGCGACCAAGGGCGGCGCGGGCGTGCTGCTTCAGGGAGCGATTGGAGTTGTTCGCGATCAGATAGTTCAGTGCTGGAATCGTCTGCTGGGCTGCGATGGGTCCCAGTTGTTCGAGCGCATCGATGACCGCCGTTACGACCTTGCTCGCCTGGTTTTCCAACAGAGGGACAAGCAGATTTGATGCGCGCGGATCGTTGCTGCTCCCCAGCCATGCGACGAAGGCCATGCGGCGCTCCAGGGGCATCGAGACCACATCCTCCAGCACCGATTCGGCCCCCATCTCGCTCTGGCCCACCATTTCGAGCAGGCGGATCTGCATCTGCTGCATTGCGGTCATGGGATCATTCAGATACTCGACGATGCCATCATCGGCCATCTCGGAACCCAGCTCCTTGAGAATGGGCGAGAGGGAGAGCTTCGCGACATCGCTCACCGTGGGATCGGTCACAAACTCTTCAAGTTCCTCCAGATCGAACTCGGTCGCCAGATCGGAGAGAATCAGCACAGCAGCCGCGTGGGCCGAAGGATCGGCGCTACGCAGCAGGTGCAGCACCTTCTCGCGCGCGCCGTCGGTCCATTCCTCGTCCAGGCGATCAAAATAGTGCGCGAGTGTATCAGGTTCAATATCGTCGCGACGGCTAATAGCAAGTAAGATACTATCAACGCTATCCTGCGGAGGTCCTTTGCGTCCTCGTGGCATCAATTTTCTCCTTTAAGGCGGTAGGAGTAGTCCAGGCAACCCACACGGGCACATACCAACGGTCGCAATTGTACCACGTTGCCACGCGCACGTCGAGATGGTGAATCTCCAAATTTCTCAAAATCTTCCTTCCCCGCCATAAAGTCTAATGGGGCGCACGATGGTAGAGGCGGCAGGATTGGTTACGCAGCTCAGCGCTTCAGGCAGCAGGGCAAGACTACACAGAAAGTCGTCGTGGCCATCCGCCGCATTGACGTAGAAATTGAGCGTGTCGGGAGCGGGCAGGCTGTAGCGGGCATTGCGCAGTTGTAGCCAGCACTCGTCAAAGATACCTTGCGGTGCGCGGGCGGGCGCGTAAAGCTTGAGGCGACCACTATTGAGGAGGGAGAGCAGTTGGTAAGCGAGGTGTGATTTGCTGCTACGCGTAAAGGTAAGCGGTACGACACGTTCATCTCCCAGGGCCGTGCGCAGGAGAGATGCCAGGCCCGCGCCCAGACCCGTTGCATCGATCACCAGCGAACGAACACGCCAGCGCTCCATCAGTGCAAGCGTCATAGCGTATTGCTGCTGATGAGGCAGTCCCGTCCACCATTCGTGATGCACAACCTCGATTACCGGCAGGTTGAGCTCATTGTAGCGTACCTGTCCGATGGTCAGCACGGTACTGTCGCGGCGCGTGCTGCGCGGCACCTTGCTCTTCTGAAGAGTAGGTGAGGGCAGATCTTCGCCCGCGACATCCATAGCGGCAATATAGCAGCCACTCTCCTGCGCCTCCTCCTGCCAGGCATGCGTTCCCTGTAAAAGCGTGCGCTGCAGGCTGTTCAGAAAGTAGCCAGCGCCGCTGATCGGGCGCAGAAAATACTGCGTCTGAATGGCGAGATGGTCCTCGCCGAGGCGGGCGATTTCATTCTCCACGAACGAGCGATACGCGGGATTGATGGCCGCGAGGGCGCGCCAATCGTACGCGAAATGCTGTCGTTCGCCCGTGCGTTGCGCCAGTTCCTGGTTCACCGCGCTCTGTTGGGCAAGCAGCGTACTATCGGACCACGCCGTTCCGTAGAGCACCGTCGTCGCATTCGTCGTCGAGGCCATGGGGCGGAAGTCGCGATCGAACTTCTCGCATTCTACATCCTGGGCCTCGTCGATCTCCAGCAAAAGATCAGCCGTCGCGCCCACCACATTGCTCTCGGGTCCGGCGGAAAAGAACAGGATGCGCGGACCAGCGTGGGCACGCAGCTGTGCAGGGTCAGAGGAAGGAGCAAGTCCGATGATATGGCCCTGGCTCTGCCAGATGCGCCCACGGGTGTAGGGCGTATCGAGCAGCGAAAGCAGGCGCAGGCTGCTATTGGTGATTTGCGGATTGAAGGTCGGGGCCGCCTTAACGATCGTTCCCTGCCGCATATAGGTAAGCAGGAAGGCTTCGAGCACCGCCGAGAGCTGGTTCTTGCCGGACTGACGCGCCAGCATGACCGTAAAGATACGGCCCTGCCCATTGAGGATCGAGGCCAGAATAGCCTCGGCGATCTCCGACTGATAGGGATAGAGCGGCTTGCCCAGGATCTGGCTGGCGAAGCGCGTAATGGAGGAGGGGTGGTATGTCATATGCATCTTTGAGGGGGTGATGAGGTGACAAAAAAATGTAGTGTTGCGTCGCTACAGGTATCGCTTACGCATTGCTGAAAGTGTAACATGGAGAAAATGCAAAAGCAAACGGGCATTGTTTAACGATGTAAAACAATGAACCGCGCCCCAATTTAAAAGATGCTGAGCGTTTAAAGAGAGAAAGTTCACTCATTGAAAGTGAGCTTTCTCCTGGTAGCATCCAATTCTTCTCAGTATACTAATAAAAACCGGATGAATACGTAAAGCAGTTTGTAGTATCGAACTATAGCGCCTCAAATAGAAATCTACTATATGAAATGAGGAACTGATGATGACTACAAATACTAGCGTATATACTAAGAAAATTGGATCCCGCGCAGCATTGAATAACTACCTGGCAGGATTTACCAATACATGCGTGCTCTTTCCGGCAATTGTTGCGCTGTCAACCATATTCTTCTACTTTCTTTTTCCTCATGCTAGCTGCACAGCGGTCGCTACCTGTACACCCGGCGCAACCTGGATCGTTTTCGCGCTCGGTATGCTCTTCGCCTTCATTGCTACGACCATCGTGGCCTTCTTCAGATATTCGGCTGCAATTCCTGAAAGAGGAAACATACAGAGCTACAGCCTCATCGAAACGCGCTTGAAAGAGTTGGATGCGCGCATTGAGCTGCTACAAACGATGGAGCAGGATACCTGTGCAACAAAACAGACGCTTACCTGTGGGTTAAAAGAGGCGAAAGAGGTGCGCCGCCTCGTCGACGACATCCTCGCTTCACCCAATAGTGGCTACCAGTGGATCTCAGGCGCGGGCTATGTGCGTGTGCTACGGTTACTTTATCAGATTGAAGAAGCAATCATCGAAGCTGAAACAACTCCAATGCTCATACGGGATGCCATGCATGATCAAGATGCGCTCCAGGGTTCAAACATCCATAATAGCAAAAAACTGGGCAGTGACCTGACGCAGGCCATCAAAGACCTTGAAGCGGAACAGGGTGCGCAAAACGCTGTGGCTCAAATACGAGCGCGCGCGATCATTCACCACAGCAGGCACGCCATCAACGATTTTCGTATTACTCACATGTTTGAACTTGTCCAGCAGCGCAGTAACCTCGTTTTAGCGATAATAGTCACCGGGGTCATCACATACCTCCTCGTGTGTCTTGCATTATTAAGTTCAAGTGCCGTGCTTACTGATACGCTACAAGCGGGTACTGCATACTTTATTGTCGGCGCTGCCGCCGGTCTGTTTGGAAGACTGTACAGCGCGTCAAATGCTGACAGGGCCAGCAATGACTACGGCCTCTCAATTGCGCGCGTCAATGCAACGGCCCATCTCTCGGGCATAGCAGGCGTTGGCGGCGTCTTTGTGAGTATAGCGCTTTTGACTATCGCCAATGCAAAGATTGGCAACGCTCTACCAGCATTCACCTTTAGCCTGCCAAACCTGCTCATCGCAGCAACCTTTGGCCTGACGCCAAATCTCCTCATCAAAAATCTGCAAAAGCAGGCCGAAAAGTCCATTTCCGATCTGGAAAGCGTAAAGACGACTAACACGGGGAAGAACTGTGACAATTAATCACGACGCCGTATCGGCGGTGAAGAGGATATCGAGCGAGACGGACTGCTTGCGTACCTGATCGTAGACGACCAGCCGATGATGACCGGGACGCAGAGCAGGTTGCGCTGGTAGCATCAGCGTCACGCTGAATCCACCGTGTCCGTCGGCCTGCACGCTAGCAGGAGAACAGGGCAGGTCGTTATCATAGGTAAAGGTTACGCGGCCTCGGGGACTGAAGCCATCACCACGTAGCTGCACGGGAGTACTGGTCAACAGGGCGGTCGTGTTCTGGAGGGTGATCTTCAGGCCAGCGGGCGAGAGGGCCGTGGAGGAATCGCAGTGCGCCGCGCCTGCCGAGACGGGCGCGCCTATGCATTGCGCCGCCGAAGCGGTGGAAAGCGCGCCAGCAGAATGGCCGAAGCTCACAATGCCCAGGCTGATCGTAGTGACAAACAGCAGCACGCACGTCACCGCCACCAGCAGGGCGGTGCCGGTCAGCCAGAGTAGCAGTTCCAGGCGTCCCGGATAGAGCAACCACCAGCGCACACGATCCAATGGGTGTAGCGCGAAAGAGGGCCGGTACTCCTGCCGCCTTCCCCGACGACTGACATTGGCCGAGACCAACAGGCGACTGGCACCAGGATGCAGCGCCGGACTTACTTCCAGTGGAGTAATCACAGTGGAGAGCTGCGTATCGGCCTCGATCATATCGTCGAGAGCGGACGATGCAACAAAGTGTTCATCGCGCAGCTTTACTGATGGCACGGACACGGCAGGCGGCGGGTTCGTCGCCTGCTCGGAGACATCCCGAGGGCGAGGCACCAGGCCATAGTAGTCGTGTTGAGGCCAATCCCTACGCGCAGGCGGTCGCGCGGGTAGCATCTCGTCCCGCTGCCGTCGCCGCGCTGGTGGCAATGTATCCAGTTCGTCGATCGAGGGAGGCCGCACAACGGGTGGAGCGTCCTCAACCGACACCAGAGAGAGCGAAGGCAGGCTACTTTCCGCCCGGTAGTCAGGCGACTCATGCTGCCACATCGTCTGTTGCGGCACGGTGGGCGCGCGTGTCACATCCTCCTCCTGGAACTCAGTAGAAGAGCGAGGGAATCTGGGCCGAATGTGGCTTATGTTGGAGGGATATGCAGAGGCGCGCGGAGGAATCGGCGTAGCAGGATTGAGCATGTCGTAGCGCCTCTCGGGCCGCTGCGACAGGGTAGAACCCGTGGCATTTTCATCTTGCGCACCCGGTCCATCCGCATCCTCTACTGCTTCTACGTCCTCTACGTCCTCCTGACTATACGCCGGGAACAGCTCTAGCTGTGCGGAATCGGCATCATCGTCAATCCAGATGGGAAAGCCCACCGATCCAGCAGAAAGTGAGAACGGTTCCTGTTCAGGACCAGTGCTGATAAGCCACCTATCACTCTGCATAATTTCTTACCCTTGTCAAACAGCAGGGCCAGAATCTGTGCTGCGGATTTTTCCACTCCAACGGGTCTGCTGACCCAAAAATCCGACCTTCAAGCACAATCAAGCCTCCGTGCTAGTACGACTTCCGACGCGCAATGCTCCTACCAGGTTGCCGCTCAAGCCTTAAATAGGCGCATCTAGTGCAAATAAACGTCCAACTCAAGCATTTTTGCAGACATAAAAGAGCTTCACCATTTTCCGTTACTGTGGAAATATCCACAGAAATGGAAAAAATTTACAGGTAGAAAACAGGCTAAAAAGCTAAAAGTAGTGCGCGTATTAGTAAAAGGTAGGAAAATATATTCCGTTTACGCACGCAGCAAACACACATATCTATATAGGGACTCGTTGGCACGGAACTTGCAGCTATAAGGGTAGGGGGATAGCTTTGAGCCTCTTTGTAGATGCTTCATAAGCAAACATGCCCTTTCAGGAAGAACGAGCCGCCCCCGGTTACCACTTGTGTGGAATGGGATTTGATGGAAAGGAATAGCTATGGTAGCCATGATACATGCGACCAGAACGATTGACGACAGCAGCCTCTACGAAAAGCAGGAGGCCGCCCAAATACAGTCGATGGCGCGGCGCGCATATACCAACCAGAGAAATAAGCAGGAAGTAGAAAAAGGCCAGAAAATTTTTACAAAAGATATAGTAGCACAATCATCTTGCGTGGATGAGGTGGAGGAGGATTTTATGCTTACATTACACAAAGGTCGTCCAACCTATCAGCGCCGGGGAAGAGGGAGCAAGCAGACACTACGAGACGATGAATACATGGAAGATGAAGAGGGAGGAAAGGTCAATGAGAAGGAGGCGGAAAGCACAATCAAACAGTACCTTGCAGAGGTCGGTTGCTATCCCCTTCTGACGGTGGAACAAGAGATGGCGCTGGCCCAGCGCGCCATCGAGGGCGAAGCGGAGGCTCAGCACCGCCTGATTGAGGCGAATCTGCGCCTGGTCGTAAGCATCGCCAGACGCTATAGCACACACAACATAGCGCTGCTCGACCTCATCCAGGAAGGCAACCTCGGCCTGCTGCGCGCGGCCCAAAAGTTCGATCCGCGCCGGGGCTTTCGCTTCAGCACGTACGCGACATGGTGGATTCGTCAGGCGATGAGCCGGGCGGTGGCGGAACATACGCGCACCATTCATGTGCCGGTGCATATCGTCGAGCTCATTTACAAAATGAAGCGCGCTACACGCCAGCTTTACCAGGAACTGGGACGCGATCCCGAACCAGAAGAGATTGGTCAAGCCATCAACCTGCCACGAGAGCGTATCGTCGAGCTACAGTGTATCGCCGAACTACCGATCTCGCTCGACGCTCCACTGGTCGGGGAAGAGCAATATCGCCTGGCCGATACCCTGGAGGATACACGCACGGTGGCACCCGCGGACGCGGCTGCACGCCAGGCTCTACGCGACCAGATTACCTGCGCGCTGCAATCGCTCAATCAGAGAGAGCGCATGATCATCGAACTGCGCTATGGGTTGCAAGATGGGTACTGCCATACGCTTGAAGAGCTAAGCGAGCAGTTCAGGCTGACACGGGAACGCATCCGCCAGATTGAGGTGAAGGCACTGCGAACACTTCGCCAGCCGATGCAGTACTCCCTGCTGCGCGATTACGTCTAGCGCGCTGTTCGACGTGCTCGGTCTTTTCTGAGAACAAGGAGACGAAAGCTGCAACGATGTGTGGGTCATACTGACTCCCCGCACAGCGTTGCAGTTCCGCGCATGCCTCAACTACCGTTTGTGGTTCGTGATAGACACGGCGATACGTCATCGCATCGTACGAGTCCACAACGGCGATAATACGGGCAGCCAGGGGAATCGCCTCTCCCACCAGGTTAGCGGGATAGCCACCGCCATCCCAGTTCTCGTGATGCGCCACGACAATAGGGGCCAGGTGCGCAAAGAGACCTCCAGCCAGCAGCAACATCTGCTGCCCAATCTCGGGGTGACGACGCATGAGATTCTGCTCTTGCCCATTCAGGGAGCCACGCTTGTTGAGAATAGCCCTGGGGATACCCACTTTGCCAATATCGTGCAGCAGGGCCGCGAGGCAGACCTGAAAGACCTCTTCGTCCGCAAGGTGCAATTGATAGGCGAGCCCCTCGGCTAGCAGGACGATGCGTTGAGCATGGGCACTGGTCCCGCGATCATAAGCAGCTAGCAGCGATTGCAGCAGCGCTTCGTCAGCTGCAACCGCACCGTCAGGGAGCTGACGCTTCAAGGCGAGCGAATGCATATGCGCGAGCAACGTATACTTTTTTAGTAGAACTATATGCCTTTGACGAATACCATCAAAAACCGCTAGAACGTTATTCGTAAGCATAGAGGTTTCTCCTTTACAGGCAAGCGACTAAGCAATCGCTCTACATATGCTATTACGTCAGGGGGATACCAATGTTACAGGTGCAGCCTGAATTCATAACGCGCTAAAGTGGGAGAAATAGGGCCCGGCTTTCTGCTTACCTGCGTCATGCCTTTCCCTAATGTCTATAAAAATTTTTCCTATGCGTAGAGGCCGTTTGTGCACACATCTTTGCAATGTCCACACTATATACGTACAGTATATACCATGGTTTCACATCACTTTGCCTGTGATGGGCGCTAGTGGATCAGCAATGTAGCAAAAATCTTCATTTCTTGACTTTGCATATCTCTATTTCTATACTTATCAATAGCAACCGATCAGTACTGTCGCTGCTATGCAAGCAAGCCACGCTCACTTCATCGTCCTCCCCATCTTCACCCCCCAGTAGGAGAAAGGTTCTCTATGCCCGAAATCGTCTCGATCAACCAGGCCGATCAGTTCGTCGGCGACCACACGGCGTACGCGTGTGGCTTCTTCGCGGTAATGATGTGTACCTCGATGGCTCCTCCCGGTCAGGCAGCCACCAAAGAGCCCGTCCAGATCAGCAACGACGCGCTCGCCGCCTACGCGCGCTATAACGGAGACGCCGGTGCTGGCAATAGCGCTGGCATGTCGTTGCCTCAGCTCTACAGCCTGCTGCACGAGGTAGGACTCCATTATCAGGGAACGGTGCTGGACCTGGCACATATCCGCGCATGGCTGCGCTCAGGCTTTCCCGTCATCGTCGCGGTTGCGGAGACCTGCGTGTACGATCTCGATCTGGGGGACCGGGTGCCGTACCCGTGGAATCCCTCCGGCAACCACGTTATCGTGCTGACCGGGCTCGATAACGAAAACTTTTTAGTGCGCGATTCTGCCAATATCGCGCCGCCCAACACGCTGCGCCAGGGCCCACGGCGCTACGATGCGCAAAGGCTCGCCGCCGGACTGGTATCGGCGACGGCGATCGTTCCGCCGTGGAGGGCGCGTCCAACTGGCGATATAGATCCCACGCAAGGATTACCTATGCCCGAAACTCCTACCCACCTGCCCCAGGGTTGGAGCGACGATGGAAGGTCGCTTTACGCACCCGACAAAAAATTCCCGGTCGTCCTGGGCTTCCGCAACCATGTGCTCACCTTTCCCGGCGGCTGGGAGGCTGACAATTGGCCTATGGAGCCGGAGCACCACATGAATCAGCTTGAATACAGCAATCCAGCGCTCGGTGCCGGTCAGCAACAGGTTTTCAGGAAGTGCGTGCTGGAATACCTGCCAAAAGAGAACCGCATCGTACACATGTGGATCGGGCAGGAACTCCTCGCGTTGCGCAACAAAACGGAGGTCAGCGCCGACCTCCATAGCCAGCTCGCGGCGCTCTTGCAGACATTACAACCACTCGGTTCGGCCTATGCCACCATCGAAACTCTTTTGAAGGAAGGAAAATAACATGCAGATCTCAGATGCACAGATCGTCGCCCTCGGTGTCGCCCTGGCACCTTTCCTGGTAGCCCTCTCAACCCTGCTTTACAAGTCCTACCTGGCGCGCCTGCCACAGAACAAGCAGGCGATGCTGATGTCGGTTGCCCGCACAGCGGTACAGGCGGCAGAGCAGGTGGGCAACGGTGCGACGGGAGCAACCAGGAAGAAGATCGCCGAGGACGCCGTTAATGCCGCGCTCAAGTCGTTAGGGCTCAACGTCGCGCCAGCCTTCGTCGATGCCGCAATCGAGTCGCTGGTCTTCGCGCTGAATCAGGCACAGAGCCAGCAGAACGTAGTGCGCCCCCAGAATACAGACAGAATCAGTGGCTAAGTGACTGACAGGAGACCTCTCATGCAAGACAATCTCAACCAGGACAATGTTCTCAAGGATGTGCAGATGATGGGTATAGATCCAGCAATTCCCTTTTACGATCTAAATCTGGCCGGTAGCCAGGGCGTGCCCGCGCCCTCGCAACTGGCTCATAGCCCAGCGCCTGAGGCAAACGCGCCCACATTCACGTATCCGAATGCCACCGTGCCGCCGCTGGCAGCATACGACCTCACCGGACCCGGCATCGATCTCCATGACCCACGCGCGGCTGACCCGCAGTTGCCCGATCTGGCAGACTATGCCCATCCTCGCGGCCTCGCTATACAACCCCCTCTCTGGCCAGACTTAGCCGAGCAACCAGCCAGTGACCTGCCCGACCTGCAGCATCCCGATCTTACACAGCAGGCGCATATGCAGGATCGTCCTGGCGACCTGGACGTAGCGGCCCTGAGCGCCATGCACCTGCAGGCAAACTACCAGCAGCTCGACGACAAGGCGTATCCAGAGGTGTTTATGGATCAGTCTGGCATGAACAGCGCGTCATCGCGGCACATGGATCTGCTCATGCGTGGCCTTGACGCGGAGGAGCGTTAGCCATGACGGAGGCCGCTATCCGCATCGAAGGCTGCATCAGGGAAGGGCAGGCCCTGGATGCGCGGGGACATGCCGTGCAAGTCACCGTCATCCAGGGCGGCCAATCAAAAAATGGCTTCACGTATAATGAAGCCGTCCTCACAGCCATCGCCCAGGTGCTCGAAGGCGCGCAGGCCTACGTCGACCATGCCGCTGACAACAACGACCCGCGTTCCGTCCGCGATATCGTCGGCTTCTACCACGATGCACGCTACGTTCCGCCCGGCGCGGCGTCCCCACAAGGGCGCGTCGATGCCACGCTGCACATTCTGGAGAGTGCCGACTGGCTCTGGTCGATCATCCAGGAGGCGTGTACGCTGGGCCATCCCGAGCTTATCGGCCTCTCGATCGACATCTTCGGACAGTGGCAAGTGAACGAAGCGAGCAAGGCCAGAGAAGTGACCAGCGTCGTCGCGCTCAATTCGTGCGATGTCGTTACCAGACCGAGCGCGGGCGGTGCCTTCCGCCGCATCCTCCATTCCACCGCTGCTTCATCTACACACGGAGATACTGACAGTATCGCCGCAATGCACAAAGGAGACTTTCCCCTCATGTCTGAAACCAGTTCCATTCCCTCACCATCCTCACCGATCCACGAGAACAACGCGCAGCCGCACTTCGAGGAGCGCCTCACCGAGCAGCAGAAGCAGCTCCAGATCCTTCAGGGCGAACTACACCTGGAACGCGCCCAGCTCACCCTGGAACGCCGCCTGCTCGAATCGACGCTGCCAGAGCCGGTCAAGGCCACGGTCCGCGCACGGTTCCAGGGGCGCATCTTTGAACATGACGAGCTCGACGCCGACCTCAAGGCGCAGCAGGAGATGCTCGCCTCGCTGGTCGCTACGGGCCTTATTCGCGGCAATAGCTACGAGAAGCCCACAGTCGGACAGATGATTACCGAGGCCGAAAAGATTCAGGCCGCGTTCGACAGAATGTTCGATCTGGAGATCGATAGCTCCCGCCTGGGGCAGATCCGTCCCTTCAGCAGCATTCGCGAGGCGTATGCGCGCGTCACAGGCGACTCCAGTGTCGCAGGCTTTAGCGACCATTCCACGCTGGGCAGCATACGCGTCTCAGAGAGCGCTCCCATCGCGCGCATCACCGAGGCCGATACTACCACAGCCTCGTTCTCCTACCTGCTTGGTACCAGCATGAATAAGCGCCTGCTCAAGGACTACCAGGCGTGGCCCGCCGAATGGATGCGCTTCTGCACCATCGTCCCCATCCGCGATTTCAAGCAACAGAGCCGCGTTCGCTTGGGAGCGTTCGGCTCGCTGCCAATCGTCGCGGAGGACAGCGCCTACACGGCTGTTACTATGACCGACTCGGCGGCAACCTATGTGCCACAGAAGCGTGGCAATCTGGTGACTGTCTCGCGCGAAGTGATCGTCAACGACGACCTGCAGGCCATCAAACAGATACCAACCAAACTGGCGGTGTCTGCCGCCTACACCCTCGCGGAGTTCGTCTACGGCTTCCTGTCCAGCAATCCTACCATCTACGACGGCAACTCTCTGTTCACCAGCGGCGCGCCGCACGGCAATCTGGGAGCTGCCGCGCTCTCCACAGCCGCGCTCCAGGGCGGCGTCACGGCGATGCGCGAACAGACCAACTACGCGGGCAAGCGCCTGGGCCTACGCCCACGCTTCCTCGTCGTCCCGGCGGAACTTGAGTGGAGCAGCATGGTGATTACGAAAAGCGCAGGCGTCCCTGGCAGCAACAATAACGATATCAACCCGATGCTGGGCTATGTGATGCCGATTGTCTCGCCGCAACTCAGCAGCACCACACAGTGGTTCCTCGTTGCCGATCCACGCGAGGTCGATACCATCGAGGTTGGCTTTGTGGGCGGTCAGGTCAATCCGGCGCTGTTCATCCAGGATTCGCCTTTACTCGGGTTGAATTTCTCGCAGGACGCCATCAGCTATAAGGTGCGTCATGAATACGGTGGTTGTGTAACTGACTACAGGGGCATCTATCGCGGCATCTAAGCGAACAGGAGAAGATCTCATGTCAGGCTTCACAAATGCCGATGGCTCAACACTGGTCGGCGCGCTGAAATCCGGCAACCAGGGCCAGGCGCTGCAGGTCGATACGGCGGGCAACCTGCTGGTCAACGTCGCCGTCGGCGGTGGTGGCGGCGGCGGTGGATCTACAGTGAACATCGCCGATCCCTCAACGCCCGCCAACAAAATGGCGATCGATGCTAGCGGGAAGATTGGCATCAACAACTTTCCCACTACCCAACCCGTGAGTGGTACCCTCAACGTCGGCAATTTTCCCTCGGAGCAGGCGGTCAATCTCAACCAGGTCAACGGCGCGGCGCACTCGGTCAACAATCCCGTGATTACGGAAGACCAGATGCGGGCCTGGATCGCCAATGGTCAGGGATTTTCAGCCACCACAGGCAAGATTAGCCCCAGTGGCTCCATCACAGGTGGACTCAGCATCTTCAATCCCGCTGCCAGCGGCAAGACGCTCATTGTCTTCAGCATCGGCTACATTATCGCAAATAATAGCTTCAACCAGCTCAACCTGACTTCAAGTGATCCGGCCCTGGGCACTAGCGTTCCTGCCGTAAACAACAAGGCAGGCAGCGCGACGAGCAGCATCGCCTCCTGCTCGCTGGCAAACACCAACGTTACTCCGACGGGCACAAACGTCGCGAACTTTGGCAGTCCCAGCAGTACCTTTACCCAGGTATTGCTCAATGGCAACGTCTTTGTCGTTCCACCCGGCAACGGCATCGTCTTCTACTCCAACGTGAGTGGCACCAACAGCTGGGCCGCGAGTATCACCTGGGTAGAGATTTAACGAAGTTTTTGTTCCTCGCACGAGGAGAAAGGAATTACACCATGCTTGACCTGCTAGAAATGACCTACGGACGCTACAATGGAGGGCAGACCGTGCCAGCGGGAAGCTACCTCAATCCACGCACGTTGTGCATCTTCCAATCGACCAGCGACATCACGTTGCCCCAGGATGGCACGTTCTGCCGCGTCGATGCGAGCGGCACGCAAACGTTCGCCAATATCGCGACGAGCCTCAATACGCTGCTCGGGACCAGCTACACGGCTGGTAGCTTCCACGCCTGCTCAGGTGGCGACAATATCCAATCGCCCGGCACGATGACCAACGATGCATAAAACAGGGAGGGTGGCCGCGAGGCCGCCCTCTTTTCCCAGGAGAAAGGAACCGTACCAGTATGATCGTGAAGCGTGGCATCCTGCAAGCATTCGATCCTACCACCTACACAGCCTCGGTGCTCCTGTTCGAGGCCACCTCGTGCGCGCTCTCAGGTGTTCCGGTGGCAAATCACCTTGATAGTACTTCCGCCGTTCCCAACGCGCTCTGCGCGGTGCTCTTCTTCGACGAGCACAATCCCCAGGACGCGCTTGTCCTGGCAACGTTCGCCAACGGGGCTGGCGGTTTTCCTACGCCGCCACCCGGTCGTCTGACCTTCGTTGCAGGCTACCAGCAGTTCAGCAGCGTCAACATCGCGGCGGGCAGCATCAATACCTATACGCTCACAGGCGGCAGCTCGGGCATTCCTCAAAACGCTGCCGGTGTGCTATACAAAGCCTTCTTCAGCAGTTCCAGCGTGGGTGCCAATATCCAGCTGGCCCCACATGGAGCTGATATGACGAAATATGCGACCATCGGTGCCCTTGCAGTTTCCGGCAATACCCTCGGCGGCATGGGTCTGCTACAGGTAGACAACGCGGGTAAGATCGACATTAAAGCCAATGCCGGTACCTGCACCGTTACGCTCTATACCCACGGCTACGTTATGTGAAGTCGATCGCGACAGTTCTACAGCAGCTACGGAGTTTATACACATGCTTCTTTCAGATATCGAGACAGCGGTTCGCCAGGATCTCTTCGATCCCCTGGGCGGCTCTAGTCAGCGCTGGGTCACCACTGACCTGGACCGCGCCATCGACAAGACGGTGGACAGGTATTCTCAGTACTACCCGAACATTGTCTATATCGATCTGGCAACCCAACCATACCAGCGCACCTATCCCTATCCGACTCCCTGGAACGCGTCGTATCCCGTGTGGTGGATCGAGCGCGTGCTCTACCCCTTGCAAGCCTATGGATCGAGCTTCGCCGCGCCTGGAACTGGCATGAGCG
The DNA here is from genome assembly GCA_030854195.1 of Chloroflexota bacterium. Lineage (GTDB taxonomy): Bacteria > Chloroflexota > Ktedonobacteria > Ktedonobacterales > Ktedonobacteraceae > JACDAE01. The sequence goes on from JALYTQ010000006.1 coordinate 18,860, forward strand.
CGTCCGCGACGGCAGGCACGGCGCTGGGCATCGGTACCTACCAGTACGCCGTTACCTTCCTTACGCAGGGCGGCGAAACACCACCATCGCCATTGACACAGGCCATTACCACTTCCGGCCATCAGAACATAACGCTGCTCTCCATCCCTCTCGCTCCCACCACCACGGTCGTCCCTGGCACGGCCACAAATACGGTCATCGGACGCAACCTTTATCGCACGCAGGTAGGTGGTGCGACGCCCTATCTGCTCGCGACGCTGCCGGATAACGTCACTACCAGCTACAACGATAGTACTGCCGATGCCGCGTTGACAGGCCGACCGCAGCCGCCCGCAGTCAATACTTCTGGCGTTATGCTCTGGCCGCCCTACGAGCGCGACTTTGCCGAGTACTCTAATCTGTTCGATAGCACGGCGGCCTTGGCAACGGGCGGCAATATGGGTGCGCAGGGAACAGTCGGTGTAGGCATGAATCCAACCGGCACGCTCACGCCGAGCTTTACCTTGAAATTATCAAGTGCAGAGCTGCCACAGGACACCTCACAGGTGATACGCGTCTTCTACGCCACAAAACACCAGCTCGACGCCAACGCTTCAACTATCCCTGAAGTGCATCGCGATATTATTGCGCTGGGCGCTTGCGCCTACGCGATGGAGGCATACCAGGTCCCCACCAACGACAATTTCGATTTTCAGGATGGTGCCTTACGCGATCGCGTCGACGATACGAAGATTCCCACCGCGTGGCTGGCCGCGACGCAGGCGCGCATGCAGCAGTTTGAAGCGCGCCTGCAAGAGGTCAAGAAGCAGCGCGATTTCGCATATGGAGCACGCGTACACTGGGGCGACGTTCCCATACGCTGGCCACGCCTGTAGCACCGTTTCAGCAGCCCTCCAACCGCTTGCTCGTCGGGCTGCTTCGTGACACCGTACATAGTGAAAGACACTCTGGAAGGAAACTGACATGGCAACAATTGGCATCGATTGCGAACTCATTCTGGACGGCACAGGCTACTTTATCAAACCCGGTACCTACCGCTTGCAGCAACCGCGCATACGCAAAACGACGGTGCGCGCAGATGGTGGCCTGGCCTACGTCGACCTGGGACCCGGCAAACGCGTGTGGAGCATGGTGCTTCTCTGCCTGAACGATCTCGCGCGCTATGATGGCACTCCCACAGGCGTCACGGGCCAGCAGTACCGCGACGCCCTGCACACCTCCTACACCGCTTCCACGGGCACCACGCTGCTGTATAGCGATCCCCTCAACGCAGCAAGCGTCGCGGTCCACTTCGACGCCTACAAAGAGAGCGTGACCGATCTACATATTCAGCAAGCAGCATTAGCAGTAGGCGGCACGCCAGGACTATCGTATGAAGTTATGATAGAGCTCGTCGAAGCATAGGACTCTAGTTGACATATCATAGTACATTTTTGCCGTTTCCTTGACGGTTGCTACCGCGTTCCTCTACACTGGGTGCACAGTAATAAATTAATGCTCAGTAGGGATGGGCTTGCCTCCATCCGGCCCAGCAGCAGCGGAGTGGGCAACCGGATGGGGCTTGCCCCATCCCTACTGAATAGATAAAATAATGCTCGTCGCAGGGTTGCAAATTATTTCTCTCGTCCCTCCTGCCAGGGGGAAGATATATACATATTAATCTATCTTATTTTATAAAAGATTTTTGCGCCGGGAGGTTTAATGAAATCGCAGAAAAAGTCAACGAGGATGATGCAGCGGGCTCTGGGCGTTGTAGCCATCAGTCTCGCGCTCTTGCTGTTCTCTGTTCTTGGTGTCGTGGCGCTGCTTACCTCCGCCCATGCCAATGGCCTGGTGTCCTCCATCGCCAATGACACAGCGATGCCTACTCAAGCGCCTACATCCACGGCTACAGACACACCTACACCGATGCCTACGCAGGCACCACCTACGCCGACGCCGACACTGGTGCCCACGCAGGCACCCACGCCGACGCAAGCGCCCACAAAAACGCCTCCGACCAGCACGCCGACCACCCCGCCCAATAATCCCACGCCGGCTCCGACGACGGCGGGCAACGGGGGTGCTCCCGTCGTGGGGACGACACCAACAGCGGCTGCACTGGGACCCGGCGGAACTCAGGCCACACCGACGCCGCGTAAAGGCAAGCCAACGCCGACACCTTCTCCCTCGCCAACGAACACGCCCGCAGGTAGCGCGCAGGGTACAGCTCCGTCGGCTACTCCCACCGCGCAGACACCGGGCACGACAACAGGCTCCCATAACAGTGCGATGACGCCGCTCACCGCCTCTCTCGCGGGTGCCAGCGCGTTCATCGTTCTTTCAACCACAGGTCTGGTCGGCCTGGTTGTATGGCGACGGCGCAAAGCAACGCTTGCTCAAGCAGCAGGTGCGCAGACGCCAGGCGCTCAGGCAGCACAGAATCCCTGGCCGGTGCAACCTGTGGCTCCTGTTGACAATACCTATTACTCACAACCAACTGAGTTTTCAGCAGCCGCGCCTGCCGCAAACAGTGCTATGATTCCCTTTGCGCTGCAGGGTTTCTCGCAGTACTCGCCTCTGCTGGGCACGCCCAATGTCTCTGCCCTGGATGCTCCTACGCCGCTTCCCAGCAGCGACTTCCGACCTTTGCAGCTCGATTTCCCTCAAATCATTGGACAGAACGATGCTGCCCCGGTCCATACGCCGCTGCCAGCCCAACGCATCTCGCCTGCCGATCTGGAAACGAGCCTCCCCCAACCACCGTCATCTACTCCTGCTCAGGCCGAACCAGCGCGGGTGGATCTAAAGCCCACCCTGCCGGGCAATCCGTCAGAGCTGCCTGAGCTACAATCCGATCCATTCCTGGATGCGATGATGCAGCGCGTACAAATGGGCATCTTCGCGCTACCTGGGAAGGATAACTAACACAGTAGGGATGGACGCAAGGCCCATCCCTACTAGATCAGCGCCAGGGGCCAGACAGTGAATGGCTCCCGGCGCTGGTCCGAACTCCTCGCTTCCCCGGCTCCATACGTGCCGCGCGCAACGCCGGATAGATCCCGCCGCTACCCGCCGCGACTAACGATCCACAGCATACTCCCAGTATCAACATGGGATTCACAATAGGCGTCAGTTGGAGCAGCACGATCATGCCAGCGCCTACGAGCAGACCAGGAACCAGCCCTACAGTTGTGCCAAGACCGCTCAGCAGCAGCACCTCCACCATAACCTGGTAGCCGATGTCACACCCTCGCGCACCAACACCCCTGCGTATGCTCATCTCACTGGCGCGCTCGCTCACACCAGCCAACATGCTCCGCGTGCAGAGAAAACTTCCTACGAGCAGCGCAAGAACTGCACAACATCCACACAATAGAATAAGCAGCCGTATAGATCGCGACTCATTCGACAGCGCCTGCACACTTGCAATGCCTATCATAGCGACCGTCGCCACCACCGTACCAAAGAACGAACCAGAAGCAGTCAGAAACGAGCGCATACGATATACATACAGCGCCTGCAACGCGCCCCTCAAAGAGGCGTATAGACGCCCAACAGATCTATTCCCTGAGCGCCTGCTTCCTACGCTGGATCTGACCGCCTCTTGCTCACGTACCCCAATGGGCTGAGATACCACGGGTCTCCTCATAACAGCTCCTCCTGTATTTGTATGCTCAGCGTCTCGTGCTGGCTACCATCTCCATTGCCTGATCCTGTAAACCCGGCGCTAGCTAGCTCGTTGATGGCAATGCGCCGCGTCGGCACCGGCGCATCATGCTCGATCCTGCCAGCGCGCAAAGTGATCTGGCGCGTCGCGTAGAGGGCAAGCTCTGCCTCACGCGTCGCCAGCACGATGGTCAGGCCGCGCTGCTGCAACGCCTGCAGAAACGCCAGTATCTCCAGGCGACCGCGCCTATCTAACTTGCCAACTGGCTCATCGACCAGCAGCAGGAAAGGATTATTGACAAGTGCGCGTGCCAATGCTACGCGCTGTTGTTGCCACGTGGAGAGCTGAGCGGGACGCTGCCGCGCACGAGACCCTAATCCAACAAACTGCAAAAGGGCCTGCGCGCGCCGTTCCTGCTCCGCCCGCGCAAAGCCCGCGTAGAGCAGCGGCAGCGCGACGTTATCAAGCGCGCTGACACCCGGTAGCAGGGTAGGTTCCTCAAAGACAAAACCTATATGCTGGTTGCGCACATCCGCCAGTGCTGCGGCGCTCATGCGACTCATCGTTTTAGCCGCCAGCCAGTAGTCGCCGCGCGAGGGTTGTATCAGGCAGCCCAGCACACGCAACAGCACTGACTTCCCCGCACCCGCCGGGCCTGTTAGCACAATAAACTCGCCCCGTTGCACCTGGAACGAGAGATCGCACAGGGCCGGTATTCTGACGCTTCTGTGTTGAAACACCTTGCTAAGATTGCGCGCGACGATCGCCGGGCGCTTCGTGTTCTGCGGCGGCAAAAGGGCCATGCTGCACGTCTCTTGCTCCTCGATCGGCACAGTTTGACCCGTGGCGTTCCAGGAAGATGACGCGCCCTGGGAACCACCCGCATCCTGCGCGGCAAGCGGTTGCGTTTCGTGCTTCGTCATGCCGCCTCCTGACTGGTCTCTTCTCCAACAAACATACTGCTACTTACTCTCCATGCGCGCCCCGACCAGCACTGCATCACCCGTCGAAAGACCATCCAGCACCTCGTACATGCTTCCATTCGTCAGTCCGATCACTACTGGCCTGACCACAATTTTTCCATGCGCGCCCAACACCAGCACGTACGCCGCCTGCTCGCCAGGAACGTCCTGCTGTAAGTACTGCAACATTGCGTTGGCCTGCGTCAGCGCGTCGGTGGCCTGGGCATGGCTGATGAGGCTCCGGGAATCCGTCTCGGGCCGGGGATTTACGGCGGCGCGGGCAAAGTCTAGCGCTCGATTAGGAACCAGGAGCGCGTTGGGGACATCATTTGTAGTGATCGTGGCATGCGCGGCCATTCCCGGAAAGATGTGGGTAGTATTCGGTATACTATTGGCAAGAATAGTGATAAGCACGGAATAGGTAGTGGCACGCGAGACGGACTGGCCCAGCGGCAAGATCGCTGCTACGCGGCCATTAAAGACTTGTTGACGGTACACATCCAACGAGAAGCTCGCGGCATCACCGACGACAACCGAGCCGATGGCGGACGCGTCGACGTTGACCTGCACCTGCATCTGGGTAAGATCCAGAAGTTGGATGAATGCGCTACCGGGTACGCTACCAATGGTACCATTGATGGCCGAAATTGTTCCATCATGCGGCGCTTTGAGCACGGCATTGTTCATGTTGTACTTCGCGGCCTCCAGTTGGGCCTGGGCGGTGTTCAGGGCTGCCTGGGCCGTATCAATCGCACCCTGTGCGGCTGCGTTCTGCGTCTGCTGCTGGCCCAGGGCGCGCGACAGTTGCAGCGTGGCCGCGTCAACCTGAGCTTGAGCGGAGTTCACTTGCCGCGCATCAGGCTGGCGTTTCGACCGCACAAAAGTTAAAAAGCTGTTCGCATTGCTGAGAACAGTCTGCGCGGCGGTCACGTTCGAGGTGGCTGCTGTCGAAATGGCATCATAATTCGCCCTGGCATTATTTAAGGCTGTCTGGGCACCGTCTACATTGCTCTGCGCTACATTTAGTGCATTTTGTAGTGCTGTTGCATCCAATTTTGCTAAAATTTGATCCTTTTTCACCTGTTGTCCAACATTGACATCAACCTCCGCCAGTTTCCCGCTCCCCACAAAATTTACGGTATAGATAGTCGTCTGCAATTGTCCATTCGCATTGACCGTTAGTTGAAGATCTCCCTCCGTGACGGACTGCACCTGGTACGCGACGCGCGGCCTATGCTGCGCCACTACGATCAGGGCAATGCCTAGCAATAGAAGAATACATAAAATAGATGATAGAATAATCAATTTCCGGCGCGGATGTGGCTTTGGCGGCTCATCAGCAAAGATATCCTCGTGAAAATCTGGGAAAGGCAGGACCTCCTCGTCAGATTGTGGACTCTTCTGTGACATGCAAATACTTCCTCCTCTTCTTCTTCCGTACGCGGTTCAGCAATACTGCCCCTTGATATCATTATATAAGCCTCCCTAATAACATATTTACCTATTGCTACATAGTCTCTCTTGCTACGCGGTGAAACATAGAGATACATATATCTAATGCGGCAAAATTATTTTTGTCAGTACCATAGAGCCATAAAACTTGGCAAGAAAGTTGGCAAGATGTACGATAGGTATATAGAAGAAGTCTTCTAGAGAATTGAAAGAGAGAGATATGATAGTCCGTGTGCATGGTTTTGACTGGGTAGCGTATAGCGAGCGCGTTATGCCAGCTTTTGCGAACTGGCTCATCGACAACGATGAGAGCTCCGTCTACCAGTTGTATGAACTGACGCGCTGCGCAAGAAACGAGCAGTTCGTGCCCGATGCGGTGAAACATTTATGTACGTGGCCACGCGCACAGGCGTTCGTCACACAACTGCCACGCGGCCCCCAGGCGCGACGCGAGTATCAGCGACTGTGCGCGGCTGAACTGTTTACGCTCCTCAGCGATAACTATATGCGCCAGTTTCCCCCGCGCCTCTATCAGAATTCGGAGGCATTGCGGGCCGTCTGGGGTGCGATCGTCGAGCAGTTCTGCCTCCCCTGGTTTCAGCTCGCGGACCCCAAAGACGAGCAGGATGCGCCACAGCACACTACGGACGCTCCGGCCAGCACTGAGCTAGCGGATGAGATGGAAACGAGCAATGATGAATTGATTGCACTCCTCCATTCAGTCGGCCTCGATGAACTGGCACAACAGGTAAACGCACAGGCGAGCAAGCAGATAGAGGAAAAGATCGAGCAGCTTCTGCCCATCGTCCAGCCTCCAAGCCTGCTGAATGACACGGATGAGGATGAGGACGAGGACGAGGACGACATAAGGCCCGATGGAGAGGATGAGGACGAGGGTGTTCCAGGTCTGTCGCTTGGTCGCCATCCCGCGACGCTCCATCTGCGCGGTTGGCTGGCGACCATCTCGGTGCGGGCGATGGCACTCTTCGAGTTCCTGGCCTGCGGACGCCGCTGTATGCCCTTTGGCTACCGGGCGGGCGAACCGTTCGAGGCCACCATCGGCTACCTGACGCCCGATGAAGTCTGGCAACTGGCGCTCTGCCTGTCAGAGGTGCAACCGCCCGATGCTGACAAAGCAAAGGCCGATTACCAGAACTTCCGCGATCAGCTCTCGGACGATTGGGACGAGTTCCGCCTGGTTGATGAGGTCTTGCCAGCGCATGCCGCGACCTTTTTGCAGGCCGTCCACAACGCCGCTCACCAGGGCCTGGGACTTATCTGTAGCGTAGGCTAGCTGCTCACGCGGGGTCTACGTCATTCGGCTTCACTACCACGCCTAAAATGTGCTGCGCGTCCTCTTCCCGCGCACCTTTAGCGTACTGCTGTCTCACCTGGAACAGGCGCACCATGAGCGTGATGTGGCGGTCTATCGCCTGTTCGCATTCACCCGCCTTCAGATCCTCGACTTTATGCGCCTGCGCGAGCGCTGTAATGCGTTGCTCCAGCATGTCCAGCCAGCCGTGAATGCGCTGCAGCACGTCCTGCTGGCACTCTTGCTCGCTGACAGGTAGATTGGTCGTGGCGCTACTCTGCTTCTCCGCGAAAAATTTGAACATGAGCATATCCTTTCTCGACCCATTTGAGGGTGCTAAAACTAGCGCATCCGCCGCAAGGAGACGCGTAGGTGGCTGCCACCGGGCACGATGCCGACGGGCAGAACTTCGAGAATCTCGTATTTTGCCGCGCCAGCAACCGCCGCTGCGGTCGCGGTAGCCGTGTCCGCTACGAGAACGGCTCCCGTGAAATTCGTTCCCAGGGGCACGATCATAAGCGTGTCGGCGTTGCGTGGCAGCGCCTGTCCAGCCGCGTCAAGCACCTGGGGATCAATGACCTGCTGGGGACGCATGATGACCGAAAGCGCCACAAAACTGTAGCTACCGCCCGCCAGGTACACGACGACGATGGTGCGCTGGCGGTTCGCGAAACTGCGCGCCACTACCTGCAGCAGGTGTTGCGCCTTGCGTGCATCAAGAGGCATCGCGCTCCTCCTCCTTCGCCGATCGCGAATTACGAATGCGCTCCTGCTCTTCATGTACGTCTACCTCCTCGCCAGCGAACTGGAAGAGCAGGCGCATCGCCGTTTCGTCGCTCACCCAGCCCTGTTGCTTAGCCAATGTGAGCGCCGAGACCAGCGTCTGTGTGGCACTCGCCAATGTCTGATGATCGTCTACGTCGATGGCGGGGAAGAGCAGGTCGTAGTGCGTGTCGATCTCCACCGGGAGCCGCTGCGCCTTGCGCGCCTCCAGCAACACGCGATCGAGGAGCGTACACAACATTGAGCGCATCACATACTGGCGACGCTGAAATTTGAGCAGCGTGGGCAGGCCCATCTCAGCGGCGGTGGCGCGATTGCCGTTGCTGCCATCCGCCAGATAGTGCTCCGGGAGTTGGGCACCAACTGCCACCATCAGCTTGATCGCCCTGCCATCCTCGGCGGCCTCGCTCGCGTTGATCTCGGGCTTGACCGCCGACCAGCGCTCGGATTCGTTGTGGATGATGACGCTGCCCGGTTCAGGCGGACAGGCATGCTCCATCTTCTTGCGGTCGATTGCTTTCTTATCGGCCCCTTGCAGTTCCACATCCCACAGAAACGCGCCCTTATACTTATTTATGCGTACCCGGTCGGTGAGCCAGTCTTTGTAGCGGCGCAACCAGGGAATAAGCGTCGCCAGGTCGCTCTTGCCCCGTTTGGCGTTGGAGACTTTGTTGATACAGAACTGCACCATCTCGCTGCCAGCGGCGAACCACACGCCTTCGAAGTTGCTCTGTTCCTGCGGCGCGACGGGTACAGGCTCGCCGGGCTGCTGAGCGCTCGGTCCAATAGGTCGGCGGTGGAAGCGCAGCACCGTCTCGATATCATCGGGATCGGTCTCGATCTGGTCGATAATAGAAGGATCAATCTGACGCACCTTCACGCTTCCATCTATCTTGTTGATATAAAATCGAATGAACTGCTCTCCATAGAGCGACAGCTCGGTGCAGAGTGAGTAGATGCGCGTCTCCATGTGGTTATCTGGATCGTTCCAGAAGTCCATCAGCACCTGCTGCACGGCTGGCTGATTGGCGGAGATGGTGACGCCCTTGCCCAGCACAAAGCTGGTGGTGATCTCGATGATGGCGAAGGCGAGCGGATTGGCGTTGTAGGCTTCGTAGCAAAGATTGTGCAATTCCAGGTAGGTCGAGGGAATTGGATCTTTCTGGAACCAGTTATCCGAGAGCCGACGCCAGTAGAAGTCCTCCTCGTCGCCCGTTGCCAGGCGTCCCCAGTACCAGTCCTCCTGGGTAGGACTCGAAGAGAAAGCAGCAGGATCGACCTGCTCTTGCATACGCTGAACATGAGCATCGTGCGGCGGCGCGGCAGAGCGGACGAACCGCCGCAGAAAAGGTGGTAGTGTCATAGTGGTTACTCCTGTGAAGAATGTGAGGACGAAATGTGGAGATGAGAAGAGGCTACGGCCACAGGGCGTGACCTGAAGTAAGTATAAGGACGGGCATGTGCAGAGTCAAGCTTATTCTAGCAAGCCAGGACAACGCAGCAGGGAGACCATGCCAGTTTCCCTGCTCCTTGCTCGTCAGCCAAAGCGGGCCGATCTCAAGAGGAGGATGTACGATCTGGTGGACCAGTTATAGGCTTCGGTGACCTGCCGCTGCTCAGAGTGATGGACGAAAAAGACAGCAAAGCGTCGATCGTCTTCGTTGATGGTTTCACGCATCGCTCCTTTGGGATAGGTCACGACCAGCCCCTCTTCCCTCTCCTCAAACTCAAAGCCCAGACGGAGCATGGCTTCCTGTTCGCGTTGTGGGGGTGGAGTAATCGGGCTTCTCGTTAAGCGCTCACTCATTCCGCTTGCTCCTCTCCTGCTGCTCTCTGAGGGACGGTCTCTGCAAGAATGAAGAGGGCCACACACCCACGGTCTCGACTCGCAATCTCCCGCAACTCCAGCCCATCTGGCAGCAGCACGCGGAAGCGGCTTTCCATGCTGCGAGCAAAGATCTCCTGGCGTGTCGTCCCAGCAGGATAGGTGAGAAGGATATCTGTCGTTCCTTTCGCCCTGACGATCTCACAGCCTGCCTCCTTGAGGAGAGCCTCTGCCGCCTCCAGGAGCCCTTTGAGGCGCAAAGACTTCGCCTCCGCTTTCTCCCCAAACGTATTGCCAAAGACAAAACGCTCTGGCTCCATACCCTCGCCTCCTTTATCGCACGATGTCGGTATAGATCGCAACCAGCAACGAGGTTGCCTCATCCTCGGGCAACACGGCGCGTAACTCCTGATGGCAGGCGTCGAGCGCCTGAAAGCGGGCATGAATGATCTCATGGCTGCCGCACTGTGAAAACAACATAAAGTGTCTGAGCGCCTCACACTCTGCCGCGATGTTGGCTCGTGTTCTGGCTACGTCGCTCACGTGGTGTTTCTGTTCCATGCTTGTACTACCTTTCTTGAGGAAAATTTCCATCAAGTGGAAAAGTTTATCACTGCATTGAGTTCCAGCAATTCGATCTGGGTAAGCTTCATCTAGTATACTGTCATGAAAACTTTAGTAACACACGTTTGTGCAAATCTTTTTACAAATCATGCACGATTTTTACTCCTACTATTCTGTATAGCTTTACATCATCTGATAAACTCCTACTTCTCTCGACAGACTATGTAGCAAGAGGTTACAATAGATCTGGATACCTTCTTTAAAAGTTGCATCGGGAAAGCGAGGCGACGCATGGAACGAGTCAGACTGGCGGAGGCGCGCTATAGCGAGGGATGGTCGCAGGAAAAAGTTGCCGAGTCCATTGGCGTTACCAGAAATACGGTGAGCCAGTGGGAACGAGGTGTAACAGATCCTCATCCCATTTACGTTCATCGCCTCTGTCAATTTTATAGGAAAACGGCAGCAGAGTTAGATTTAGGAGGCAGACAAGAGGAAAAGATTCACAAAGAGAACCCAGAGATAAAGAAAAGTGGGTCTGATCCTTCTCTGAACGATACACTTGAGGATGAGAGTGACCCAGATTTTCAACGGTTCTCTCAAACCATTGCGAAGAGCCTACTACAAGCGTTTGCTGAATTGGGAATTCAAAGTGTGGATTCTTTGCATCAGCAACTAGGAAAGCGGGATATGGATAGATCACGTCGTCTCTTATTTCAAGTATTCAGTACATCAGTGGCAGCATTATTAGGGTTGAGCCATGATACTGAACCGGAGATTAACATCTTACAGAGTTGGGATCAACAGGTCTTCTTTGAGCAGCAATTAGCTGCATTATGGGATACGTACCATACTGGAGGAACGGCTCAAGCGGATTATAAGCTCAAAATTTTGTTGACAAATTATGAACGTAGTTTGCGTTCTATCCAGGCAACAGAACTCTTATGTATGAGTTATCAATTGCAGGGAAGCCTCTCTAGAGATATGATGAAGTATGATGATGCACATGTCTTTTATCAACAAGCATTTGAGGCTGCCAAGGAATTGGACGATGCAGAATTGATGTCAGCGGCATTGGCGCGCAGAGGCGTGACATTGATTCAACAAAATAAGGCAACAGCGGCTATCGCGTATTTGAGTGAGGCACATGCACTTATTAAGAGTCGCACTCTACCTTGTCTGAGTGGCTATATTTTTCAAGCCCTCTCCGAAGCGTATGCGATCGCACAACAAGAGCACGAGAGCAAATACCATATTGATGTGGCCCAACAGGTTTTGAGCAACCGTGGGAAGGTTCCGGAACGGAGCCATTGTCAGGCAAATACCACATCGGTGACTGCACAAATGGGAGTAAATGCGGTCCATTTACATAATTACGTTGCTGCAATCACTCTCATTGAGCAAGGAATGGAGAACTATAACCCGACGCTTGTTCGTGGGCGAGCACGGTTGAAGGCTCAACAGGCCGAAGCATACTATGGACTAGGAGATATTCGTGCATGTTGCCAGAGCGCTACTGAGGCATGGTTATTAGCACGCGCTGCCAGTTCAAATAAAACCTTTGCACGGTTGAGGAACCTGCAACGAGATCTGGTCGTATCCCCTCAGAAGAAGGAGCCGGAAGTCGTTGATTTAAATTGGGTGATGACCACATTATGAAACAAAGCACATGGATGAAATGGGGAAGAAATGGCGTCATCGGGAGTATTCTGTTGTTCCCACTGCTCCTCTGGTTCACACTGATCCGCTATGGGAAACAGTTTGCCTTGCGAAACAAACTCAAGAAAGCAGATGCGATTGTGGTGTTAGCTGGCACACGCGGAAACCTTGCTTTTCTGGAAGGCAAGATCCGCACAGCGGTTCACCTCTATCAACAGGGATGGGCACCTTTCCTTCTCTGTGTGGGGAAGTTCAGTGTTAAGGTGACAACGACTCCACAACTGATCTCGCGAGAAGAGTTACGAGCCGCCGTTGCAGCAGGGCGTCTTGAAGAAAAAGATCTCCCAGCAGCTGAAAAATTATGGGACACTGGATTAGGTGCATTGTACATGCGCGATCAAGCAATCCAGATGGGCGTTCCCAAAGAGGCCGTGCTTGCTGAATCTGAGTCACTTCATACCAGAGAAAATGCGGAATATGTGCTCTTCCTGTTAAAAGAATATGACATGCACCGGATTATCCTGGTAACTTCCCCTTTTCATCAGCTGAGAACCTACCTCACCTTTGCGAAGGTCTTGCATCCCCACGGAATTGAGATCGTGAATTACTATGCAACGACCGATGAATGGCATCCGCTTACCTGGTTTCTCTCAGCGGAGCAGAGAAAACTGGTTATAAGTGAACAAGAGCGTATCAAACGCTACCGTGAGAAAGGCGATCTCTAGAAATGGATCTCGCTTTCATAAGAGCAGGACGGTAGGCAACTCATTCATCCCACAATACCCTCCAACGCCTCGACCAGCGCAAACACTGTGGGATAGCGCCGTCCCGGATCAAGCTCCAGGGCGCGCAGCAGCACCTGTTCCAGCGCTGGCGAGACGCGGTTGTGCAGGTGATGGGGCGCGATAAGCTCAAGGCCATCGCCCTCACCCAACGGGATGAGATGAGGCACACCGAAGCGTGCCTTCTCCCCATGTCTATCGTGTGATGCCTGTATGCGATAAATGGCCGCGCTCGGCGCGTAATGCGTGAGCAGCAGGTAGAGGATAGCACCAAGCGCGTAGACATCCGAGCGTTCATCGTATGTACCGGACAGTAGCTCCGGCGCGATAAAGGCATTATATGCTGGCAGGCCATTTATAGGAAAAATACCCTGGCACAGCGCGGCGATGTCGGCGGACTGCCAGAAATCCAGCGGAGGTGGCCACGAGGGCAGCAGGATGGGTGCCCATGATGCGTCTTCTGTGTCGCTTACCAGGATGGTTGTTGGATCAAGGTAGCCCGGCAGCATGTGCAGACGATGCAGACGCGCCACGATGCGGCAGAGCTGCGCGCCCCAGTTGAGCGCGGTCTCTATACTCAGCCACGCGGGCCACTCCCTCCGACTCAGCAGCAGTTCGTCGAGCGTCAGGACGCCAGCCTGCAAAGCCCTCTTCTGGTCATACAATTGCTTCACAAGATAGTGACGCTCGCCCTCGATCCACACCCGATCGCCATCCACCGGCAGGCGCGCAGAGCCGGAAGTGACGGGGGAAACAAACTCTTCGAATGCTGCGGCCTCGATCTGCGCCCGCACTGCCTCCGGCAACCCATCGAGGACCAACTCGCGAATAGCCACCAGCGGCTCCGCCCGCTCTCCATTGCCAGACTCCTTCTCGCTCCTCTGCTGAGCAGGAAGACGCCGCCCGAGATAAAGGTTGAGTCGCGGTCGCTTATATAAAAGCTGTACAATACGATAGCGACCCTCAAGGATAACCTTACCCTCTTCTACTACTGCCCCAGTTTCTGCCATTCCTACCTCCACCGCAATTACTTAACATAATATAGAAATAAGCTACACCATTCCCGTACTCGCCTTACTCTTATACTTTAGACAACGAACAAACTGTTCATGGTTAACAATACGCGCGGAGCCACTTGCGTGGCCAGATTGACATTTACTGCAAAATACCGTAGGATTAGAAAAAGCTATCCGGTTTGGAGTATCCATTAGCTCTCGTTTCCGTCCTTTTGCGCCAGCATGCATGCTGGCATTTCGCTACAATTTTCACTACAAAAGGAGATTACGTTATGGCTACTCGTTCTGAGCGCAGGAACCGTCGTTGGCTCCGCTGGCTCCTCATTATCCCCTTCATCGCCCTGCTCTTCCCTCCGTTCTACAATTTCAGGGCACCAGAGTTCATAGGCATCCCTTTCTTCTACTGGTACCAGCTTATGTGGATCATTATCACGGCTATCATTACAGCGGTGGTCTATTTTGCTGGCGCGTAAACGACAGGGAGCGCACGCGTAGAGTACGTAAAGATGCGTACCTCTATTTGTATGTGATATATCGCCTTTACTGGGAAGGGAGAATTCCTCGATGCACCTGGACGCTATCATCGTCTTTATCTTCTTTTTCCTGCTCGTTACCGTGCTTGGCTTTGTGGCGGCGCGCTGGCGACGTGGAAACCTCGATCTCATTAGTGAATGGGGACTGGCGGGCCGTCGCTTTGGGACGGTCGTGACCTGGTTCCTGCTGGGCGGCGATCTGTATACCGCCTACACCTTTATCGCGGTCCCTGGCTCCATGTATCTCGCGGGCGCGGTCAGCGGCTTCTTCGCCGTCCCTTATACCGTTCTTGTCTATCCGCTTATCTTCGTCCTTATGCCGCGCTTCTGGACCGTGTGTAAGCAGCGCGGCTACGTGACTACCGCCGATTTCGTGAAGGATCGCTTCGGGAGCAGCTCGCTTGCTCTGGCCGTGGCCTTTACGGGCATCCTGGCGACAATGCCCTATATCGCTCTGCAAATGTTCGGCATTCAGATCTCGATCGCGGCGCTGGGCATTCCGCTGACGGTGCCTATCCTCGGCCTGAACGTCGATGTTCCACTGATTATCGCGTTCATCGTGCTCGCGGCCTATACCTACTCCAGCGGCCTGCGCGCTCCAGCGATGATCGCGCTGGTGAAGGATCTGATGATCTTCATAGTACTAATAGCGGCGCTTATCT
Source organism: Chloroflexota bacterium (assembly GCA_030854195.1). Taxonomy (GTDB): domain Bacteria; phylum Chloroflexota; class Ktedonobacteria; order Ktedonobacterales; family Ktedonobacteraceae; genus JACDAE01. The sequence continues at coordinate 34,056 of JALYTQ010000006.1, forward strand.
ATATCCCCGCGAAGTTGGGCGGCTTCGGTCCCATCTTTAACGCGGCCCACCAGAAATCGCTGACGGTGAAGACCTTCTTTGATCTGATCGGACCCAATCAACAGCTCAACTATGTGACGCTGGCCCTGGGGTCCGCGCTGGCGCTGTTCCTGTATCCACACTCTATCACAGGCGTCTTGAGTAGTAGCAGTCAGCGTGTGGTGAAGCGCAACACGGCTCTCCTGCCCATCTATTCGCTTATGCTGGGCCTGCTGGCGCTGCTCGGCTACATGGCGATCGCGGCGAAGGTGAAGCCTCTGCCCGGCTTCGGCCAGAACGGCGCGGTGCCCGCGCTTATCAACGCGAGCTTCCCAAGCTGGTTCGCGGGCTTTGCCTTCGCCGCCATCTCCATCGGCGCGCTGGTTCCGGCTGCCGTGATGTCGATCGCCGCCGCCAATACCTTCACGCGCAACATCTATAAAGAGTATCTGCGCCGCGACGCCAATGAGCGCGAGGAGTCGCAGGTGGCGAAGATTACGTCGTTTGTGGTGAAGTTCGGTGCCCTGCTCTTTATCGTCTTGATTAATCCGCAGCAGGTGATCTTCTTTCAACTGCTCGGTGGCATCTGGATATTGCAAACACTGCCCGCCGTCTACCTGGGCCTCTACACCCGCTGGTTCAACCGCTGGGCGCTGCTCGTGGGCTGGGCAGCGGCGATGATCGCGGGCACGACGCTCTTTATCGTGGCAGGCAACAAGCCATCGTATCCTATCCTTGGCGTCCCGCTCTACACGGCGATCTCGGCGCTGATCCTGAATCTGCTCCTGGCGATCATCCTGACTCCCATCTTCGAGGCGATCGGGGCGCGGCGCGGACGCGATATCACATCGCCCGCCGATTATGACGAGGAGCGCGCTCACGATGAGCCTATCGAGGTCGGGCGCGAGGCTCTGGGCTAACTACAACTCATCCTGGATACGCGGAACAGCTTTTACTACGCAGGGTGCCTCTAGATGAGCACCCTGCGTAGTTCTATACGAAGAGATAGAGAATATAGTATAATAGAAGAAATTATGGCTTTCCCTTTGAGGTTTTAATGGATTTTGACGACGAATTCTTAGAAGAAACGCCGGAGATCGGCAGCGATGAGTTGCTCTCGGATGATAACTTGCGCCTGCCCGAGAGCGCCAGCAATCTTGTACGCCTGCACGCCATACGCTCGTGGCTGGTGCGCCGACGGGATGAAACAAATGTGGAGATTGGCGAGGCTGCCCTCGCGCTACAGCAGATGATGCAAGAGGAACCGCAGGCGCTACGCCCGCGCCGCCGCGAGCGCCAGGACCAGGCATTACGCGCCCAACGCGAGCAACAGGAGATGTTGGACGCCCAACAGCGCCTGCACGCCTATGAAGAGGCGGAGACGCTGCTGGAAGATTGCATCGCGCATACGACCAGCGGCGAGCGCGTCCTGGTCGAGTACTATCTGACGCTAGAAGAGTTAGTCGAACACGCGGCCAACGATGCTGGACGTTCCCCGTGGCTACAGGCAATCGAAGATGTCCAGCACCGCGTCGAGCACGTTGGTGCCCCTAACGAGGAGTAGCCGGTCCCTACTTTGTGGTCAGAGGCACGCTTGTCTTGCTATCGAAGCGCAACACCATGCCAGAGATCGGCACGCTCTGCTGCAAGGGAAAATCCAGGTAGCCCACCTGCGTCACCTTGGGCAGGCTGAGGGGCGAGACTGTGATGAGCGTTGGCGCGATCGCTTTCCCATCGGGGAGCAGCAGGCGCGCGTTCGGCTTAAAATTCAGGCTGATTGGTTCCTGCCCGGCGTTATGCGTCTGGATATAGACGCGCAGCGTGTAAGGGCTCGACTGACCTTGCAGATCACTGAAATTGCTCGCCTGCTGCACCTGGTTGATGGTGACATCCACCCCTTCGACGTTGACGACGCGATTGAGCGTGATGGAGCCGACGGCAGCGGTCATCTGCGGCGTCGGCGTGACGAGATCGCTACTGGTACCAGCAGCTGAATTGGCGCGCGGCAGGTGGCTATAGAGCATAAATAAGATGACTACCGCTATTATGGCTACAACGAGCACGATCAGCGTTGTACGCGTGCCGTTGGAGTCTGCTGAGTGCTCGCTATCAAACTGTGACATAGGTATATTACTCCTGATCTTTTTATACGTTTCTGAATATATTATAAAGCGTAGATGCCACTGGCGTAATTGGTCCTAATTACGCCAGTATCTCTCGTACCTTCGAGGCAAGCTCATCCAGGTCGAAGGGCTTTTGGAGGAAGAAGAAGCCTTTGTCCAACACAAAGTTCTGGCTGATCTGGTTGGCCTGATAGCCACTGACGAACAGGAACTTCGTGGCGTTGCTCATACTGTGGATCTTGTCGTACAACTCTTTCCCCATCATCTTCGGCGTCATCAGGTCGGAGATGACGAGCGCGATGGAGTTTCCGTGTTCCTCGAACTGCTGTAGCCCCTCTAAGCCATCCGAAGCGGACATCACGGTATAGCCATAATCGCCCAGTGCCTCTTCCATCAGGCAGCGCAGGTCGGGATCGTCCTCGACGACCAGAATCGTTTCGTCTCCACCTACTACAGTCTGTGAACTTCTGGATTCGACGAGCAGCGTCTCGGGCGAGGATACACCATCGCTACAGGGCAAATAGAGGCTGAAGGTCGTTCCCTTGTCTACTTCGCTCTTTACGTCGATGAAGCCACTGTGCTGACCAATGATGCCGTGTACCATAGAGAGACCAAGGCCGGTTCCTTTTCTCAGCTCTTTTGTGGTGAAAAATGGCTCGAAGATGCGCTCACGCACCTGCTCACTCATACCCACACCAGAATCTTGCACCGAGAGTTGGACGCATGCTTCAGGCAGGCCCTGGTCGACGCTTAATGTACGCGCTTCGTCGGCACTGACATTGCGCGTCCTGATGGTCAATCTGCCGCCCATGGGCATCGCGTCGCGCGCGTTGATGCACAGGTTCATCAAGACCTGCTCGATCTGGGAGTAGTCTACGTGGACCGTCTTTAGCTCGGGATCAGGCACAAATTCAATCTCGATGTGCTCGCCAAGCACCTTGCTGATAAAGTCGAGCAGGTTGTCGACGACGACGTTCAGGTTGACGGCGCTAGGCTCAAGCACCTGGCGGCGCGAGAAGGCGAGGAGCTGCTGCGTCATTCTGGCCGCGCGCGTGGCGATCTCCTGGATGTGATGCAGGTTGGAGTAGAGCGGATGGCTCTGGGTGACGCGCCCCAGCCCGCGACTGGCATAGCCCAGGATGCCGCCGAGCATATTGTTGAAATCGTGGGCGATGCCGCTGACCAGCAAGCCAACGCTCTCCAGCTTCTGCGCCTGCTGGAGCTGCTCCGTCAGCCGCCGACGCTCGGTATTATCGAAGAGGTAGCCTTTGACCTCGACAAGCCTGCCGTCATCATCGAATGAACCAACTACGTTCTCTACGATGGAGAGCGACACACCATCGCGGCGCTGCATCTCCATCTCGTGATATTCAAAGCGTTTTTCATACGCTAGCAGTTTTAGAAATGCATCAAAGTGTTGCGGCTGGGGATAGAGCACGCGCACATTGACCTGCATGGCCTCTTCGACTGAGGCAAAGCCGAAGATACGCGCAAAGGCGCTGTTACAGGTCAGCAACCGTCCCTGGGGAGTAAACGCGAAAATGCCGGTCAACCCCTGCTCAAATATCTCGCGATAGCGTTCTTCGGAGGCACGGAGATGCTGAATGGCCTCTTCATACTGTTTGCGCAGGCGCGTCTTCTCTAGACTGTCGCGCACCGCGTAGGGGAGACGGTCGAGTTGCTTCTTGAGGACATAGTTACTTAATCCGGCACGCAAGCCCTCAACGGCGATCTCTTCACTGCCTGTTCCGGTAAACATGACGACAGGCACATCGGGGAAACGAACTTTCATGAGATCGAGGATTTGTAGCCCATCCGTCCAGTTCAGTTGATAATCGGTCAGTATAACATCGAAATTCCCACGCTTCGTAGCAGCCTCAAGCTCTCCTGGCTGACCTACTGTTACAAAATCGGAAGAGTCAAATTCTTTGCGTAACTTACGCACAATCAACTCGCGATCAGCGGGATTATCGTCGATAATGAGGAATATCACAGTTCACTCCAACATTTTTGAGTACCAGCCTGTATTACACTCATTCAGCATGCATGCTCCACAGGTTCATTTAGGTATACTTTTTCATCCGCCCTTTGGTTTCAGATGTACCAACATAGACTCTTCTAACTTCATAGATATAACTTTCAAATAAAGGGCTATAACAATGGACATAGCAATCAGGTATGCAGCGGAAGCTTGACATAAAAACAGGTTAGCTCACCTATAACGGATTCAACCCATATTTGCCCGCCCATCAGCTCGGTCGCTTTCTTGACAATCACCAGCCCGATGCCGGTTCCGGGATACTCTTCGTCGCTGTGCAGGCGCTGGAAGGTGTTGAATATTTTATCTCCTCCCTCTCGTAAGACCCCTGCCTTTCAGGCATGGGGAGATCAGGACAGTGCTTGTGGTGGCGCGATGAGATGGGTTTCCCTTTTCCATTGATGCTGCTGTATTTGACACGATTTCTCGCTTTTGCTCTACTCCCTCTCGTAAGTCGGGGCCACGCGCCTCGCCTCTACCGCAGGGCTTGCGGGACGTCAGGTCTGTGGAAGCCGTGTCAGACACCAGGAGCCTGGGCTCCTGGCGCTACGCCCGATGAAGCAGAAAGGCCCACTTGTGAAGGTGGGAAGCCCCTGCCCTTTCCACCTCGCTTTTCACCCCAATTATACCATACGAGGCCACACCTCGCCGCATAGCTGTGCAGCGAGGTGTGGCCTGTAACGACGCTCCTTGCAAATGGCTCTCAGGACTGGGGCAGGAAGTTCTGGGAGCCAAACGAGCCGCCAAGCACGTCTTTAGATGAGGCACCCATCCAGCGATCCAGGACGGTGGCATAGACCGAGCGGAAGTCGATGGTGTATTTCATGTTGCCAGCGTCGTCCAGATTGCTCAGACTCGGCGGCTCGCCGAAGATGCCTTTATTGACCGGGTTGCCCAACACGAACATGGGAGCCGCTGTGCCGTGATCGGTCCCCTGGCTGCCGTTCTCTTCGACGCGTCGTCCGAACTCGGACCACGTCATAATCACGACGTTATCGGCCTTACCATGCTGGACAAGATCGTTGTAGAAAGCCGAGACGCCATCGGCTAGCATCTGCATCAACTGGTCATGCACGACCTGCTCGTTGGCGTGTGTGTCAAAGCCACCCAGCGTGACATAACCTACGCGCAAGCCAAGTCCGGCAACGATAGATTCCGCCAGAACCTTCAAGCCGTCTCCAAAGGCTCCCGTGGGATACGTGACCGCCGCCTGATATGCCGTGTCAGCCGCGTGCAACTGCGTACTGCCGTCCTGGGCGTTGAGCGCGGTCGTATCCAGCAGTGCGGCGTAGGGCGCGGTGTGCGGATACGAGTTGTAGAGCTTCATTAACGCCGAGAGGCGCGCGTTGCCGCCATCTCTGTCCAGCGGATCGGGCGCGATGCGATAGCTGGGGACGTTGATTAACGTGGGCACCTGCGCATTGATGGAGGTAAGGGCCGGTGCCGTTTGCACGCCTATATCCAGTGACTTGAAGGGGTGCCCATCCTTGTCAACCATGCCGGAGACGAGTTTGCCCAGCCAGCCTTCTCGCCCGCTCCCGTTCAGATCCAACGTCTGCCAGATGTCCATAGCCTGGAAGTGCGACAGGCTCTGATTGGGATATCCGACGCCCTCGACGACCGCGAGATGTCCCTCGTCCCAGATCTTTTTGAGCGGCGCGAGGTTGGGATGGAAGCCCAGGCGACTATCCAGCGTCAGAACCTTGTTCTCCGGTATCGCCAACGTAGGGCGCATCTTGTTGTAGAGCGCGTCTGTGTATGGCACGACGGTATTGAGGCCATCGTTGCCACCTGACAGCTGGATTACGATCAGCGTGTGGTCGCTTGCCGCCTGTGAGAAGTGCGCGCCCTCCTGCGATAGTGATTTGGCGGAGGCCACGCCCCGGCTGAAGATGGCTGGCATCACCATACCCGCCGAGACCACCAGCATCCCATCTTTAATCATTGCTCTGCGCGAAAGTTTCATAATAGTGTAACCTCTTTATTAATTAAGTTGATACTCCGGCGACGCCATTAACAGGTACAATGTGCCACGTACACGGTTGATCGGATAACTCTTTCCATTAGTAAGTGTAATACGCTGAGCTAGCATGCCGCTCTCCGGCTCGTTGAAGTAAGCGACCAGCTGGGCATGGCGATCGGCGCTGATCTGACCGTCGAGCAAGAACGAGGCGAAGTAGTCGACAAAGTGCTCGGGTGTGTCGATATGGTTCGCGTTCACGATGCCCTGCCAATCAATGGGCGCGTAGGTGGGATTGCGCAGGTTACGGTTCGAGAGCATCAAGTCGATATAGTTGAGGCGCGTCATCCACGTGCCGCTGTTCAGCCAGAGCGCGCTGACCTTGTCGCCGGGCCAGCCCGCGACGTTGGGCGGATCGAACAGGGGCTGCCCCATGAGCGTGGTCATAACTGGCAGCGATTTTCCGTTGCCCTGGACATTGAGCGCGCGATAGGCTCCTGCGACGAACTCGGCGGGCGATTTCAGACGACTGCGATACGCCTTCGTCGAAGAGAACTGCGGCGAGAGCAGTAACGTTCGCATCACCGCACCCATATTATGTCCACTCTTCACGTAGGTATCCACCAGGGGAGCGAGCTCCTCGTTGCTGGGATTCTCATAGGCGAAGAAGGTAAAGAGTTTGCGGCAGATGAACCAGGGCGTGGCCGGATGGTTGACCAGAATGTTGATCACATCTTTGTAGTCCAGGTTGCCCGTATGCCCCAGGAAGGTCTTCGTCAGGTCGTTGTGGTCATAATCCAGGTAATGCGATTGAGTGGTGCGTCCAATCACGTGCCAGCCAGTCAGCGCGGCGGCTGCCTGGTAGACATCCTGCTGCGTGTAGTGGCCGAGGCCCAGGGTGAAGAGCTCCATCATCTCGCGCGCGTAGTTCTCGTTGGGCGCTGTTTTACTGCTCTTCGTCAGGTCCAGGTACACGAGCATGGCAGGATCGGCGGTGATGCCCAGCATGATATTGTCGAAGGTATCGAAGGCATGCGCGCGGAAGAAGTTATTCTGCGTAATCATGCGTCCATACGCATTTTTTCCACCTACTTTATGATAGCTGCTGGTCAGGACGCCGTGCCAGAAAAGGGTCATCTTTTCTAATAAGGGGCGCTGCGTCCATGCCATGCGCAACAGCCACCACTGCTGCTGGCTCTGCGGCCTGGTTAAATCGAGATTGAGCGCCTTCAAACGACTCTCCATAGCGTCGTCGGAGACCTGCTGATAGTTGAGAAGTCGATCCACGGCACCGCTAAAGCCCAGGGACGCGTAGGCGCTGATCTCTTGCGGTGTTGCGCCGAAGCCAGCGCGCCGCAGCAAGTGCCCGATCTGCACATTGGTCGCGCTTGAAGCCAATGGATTCCAGGTGCCGCGCTGCTGCTCCGACGCAAAGGCCATTCCACCTGCGGTAAGTACAGCAGCTCCTGCTACGCCCGCCGCCGCGACGCCAAACAGCTTGCGGCGCGACATGTTACGTTGCGGCCTACCACGTGGAGGCGCGCTCGCTCCGCCCGCTCCTCTTACGCGTTTCTCCGTGATATCGTCGTCATACCACGGCTCGGTTGGCTGATTATACATATCCTTGTTCAAAGGCTTCCTCCGCTAAAACTGCTTTGACAACACATCTATCTTTATCGTCGTTATTGTAAACATATCTACTCATTTGTCATTGTCTTCAGTGTAACAGATAAAGT
>JALYTQ010000099.1 GCA_030854195.1 Chloroflexota bacterium
ATTGCAGGTCGTCAATGGAGCCACTCCGCATGATGTCGCGCTCCAGTTCCTCCAGAGCAAGGGGCTGGTCTAAGCGTCTTTTGAGCGCGGATAGCTCATTATCCAGTTATGAGTCATCCCGAATTTTTGAGGAGCATGTTTAGCCTCTTTTCAATGACAGAACCTGAAGTGTCTGCACATTGGGAGAGAAAAGAGTCCCAAGAGCTGGGTGGTAGTCGTCCCAGAGACGACTGATCGCCCAGCGAAGGCGATAGAGCGGCGCAATAGCCTCTCGGCACCGTTTTCCGGTTCGGTGGCATCTGAGATGCAATATCAATGAAATAAGATGATGGTAATCAAAGTTGAGCAAGTGCAGGAGAAACGCATAGACGAGCGTGACGATCCCAAGCAGCTTGAGGCGGCTTTCAAAGGACCACAGGCGCGGACTTTCCATGCCCAATTCGCATTTTCCGTAGCGGAATGAGAGTTCAATTTGCCAGCGCCTTCGGTAAGCAAAGACGATCTCCCATGCTTGCTCTTCCTTTTTTATTGGTTCATTGGTAATCAGGTACCAGACCTTTTTCCTCACACGAACTTTCACGAGATACAGTTGGTACAGGTAGTCGGGATGCCAAAGTGGTGCCCACCAAATATCACAAGGCATCTTTTCACCGGTATGGATATCATAGATCTCCTTATGTGCCAGATACTTCTTCCCCTGCCCAATTTGCCATAGTTTCTTCTTTTCCCCTTTTGCATCAAAAAAGAAATGCCCCTTTTTCCAGCGAATCACAAAATGGATCTTCAACGACTGAAGCACCTGGAGCCACGGACCTGACGCGTATCCACGATCAAAGATATGAAGCAGCAAGTCACCCCATTGCCGCACACATTTCCTCAACATCGCTTCTTGTTGATCTCTGAGCTTCATCGCGTAATCCCCTCTTGTGCTCCACCAGCTCATCAAGGCCACCGATACTCTCCCTTCCATTCCGGTGATCAACGCTGCCGTCCATTGCATTCCGGCCACCGTAATCGGCTTTGTGGGCGGAAAATTGAAGACCAGCCCTTTTTGATTGCGCTGCAGCCGTTTTGCTTTACTCGATGTCACTGGGCATAATCCTTCCGACACCCGACTTTCTGGTTTTTCTACCACACTATCATCCCAAGGACACAGTATTCTTTTTCCCTGCGTTTTGAGCCTCTTCACCTCTTTATCTGCTTCTTTTAGCAAATAGTCATCGATTTGTAAAATGCTCCATTTGAGCGATCGAAGCAGATTACTAATCCTTTTCGTCCCTGCTGGTGCTGACCTGGAAAGTCCCTGATATCCATCCATATACGACCCCATCTCACTCAACAACAATCCCTGCTTCTGGTTCCTGAAACGGATGATGACGACACATACCTGCACCAATGTTCGTATCAGCCGCTTATCCAGAAGCCGATCGAGAGCGACTAACAGCGGTGAGAGGAATTCTTCCAGCAATTGCGTCAGCTCCTGTGCTGCTTTCTGGGCCTCTTGTTCATTTTCTTGGAGTGTGTCATACTTGGACTGCATTAATGTCAATAGCCTCCTGTCTTCCTGTTGCTTTTTGCTAGTCAACAGTTTAGACCAGGAGGCCATTTTTGCCTAGTCCCTGCAATTCCTGGATTTTCTTGCTTGCTCTCCTTCAGCAGTTTTACAGGCTCCCCAAAAATTCGGGATGACTCATAACGATTACGCGACGCCGAACCTTTGCTTCAGTGCCAGGATAAACTCGCCTTCAGCCATGCTCACTTTTTCACCGCTGCCGAACAGGCCATGCCCAGCCGCTACCGCGACCTTCTGTGCCAGGTCGACCAGCACTTTCTTGAACTCCCTCGCCTCAGGATCATCGACCAGCAGACGGGCGGCCTCATTGATACGCGTGCGATAGGTATTTTCAGCCGCCTGCCGCTGCGGAATGGTGTAGCTCTGAATATCCTGGATTGACTCCTCGATGCCTGCCCTCATGTTCTGGACCAGCGCATTCTGCGGATACGCCCTCTTCGCCTCGTCAATGAACTTGGTGCCATTGCGAAATTCACGCAGTATGCCAACGCGGTCCGTCACATCGATCAACAGGGTCGCCATCATAACGTCGCTGGACAGCATCGCGATCCGTGCCATCTGCTCCTGTGTATACCCGGCCATGTGTAGAATACACCCCTTCTGCAAAAATGCCGTTCACTTCTCTCCTTATCAACTCTCCAAGAAGAGCTTATAAGAATAGTATACAACGGGCAGCATGTGCAAGTCTAGCGTCGACACGCGAAATGGTGGGCAGCGTCGTTTCGCACACAACATTTCAACAACCAACCGACCCGCCACCATCCAATGATGTAGGGGCGCGATTTATAAGCCCGTTGCGCACCTATCGACATCTACGCCGAAATTGTGGCGTATATCGCGTTGTGAACAACGGGCTTATAAATCGCGCCCCTACATCATAATGGGCTATATTACATTATAGAGTGCATTATGATATGCGAGCGGTGCGTCAGGATACCCACAGCTCCTGGCTCTTCGTGCTGATAACCTCTTTCACGCGCTCGATAAAGTCCGTCAGCGGCACAGACTTGAGGTCGACATTCGTACGCAGGCGAACCGAGGCGGCTTCGGAGGCGGCCTCGCGATCGCCGACGACGAGCATATACGGGATCTTCTGCATCTGCGCATCGCGAATCTTGGCGTTCATGCGCTCGCCACGACTATCGACCTCGGCGCGGATGCCAGCTGCCTTGAGCTTCGCCATGACGCTGTTGGCGTAGTCGATGTGGCGGTCGGCGATGGGAATGACCATGGCCTGCACCGGCGAGAGCCAGACCGGGAAGGCACCCGCGAAATGCTCGATCAGCAGCGCCATGAAGCGCTCCGTCGAGCCGGTGACGGCACGATGGATCATGACCGGGCGATGCGCCTGTCCATCCTCGCCGATGTACTCAAGTTCGAAGTTCTCCGGCTGGTTGAGGTCGAGCTGGATCGTGGAGCACTGCCACTCGCGCCCAAGCGCGTCGCGCACCATAAAGTCGATCTTAGGACCATAGAATGCCGCCTCGCCGATGCCTATTTCATAGGAGATGCCCTTGCTATCGGCAGCATTGCGCAGCGCCCCCTCGGCGACGTTCCAGACCTCTTCGCTGCCAACGTATTCTTCCGCCTTCTGCGGATCGCGCAACGAGAGACGGATCGCGTAGTCCGACAGGCCATACGTCTCGAAGACCTCCAGCGTCAGGTTGACGGCGTTATCGAACTCCTCCTGAATCTGGTCTGGACGCAAGAAGACGTGGGCATCGTCCTGCGTGACGCTGCGCACGCGCGCCAGACCCGTAAGCGTACCCGCCTTCTCGTAACGATAGAGCGTGGCAAACTCGGCGTAGCGCACAGGCAGCTCGCGATAGCTGTGCATCTGCGACTTGTAGAGCGTGATATGATGCGGACAGTTCATCGGCTTGAGCACGTAGGCGTCGTCTTCGGACATCTCCTGGTCGCCCTTCATGACCGGGAACATATCCTCGCGATAGGTGTACCAGTGCTTAGACGTTTTGTACAGGCGCACCTTGCCCAGATGCGAGGTCCAGACGTGCTGGTAGCCATACTTCTCCTGCGTCTCGCGTACATACGTCTCCATCAGGTAGCGCAACGTCTCGCCGCGCGGGTAGAACATCGGCACGCCCCCTGGCAGATCATCGCTCAGGTAGAAGAGCTTCAGTTCCTTGCCCAGCTTGCGGTGATCGCGCTTCATGGCCTCTTCGAGCCGCCACAGGTACTGATCGAGCTCCTCCTGGTTAAACCAGGCCGTACCATAGATGCGCTGTAGCATCGGGCGATGCTCGTCTCCGCGCCAGTACGCTCCCGCGACGCGCATTAGCTTGATTGGTCCGATCTCGCCCGTATTCTGCACGTGCGGACCCCGGCACAGGTCTAGAAACGTGTCCTGCGTATAGATGCCGACCTCCGCGTCGGGCAGGTTCTCGATCAGCTCGACTTTATACGGCTGGTTCTTGGCCGCGAAGTACGCCAGCGCCTTCTCCCTCGGCCAGCGATCCCGCTCGAAGGGATAGTGGCCCGCGACGATGCGGCGCATGCGCTCCTCGATCTCGGGCAGATCCTCCGGCGTAAGCGCGCGCGGCAGATCAAAGTCGTAGTAAAAACCGTCCTCGATCGCCGGGCCAATGCCCAGCTGCGCGTCGGGGAAGAGTTCGAGCACCGCCTCGGCCATTACGTGCGCGGCAGAGTGGCGCATACGCTGTAACGGCGTATAGTGTACCGACTCCTGATCTTGTAGTTCAACTGCCTCCGGCATAACAACGTTCTCCTTTCCAATAAAAAAACCTTTTCATTCCCTCAATGGGACGAAAAGGTCATTGACGATTCGTGGTTCCACCCAGTTTCCGCGCCAACCTGATATATCACGGACGCCAGGTCGGGGCAACCCGATCTTTGCGCCTGCCGCTGACGCGCTCTCGTGGCCGCTAACGGGGCCGACCCGTGGATCTTGCTTGCTCGGTCCATACTGGCGAGGGGTATTCATTTCTTACGAGCTGGCACACTTTCAGCCGCCGGTGTTGCCTCTCTGCTTGCCCCTGGGAAAGAACATGTCTCGCGTACGCTCTGTTATATTTTTTGCTAGATTAAATTTCATTTTAGCATAAATGGCGATAGAAGTAAAGTATTTTTTGGGAGAGGATTTTGAGAATGAGATGTACATCATAGTTTTACATAAAGGCTTTCACCAACCAGCCTATAAGATACATGATCCTTATGCAATGCGCATGTGTCAAATTCACCTTCCAAAATGACAAGCACACTTGACAAATATAAAAGTATCCTTTATACTAATGACAAGTAAGCTTTACATAAAGACAAATGTACTTAGCAGAAAATATTAGGAGCTTGTATCCTGTATGGGCTTAGAGGCCCAGGAAAGAAGAGGAGAATTATGCAGAAATACGCAGGAAGACAGTACCTCAAAGAGTTCTCGATTGCTATGGCCGCTTATGTAGTCGTTGTAGCGGTGTCGTCAACCTTGATCAATATCAGCCCCAGCAATGCATGGTGGCGCGTACCGCTCGCGCTGACGCCCATCATCCCAGCCATCTTCGCTATGATTGCGTACATGCGCCAGGTGGGTCGCATGGATGAGTTACAGCGCCGCATCCAGTTTGAGGCGATCGCTTTCGGCTTCGGGGCTGCTGGTATTCTTACGTTCAGTTATGGCTTCCTGGAAAACGTCGGCTTCCCGCATCTCCCGTTGCTCTTCGTTTTCCCATTTATGATCGCGCTTTGGGGCATAGGATTGACCTTTGCGGCAAGGAGATACCAATGAAGAACAGCCTGAAAGTGCTCAGGGCGATGCGTGACTGGTCTCAGGCCGATCTTGCCGAGCAGCTGAGCGTGTCGCGCCAGACGGTGAACGCGCTGGAAACGGGCAAATACGATCCCAGTCTTTCGCTCGCCTTCAAGATCGCTCACCTCTTCGAAATGCCAGTCGAGCAGATCTTCGAGCCCGACCCTGAATTGCAGAATAAGAGGGAGAAGTAGCAAGAAGGAACAGTCTTATGAAGGAATGGGACCGCTCGTGAAGAGCGGTCCCACAATGTTACTCCTGAATGGTGTAGGCCGGGTCGGGACGGTCGGCGAGCCAGATGAGGGTCTGGCCGTCGGCCTCTTTCTGGCGGTTGGTGACTTCGGCGTCCCAGTCCTCGGGCGGGACGGTGCGCACGGCGTCGGCAAGGTTGCTGCTGATGTTGTTCTGTAGCCCCATGATGACGGCGTTGGTCTCGCCCTGGTCGAGGCGCTGCTGGATGTAGTCTCTAAAAAGCATGGTTCTATTCCTTTCTATATTTGTATGCAGGCGTCCTGTTGGGATGCGGTTGATATGGAATTGGCTGGATTGCATATGTGCGAATATGTGGGCATGTAGCCCCATTTGTATTACGTTGTGATGGTGCTGTTCCGTTTCTATTAGGGGCGGAATCAATGAATCGACATAAAGAATATATATCGTATCGCCCCAATTACCGTAGGAACGCGATAAATCGGGTCCCTACGGTGTTACGTGCTATACATTAGATAGCTTTAAAGGTAATCGGCAGGTGTTTGACGCCGTTGACGATATCGCTGCCGGTTGGTTCCAAAGGCTGTTCGCGGGCGCGGCGGATGTCGTGGACGCGGGCGAGCAGGGCGTTCAGGACGATGCGGGCCTCAAGGCGGGCGAGGGGCGCGCCGAGGCAGAAGTGGATGCCGTGGCCGAAGGCGATATGGCGGTTGGGCGTTCTCCTGATGTCGAATGTGCCGGCGTTGGGGAACTGCGCCTCGTCGCGGTTGGCGGAGCCGATCTGGGCAAGGACCATCTGACCGGCGTGCATCTCGCGTCCGTCCAGCGTTACGTTGGAGACGGCGCGGCGATACATCATCTGCACGGGCGAACGGTAGCGTAGAACCTCTTCGATCGCATTGGGCATGAGCTCCGGGTCGGCGCGTAGTTGCTCCATGACTTCGGGCTGCTCGTCGAAGCAGAGCAGGGCGTTGCCGATCAGGTTGGTGGTGGTCTCGTTGCCCGCGACGAGCAGCAGGATGCAGAAGCCGAGCAGTTCGCGCTGGTTGAGGTGCTGCCCGTCGATCTGCGCGTCCAGCAGGGCGCTGATGAGATCGTCCTGCGGCTCGCGGCGGCGACGCTCGATCATGTCAAGGAAGTACGCGCCCATCTCGCGCTGCGGGTCGCCCTGCACCGCGCCGCTGGTACCAACGATCGCGTCGGACCAGCGCTTGAAGCTCTCGCGATCCTGCTGTGGGATGCCCAGCATCTCGGCAATGACGATGACCGGCAGGGGATAGGACAGATCGTCGATGATATCCATCTGGCCCTTTGACACGATGGGGTCCAGCAGATCGGTGACGATCGCGCTGATGCGGTCGCTGAGACGCGCCACGCTTCTCGGTGTGAATGCCTGCGTCACGATGTTGCGCATCTGGCGATGGCGCGGCGGGTCCATCGAGATCAGGCTGGTGCTCAGCGGGTCCTGCGCCTGGCCCTGGGTGAAGTTAGAGGAGAACGCGGCGTAGTCGGAGAGCACGCGCTGCACGTCATCGTAACGAAAAACTTGCCACGCTCCACATTCCGCTATAGAGTGAATCGGGTCCGCTTCACGCATCATTTTATAGAGCGGGAAGGGGTTGAGGAGGTATTCTTCTCTTGTATCTTGCATCTGAATGCTGTTCCTTTTTGTTCGTCGCACTGCTAATTTGTCAGGGTCGTCTTTATAATATGATATAAGGTATATCGTAACTAAGGTGAAAGTCAAGCCCGGCCCATCAGGTTTTTACAGCATGGAAGGAATTGACACATCCTGCAACAATGCGACATTCTGGATGCTGCATAGCGTCCATGAATATGCTACACTACTCCTGACAATATCTATCATGTAACCCGTTGCCCATCCTCAGAGGGAGACGTATATGTCCGCCAGGCACAGGCGCTCTAGACATTTCTATCGGCATGTAGTGCTGCTCTTCTGGCTTGCTGCATTACTTATTTCGTGCGCGCCACCCGCCGCGCAAGTGGTTCCGGTGGCACCTCTGGTCAAGGGAGAGACGCTGTATATCTATCGCGGTCTGCTCAATGCCGTGTCCGCCGTCGCCTGGTCGCCTGATGGGAAGCGTATCGCGGCGGCCAGTTTTGATAAGACGGTGCAGGTCTGGGACGCGGCGAGTGGGCGGCACCTGCTCACCTATACCGGGCACACGGCCAGCGTCATTGCCCTGGCGTGGTCGCTCGATGGCACGCGCATCGCCTCGGCGGGCATGGATAAGACAGTGCAGGTCTGGGAGGTCGCAACGGGCAGGCGCATTTTGACGTATCGGGGACACACGGACACGGTCGCGGCGCTGGTGTGGTCGCCCGATGGCACGCGCATCGCCTCGGGGAGTTATGATAAGACGGTGCAGGTCTGGAATGCAAGCGACGGGGGTCCAGTGTTGACGTATCGCGGGCATAGCGACTTTGTAACAACCGTTGCGTGGTCGCCCGATGGCAGGACGCTCGCCTCCGCTGGCATCGATTCCACGGTCCAATTGTGGGACGCCACGACGGGGAAGCTGCACCTGACCTATCCGGGCCACTTTCAGGCCATCACCGCCGTTGCCTGGTCGCCCAATGGGAAAGATCTTGTCTCGACGGGCTTTGATCGCACGATCCAGGTCTGGAGCGCGCTGACGGGAAAATCGCTCTGGACGTACTGTTGCCACGGTTGGGTCAACGGCATCGCCTGGTCGCCTGGCGGAGGGTACATTGCATCGGCCAATACCAATACAACGGTCGATATCAGGAATGACGTAACGGGGAAGACGGCGCTGACCTATCGCGGGCACAAGGGCGAGGTGCTCACAATCTCCTGGTCGCCCGATGGGACGCGCATCGCCTCGGGCGGCGACGACAATACAGTACGCGTGTGGCGAGCGGTGTAACCAATTGGGCGATCTTAGACGCCAGAGTTACTATAGCTCTTCAACTCTGCGGGCGTATTGACATTGACAAACGAGCGCAATGTTGGATCGATTGCGCGCAGTTGCGCCTCCTCGATATAGCGCACCGGAGCGACTTCCAGCAGAGCGCGCAGATCACGGCGTCCGGAGTGCAGCAATTGTTCAAGCAAAGGCAGAACGGAGCGTGGATACACGGCCAGCAATACCTGGGGCACACGCTCCACCAGCGGCACCAGCGCTACTTCGTCTGCTGCCTGAGCAAGCAGAAAAGCCAGTATGTCGCGCTGCACAAAGGGCATATCGACCGCCGTTACCAGCGCGCGCGGTGCCTGTACAGCGCTCAGGCCGCTGTAGAGTCCCATCAACGGACCCACGCCGGGGATGCGATCGGTCACAATACGCACGTTGGCGAGCTCGCTGTAGCGCGTGGCCTGTGATGCATCGCGTACTACCAATACGACCTCGCTGCAGAGCGGCTTCAGCGCCCCTGTAAGATGCTCGACAAAGGTCTCGTGCTCGGTACCGGGCTGTGGCAGGAGCGCCTTATCTCTTCCCATGCGCCTGCTCTGACCGCCCGCGAGCACAATACCCGCCGTATCCACGGTATCCACGCGGTATGCACGCTACCTATCTCGAAGTCGCCTTCGCTTTGCGCCTACTGCCCTTTGGAATGTACTGTTGCCGATTCTGGTAGGCAATAAAGTTCGCCTGCTCCTGTGGATACTTGCGGATCAGGTAGATCAGCCACAGAGCTGCCCAGACCAGCAGGCCAACGAGCCAGAGGTAGCGCCAGAAGCGCCAGGCGAAGAAGTACGCGTCCAGGTACTCGCGCGCGAAGATGATGGGCAGGCCGATAAAGCAGATAATGGCGAACCAGCCAAGGTAGCGGTCGAGCATGTATTTGACGATCGGTCTGTTCTTGACAAAGCGTTTGCGCCCCTCCACTGAATAGTAGAAGCAGAGCAGCAGGCCAGCAAGGCAAAAGATCAGATAGGGCCAGAAGAAGCGGAACGGTTCCGCTGTCGTGCCCCCGCCAGCCGTGACTGGATCTTGAAAGAGCCAGTTATAGAGGTTGAAGTTCATGAAGTATCAACTCCTTCGTGTATCCACTCGACAATTGCGTTCTATGATAACATGGATGGGGCTAAGAGTCTAGTTCCTGAGATTCGGCATAATACTTTATAGCACATGCCGCAATGCCCACACGGCAAGCACCCCCGCCAGCATCGCCACGAGTACCTGCTTTGTGCGCAGCGCGACCAGGACGGTGACAAGCATTGCCAGCGTCTCGGCTACACCGCTGCTGAACGCCGTGGGCGCAATCAGCGAGATGAGCACAGCTCCGGGTATATTGCGCATCCAGGCCGCCACGCGTGGCGAGGGTGGCAGGCGCTTCACCAGCCAGAAGCCTCCTATGCGCGTGGCGTACGTCGCGAGTCCCATGCAGACAATCGTCACCAGGATAAGCACATCATGCGGCATCGCGCAGACCTCCTACGATACTGCCTGCCAGACCACCACAGACGATGTACCACTCGTTCGGCAAGAGATGCGCGCAGATCACCGCCACGACCGCCGCCACGAGCCAGGGCAAGAGATCGGACTTGCCCTTCCACATGCCGACCAGGAGGGCCGCGAAGATCGCCGGAAAGGCAAAGTCCAGCCCCCATTGCGCGGGATTGCTGACGACCGAGCCAAGCACCTGTCCGATTGTCGTTCCAGCAAGCCAGGAGAGATAGAGCACGAGACCACTGCCGAACAGAAAGGCTCCATCGTGTTCCTCTTCGTCTGCGCGGCGCATCATCAAGGCCCAGCTCTCATCGCTCAGGAAGAACAGCGAGCCGTAAGTCTTGAGCCAGGAGAGGCGCGCAAACCAGGGGGAGAGCGTCGATCCCATCAGGATATAGCGAATATTGATGACCAGCGTGGCGATGACAATGGTTAGTACTGGCAGGGAAGCGCCCCACAGCGAGAGCACCAGGAACTGCGCGCTCCCTCCAAAGACCAGTCCACTCATCAAAAGCGCCTCGCCGATACCCAGCGCCTTCTGACGCGACAATACGCCGAAGACGGTGCCGATAGCCAATGTACTGACGATCAGCGGAAGGGTCTGGCGAGCGCCCGCTAACGCTCCGGCCAGGGTAAACGTCGTCTGTTTTTGCATGTAACCACCTTTATTGCTTAATGACCGTTACATAGTATATACTACTGGGAGAAGATGTAACTGTCAAGGGCGCTGTATGGAGGTTACAAACAATGGATGCGGTCAGCCTCGATTTTCTCAATAGCGATTGGAGCGACTACCGGGGTAGCGGGCGCAAGGAAGATCGCCTCACCCAGACCGGCTGGCTTGAGCAATTCCTCGCGCGCTGGAACCTGCAGGTCGCGCTTCCATCCAACGAGGGCGGCCTGCGCGAGCTTGGAAGGCTGCGCACCCTCTTGCGGCATATAGTCGTAACCATCTCTTCTGGAGAGCAGCCCAGGGCCGAAGATATTGCCGAGCTGAATATCTACCTGAAAGGTGCGCCTCTTTACCGACACCTGGAACCGAGAGGTGAAGGGTATCAAATGCAGCAAGAGCCACTGAGCAAGGATTGGCGCTGGGTGCAGGGCGAGATCGCGGCGTCGTTCGCGGAGCTACTGACGCTGGACGATCCCTCGCGCATCAAGAAGTGTGAAAACGCAGACTGCAACTGGATTTACTATGATGAAAGCAGGAATCATAGTCGGCGCTGGTGCGATGAGGGCTGTGCCAGCCTGATTAAAGTACGGCGCTTTCGCCAGCGCCACCATCAACATATTCAGTAGGGATGGGGGTCAGCGCGAGCGGTCCGCTGGTCCTATCCACACTTCATAGGTATCGTCCCAGCGCCACTTTGCAGCAGTGAGCTTCAGCGACGGGCGACCCTTCTTCTCAAGCTTCAGGCGAGGCCAGCCAGCCGCGATGCGCTCCATCGTCTCGGGCCAGCTCTTCACACCGCTGAGCGCGTCCGCCGCCTCCACGCTACAGGCACCAACCGCGCAGGCAGCCGCGAGCGTCGCCTGTGGCGTCATGCCGCGCAGCAGGCCCATCAGGAAGCCCGCGATCGTCGCATCGCCCGCACCCTTCGTCGCAACGACCTCGGTAGAGAAACAGGGTGCCCACAGCTCCCGCTTCTCCCACGCGGTAAGATTGGTGGGGTGGGCGCGCCCGATCCGCTCCAGCGCCTGCATGTCAGCCGTGCGCAGGTAGAAGCCACGGTAGCCCGCCTTGATCGCGACGATCCTGGCCCCCATATCCAGCAGCGTGCGGCCCAGCTCCGAGAAGAGCTCTGGACCGATGAAATCCAGTATGTTCCCGCGCCTGCCCGCCCTTACCTTGAGTTTATCGAAGGTCGAGCGACGCAGCAGGTAGAGCAGTTCCTCGATATCGGGCAAGAACACATCGACGTGCGGCAATACTTTACTCAGGATGGCGTGCCAGTCGGCCTTGCCTATTGCCGTAACCGGAGCGGGTAGAGCGAGATCGAGCGATGTAGTGACGCCCAGCTCTTTGGCGCGCGCAAATGCGTCTGCCAGTTCCGCTCCCTCGTCGCTATACATACGCGTCACAGGCGGTGGGCAGCCAAAATGAAACAGGCCAGCCGTCTCCAGCAGATCATAGCGCACATCGTCAGCGCCAAAGCTATCGCCGTGCGCCTGTAGTATTGTACGCGCGCCAGTGGGTGGCGCAAAAATAATCGAGTAGGGGCTGGTCGCGTTCCTGGTCAACACCATGCCGCGCGCCAGTCCTCCGCCCTGTGCCTCGACAAGCTGGAGAATCGCCTGTCCAAAGAGATCATCGCCGATCTTGCCCATCAGGCGCGTCGTAATGCCGAGTCTGTGCAGCGCCAAGCCAGTTGTAGAGACCGGGCCGCCGGTAGAAATAGTGGCCTTGCCAGCTTCAATCGAACGTCCAGGCGCGAACTTCACAGGACCCGGCAGCGTGGGGAGAATCTCCAGGCCGATCTGGCCCGCGACAATGGCCTCGACATCCACGCCCAGGTGAGAAGGTGGCAGGAGCTCAACTGCTGGCAGGGTCACTTCCGCCACCCTGATACGATGGCTATCGGTCTGCGGTCCCCCGTCGTCAGCGAGCAATTCTTCGCTGTTCGGTTCGTCAATCGTAAAATCTTCTTCAGGATGCTCTAGTTCACTCATCTTCAATCCTCGTACAGGTACGTTCAGTCAGGAAGCCAGCCGGAGTCGGTGATGCCATCCCCGTGTTCTCATTGCCAGCCCACAGCCGCATGACGTGGAGTCCAGCATGCATCCATGCATCACAATTCGTTCGCCAGTGCTAGTGTAACTCACTTGTTGTATAAATGCAAAGCTTTCAAGCACTTTATCACACCTTCGGATGCCTGGCAGCCTGTAATGTATAATAGGGAAACGAGACGATCATCTTTACTGGCTCACGAGGGAAGGGAAATGCAAGTTATGCGACGAATAGCGATCCTGGCAGAGGGTGCCTTTACATGGCGCACCGCGAAGACGGCGACGGGTGTTATCCGCTACGGCAAAGATCAGGTTGTGGCGGTGATCGATAGCACGCGTGCCGGTCAGGATGTCTCCCAGGCGCTCCAATCTGCCGCCTTCGGACCCGGTATTCCCATCGTGCGCGATATCAACGAGGCGCTTACCTACCAGCCAGATACGCTGATGATCGGCATAGCGCCCGTTGGCGGTGCTCTTCCCCAGGAGTGGCGCTGGCAGCTTATCACGGCCATCGAAGCGGGCCTGAACATTATCAGTGGCCTGCATTTCTTTATCGCCGACGACGAGGAGCTGCGCGCGGCAGCAGAGAAGGGCGGTGTGAGCATCTGGGATGTGCGCCGCCCGCCCGACCGGCAGCGCGTCGCTACCCTGACACCACATCGCAACGGCAGCCACACGATTCTTATGGTGGGCTCGGACTGCGCGGTGGGCAAGCCAAGACGCCAAAAGTTACACCTTCTTCGATCCCGCGCCCATGATAGAGGTGCTCCGCCATGTCCTTCACGGGAACGAAACCCGCTGATCTCTAGGGGAGGAACTACTCATTTCGCGCCCGTCTTCGGGACCGCCTGGACATTGTATAATGTAGAAAGCCGTCCGACGGCCTACCATACTCATGATGAGGGAGCAACAGCATGCGGCGTATAGTAATACTGGCAGAAGGCGCGTTTACCTGGCGTTCAGCGAAAACAGCGACAGGGGTCATTCGATATGGCAAGGATCAGGTCGTGGCTGTCATCGATAGTACCCGTGACAACCAGGACGTCTCACACGCCTTACAGTCATCTCTCGGTGCCGGTATTCCCGTCGTGCACGATATCCGTGAGGCGTTGGCTTACCGGCCAGATACCTTGATGATCGGCATAGCTCCTGTTGGGGGAGCACTCCCTCCAGAGTGGCGCTGGCAATTGCTCGCTGCGATCGAAGCAGGGCTGGACATTATCAGTGGACTGCATTTCTTTATTTCAGACGACGAGGAACTACGCTCAGCCGCCCAGAAACGCGGCGTCACCATTTGGGATGTACGGCGTCCGCCTGACAGGCAGCGAGTCGCCACATTTATCCCCCATCGACCGGGAAGTAACACCATCCTTCTCGTGGGATCGGACTGCGCGGTAGGAAAAATGACCGCTGCGCTGGAGATCAATAGCGAGGCGCGAAAGCGCGGTTTGAACAGCGCCTTTGTTGCTACAGGTCAGACCGGCATTATGATTTCAGGTGATGGGTTACCGGTAGATCGTATCATTAGCGACTTTGTAGCTGGATTGGTTGAAGAGATGATTCTGGACGTTACCGCCGACCATGACTGGGTCTTCGTCGAGGGTCAGGGCGCGCTCAATCATCCCGGCTATTCGCCCGTGACGCTCGGTCTTATCCATGGCTCTATGCCCGACGCGCTGATCTTCTGCCACAAGGCGGGCGCGCGGACGATCGACGGCTACGAGCATTGCCCATTGCCACCGCTCAAGCGCCTCATCGAGATCAACGAAGAAGCTGTGAGCTGGCTGCGTCCTGATCGCAGCAGCAAAGTCGTCGGCCTGGCCCTCATGACGCACCACCTCAGCGAGCAAGAGGCCCGCGACGCCGTGAAGCAAGCCGAGGATGAGACAGGGCTTCCAGCGACCGATGCATTGCGTTTTGGGACCGCCGTGCTGATGGATGCACTCGGCAGGCACTTCTCTTCTTAAAGATCAAAATGTACTGCCTGCCCTCTATTCCTTTAAAGCTTCTGTGCCTTTCAAAATCCCCTTTGAACATCTTCGCAAGATCACATTGGAGAAGGTGTTTTTGAGGGTAATTTATGGTGCGGCAAGTGATTGAAAAATATAGAATCACTCTGCAAAACACGTCTCAATCTCCTCGCCAGGCATGCTGCAAATCTATATCTATTATATATGAACACGTAAGGGCGAGCTTGCATATATAGCCACTCCCTATATAATGAAAGTTATCGTGATTGAACAAATTTTCATTACAGAAAGGAGTGGTACTTCTATGTTACCACAGGATCAGAACGATGACCGCCTGCGCACCTTCCTCTCGTTAGGCTGGTACGAGGAGGCGATCAAGTTTGTCTTCAACTTCGTCACCAAGACGAGCGAACTCCTCCTGGCGGCTGGCGTGGTCGTCAGCACCGCCAACTTCTTGACCGACGGCGACGTCATGGGCCACAGCAAATTGCTTTCAGACGCCTGGTCCTGGGCACAGGCTCTCGCCATCGATTCGAGTCTGGGCATCGTGTTTATGAATGCGTTCCAGTCCGTGCAGGAGCGGGAGAAGATCAAAGCGGTCATCTTCTTCACCCTTACCGCACTGCTTGCAACTGTTGCCGGGCTGATCACGCACTTCGACGCCCTGAGCCATGCCGCAGGTTTGCCTGTCACAGACAAAGGCATCTCCGGCATCATTCCCCTCTGGGTCATGACGGCC
This sequence comes from Chloroflexota bacterium, assembly GCA_030854195.1. Classification (GTDB taxonomy): domain Bacteria; phylum Chloroflexota; class Ktedonobacteria; order Ktedonobacterales; family Ktedonobacteraceae; genus JACDAE01. The sequence continues at coordinate 15,434 of JALYTQ010000099.1, forward strand.
CTGCGCGCCGTTGCCGTCATCGGCTTTCTGCTGGCATCGCGACTCAAGAACCTCTCATTCAATGCGCTGCGTCAGGAACGGAACCAGGCATCGGTTGTCCCAAAAAGCATGCAGCCGGAACCAGTCGTTCCTGCGCTTGACTATACGACTCTGGCAACCGCTCTGGTGGAAGCCATGAAACACGCAGGAGCAAGAGAGTCTGCGAACGTCCTGGAAAAGGATACGATCTCTTTGCCTTCACCTGTCGGCACACCGAGCATCCAGCAAACACGATCCTCACGGCCCCAGCAGAACACGGCTCAGGAAGAACCAGCAGCGAGCAAAATTGCCCACGCCTATAAGCAACTTTTCCAGGAGCGGGCCGAGCAGCACGATGACAAACCCATTTCTGCCCGAGACCTTGCCAAGCGTGCCAATCTCCGCCGCTCGACCTGTAGCGAATGGTTACAGCAGCAGAATGTCACTCCACCTGACCTTGAGAAGCAGCAGGAAGAACTGGCGCAAGATGCTGAAAAGGAGGAGGAAAGCTCTTCACCGGTTTCTCATGATCTAGAGATCTCATCGGAATAAAAGTAAGGAGGCGTCTTAGCGGTTAGGGGTTTTGGCCGTAGCACTCCTGTCAATGGCAATGCATGAAGCATTACGCGTGTGCCGAAGCCCCAATGCCGTTCTCGGCTACCAGACGAGAACGATGCAATGGCTTATTGGATCATTTATTGCATCTC
>JALYTQ010000359.1 GCA_030854195.1 Chloroflexota bacterium
CGTATGCATTGACGCCCTGCGTCAGGATCAGCGCCGCGATGACAGCCGCCACGCCGATAAAGATGCCCAGCGCGGTCAAGAACGAGCGCCCACGGTTCGCCCATAACGCCTCTAACGCGCTCCCCAGGCTGGCTCCGAACTCGCTACCCCTCCTGCGACGGTGCAGGCGCAGTTCAGCGAGCACGCTCTTGAGCGAGGTCATCTGTCCATCAAGGACCGGGGCTACCTGTGTATCGGCGCGCGACGGAGGCTGAATCTGAGGCGGCTTGTTGCTCACAGCGCCTCCTCTTGTACCGTGACCACGTTCTCGGAGTTCAGCTTTTCCCACTCATCGCGTGCCGAGCGCGGGGACTGGATCACCTCGTCGCGCACGATACGACCATCGAGAAAGGCTACCTGCCGTTTGGCGTACTGCGCAACATTGGCGTCGTGCGTGACCAGCACGATGGTCAATCCCTGCTCGTTTAGCGCCTGCAAAATGCCCATGATCTCGATACTGGTGTGGCTATCCAGGTTGCCCGTTGGCTCGTCTGCAAGCAACAACGCCGGGCCATTGATCAGTGCTCGCGCGATGGCGACGCGCTGCTGCTGGCCGCCGGAAAGCTCCGAGGGCTTATGGTTGATGCGCCCACCCAGCCCGACGAGCTCCAACACTTTACGCGCGCGGATCTCTCGCTCGCGCCTGGGCAGACCCGCGTAGATCATCGGCAGGCTGACATTGCGCAGGGCGGTGGCGCGTCCAAGCAGGTTGAAGCCCTGGAATACAAAGCCGATGAGCTGGTTGCGCATGCTGGCAAGCCTATCATTCGAGAGGCTGCTCACCAGGTTGCCTGCCAGCCAGTACTCGCCCGAGGTTGGACTATCCAGGCAGCCGAGGAGATTCATAAAGGTCGACTTTCCCGAGCCAGAGGGTCCCATGATCGCCACGAACTCGCCTGGAAAGACCTCCAGTGAGACGCCGCACAGAGCGGGAACAGTCGTTTTCCCGCCCAGCATATACGTCTTCGTGAGGTTGCGGACCGCAATTACCGCCGTCGGCTTGTTAGCCGCTGGTTGCGCTACGACGGCCAGCGTCGCGTCGTTATTCACAGACTCCTCCGTATCTTTATTCGCCATGCTCAGATTCCTCAATCTTTGCTCACTACGTGAAGAACTGCACGCTCAGACAGGCAATACAGCTTAGCCGCCTGTGGCCCCACCGCCCGCGCCACCACTGGCTGGGGCGGTACGCCGTCCACTTGAAGAGCTACTTACTCCTACTATAATAGTATCATTCGTTGTGAGGCCATCCAATACCTCGTACTGCGTCCCATCGTTCATGCCCAGCACAACCGGCTTCGCGGTAATATGGCCGTTCACGTTCTCTAGCACATAGGCTGGCGTGGCGGTTCCTGAGAGGATCTCTTGCTGGCCCGCCAGACTATTCATCATCTCTCGCGCCTGGGTCAGGGCCGTTGCGGCTTGCTGCGGCGTGATGGCCTGCGGAACGGTTGCCGTTGTGCTGCCACTGCTCGCCAGGCGCGCAAAGTTTACCGCGTTCACCGGTATCAGTAGCACGTTGAGATGTTGCACGGTGGTGATCGTTGCGTTGGCCGTCATGCCGGAGAGCAGCTTCGCGCCCTTTAAGCTGTTGCTATCGATATTGATATAGACCGGATACGTAACGACGTTTGACGTACTCTGTCCATTGGGCGAGATCGAGTCTACGGTGCCGCTGAACTGCTGGTTGCCATAAGCATTGACGGTGAACTGCACGGGATCACCAGGTTTGATATTGCCGGTGTCCGTCTCGTTGACGTTGGCTACTACCTGCAGCGTCGAGGGATCGACGAGCTGAATGAAGGTGCTGCCGCTCGTCGCGGAGGTTGTGCCGCTGCTGGCCGTCGCGGGGGTGCCGGGCGAGCCGCCGACGCTGCCGTTGATTACCGAGACGGTCCCATCATGGGGCGCGGTGAGCGTGCCATTATCCAGATTGTGCTGGTCGGCCTGCAGCAACACCTGCGCGTTTTGCAGCGTCCCTTCGTCCGCCGTAAGCGCCGCTTGCGATGTGCTATTGCTCAACGTTGAGCTAGCACCTGTGGTATTGATAGCTTTCTGATCGGCGGCGACCTTTGCCTGCGCCGCCTGAATGTTCGTGTTGGCTGTCGCCTGCGCGGTATCCAATGCGCTCTGGTCAGCGTTTACCTTCGCCTGCGCTGCGTCATTATTGGCGTTAGCCGTCGCCTGCGCTGTGTTCAACGCGCTCTGAGCGGCGTTCACCGCCGCCTGCGCCGTGGCTACACTTTGCTCCGCCGTCGCCTTTTGCTGAGCAAAAGTAGCATTAGCGGCATTCACACAATCCGTGTAAGTAGTTGTAGGCGTAGGGTTAGCGGGAGGGTTAGGTCCAGCTGTAGCTGAAGCCGAAATATTGCAAGTGTTAATTGCTTGATCTCTAGTGGCCTGGTCAGCTGCTATCTGAGCATTCGCAACGGATTGAGCATTGCGCAACGCGGTCTGATCGTTGTTGAGCGTCGTCTGCGCGGCATTTACGGACGCCTGGGAGGTGGCCTGCGTATTGTTCAGCGCGTTTTGATCGTTGCTAAGCGTCTGCTGATCCTGGGCGATGAGCGCCTGCTGCTGCGCCTGTGTGTTGCCCAACGCGGCCTGATCGTTTGCCAGGGTGGTCTGGGCTGAACTCGCATTCGCGCCGCCCAGGGACTGCTGATTGGCGAGGTTCGTCTGCGCGCTCTTGAGCGCATTCTGAGCGGCCTGTACGACTGATTGCTGCTGGTTGTAGGCATCCTGCAGCGAGGTCTTATCGAGGCTGGCCAGCACCTGCCCCTTTACAACGTTCTGCCCCACTTTGACGTTGATCGAGGCGATCCTGCCGCCGGTGCCCGTAAATATGAGGTTGTAGATCGCGCTCTGCAACGGCCCGGTCGCGCTGATGGTGGACGAGATATTGCCAGTAGTCACCTGCTGGTATTGATAGGCGACGGCTGGTTTACGCAACAAGAGTGGTAAGAGTACTGCGCCAATAATGATAAGCAGCAGGACAACAATAGCGCCAATGATGACGCCCCTTCTTCTCCATACGGGCACGGGAGATGCAATCATAGTAGCAGCAAAAGGATTGTTAGTGCCTATGGGTGTGCGCACTTGATGCGTCATACTTTCTTGAGACATACAGGAGACGCTCCTATTCTAAAAAAATAGAGATTTGTCATTGACCATTGGTATACGCAAGAGAATTAATATTAGAGCCTGCCATACAATCGCGAAGAAGAGTAAAGAAGGGCAATATGCAAACGTTTCTCTTCTACGCCCTTTTTTCTATCTGTAACCCCACAGTTTGCAATTATAGCCTAACTGCCCGGCAGACACAATAGTTTGGGACCAAATTGATAGAAAACCTTGAATTCACGTGCTAATCTCATCGATAACCGATGAGATGTTACAAAAAAGGAGGCCGACTGCCAGCCCGTTACGGCGGATAGGTACCCGGCCTCCTCATAGACCATCAGTGTGTCTGGGCGCAACTATACAATCTGTTCGCGCCGCCAAAGCCAGCAGTGCTACTGCTCGTAGTGGACTGCCACAGGCCCGGTGGCACAGTGGTACAATGCTGCGTCACCCAGGTTGTCAGAGCGCTCTGTTGGCCGCCGCCGAAGCCACCGAAGCCGCCGCCGCCATTGCGCGCGAAGTTCCTGAACTGTGCAGGAATTTGATCAATCACCTGTGGAGGCAACTGGCGCGCCGTGCGGGGCGCGTTCAATAGGAAGAAGCGCACAGTACCATTGGCGACCAACGTGGCTAACTGGCTGGTCGTCAGAATGGGATCGCCGCCGGAGAAGCCGCCTAGCGACATCACAGGCTTATTCGTCGCGATAATGAGCTGGTCGGCGATGCCCTGCGAACTGGGTACGGCAACCAGGAATTTCGCATTGCCCTGATTGGCCTCCAGGTAGCTAATCAACTGAGCATTCGAACTGGCCGTCCCACCATTTCTTCCACCACCAAAGTTGCCACCGAAGCCCTCCGTCTGCGGCGGTCCTGCCACCAGGGTATCGCCTTGCTTGCTCAGGAGGATGGGAGCGATCGACCAGACCGTTGGGGCAAGCAATAAGGCGATCACTCCAAGCCCGAGAGCCGGTAAGAGAATGCGCGAGCTCGGCGCTTTGGCACGCAGGCGAGGAGCAAGGCGCGCACCCACGAGCGCCACCAGCGCAACGATGCTCAGGACGACCATGATCGGAACCATCCAGCTTGACCACGTAGGATAGCTGTTGAGCAGGTATATCTGCTCAGCAAGGGTTGCGACCAGGGCCAGGGGCAGCAGCCAGCCACGCCAACCGCCGCTCTGGAAGTCCTTCCACATCGTCACCAGACCGATGCCGAAGAGCGCGGCGATGGCCGGTGCCATTTCCGTCATGTAGTACTGGTGGAAGAAGCCCGCCACACTGAAGAAGATGGCCATGGTCAGCA
>JALYTQ010000360.1 GCA_030854195.1 Chloroflexota bacterium
TCTGGCCCTTACAGAACTCCTGTATCTCATCGGGAGTGACCTGAGCGCCGTCGTTGAGCTTGACCCAGGCAACGATCTCTTCGCCGTACTTGGGATCGGGCACGCCGATGACCTGCACGTCGCTGATATTGGGATGGGTATAGAGGAATTCCTCGACCTCGCGTGGGTAGACGTTTTCGCCGCCGCGAATGATCAGATCTTTGATGCGGCCCACGATATTGACGTAGCCCTCGGCATCCATCGTCGCCAGGTCGCCGGTATGCATCCAGTGGGCGGCGTCGATCGCGGCCATCGTCGCCTCGGGATTGTTCCAGTAGCTGATCATGACGCTGTAGCCACGCGTGCAGAGCTCTCCGGGCTTGTCGGTGGGAACGATCTGGCCGGTCGCGGGATCGACGATCTTGACCTCCAGGTGCGGCGAGACCTGGCCGACCGTGCCGACGCGCTTGTCCAGGGGCGCGTCGAGGCGCGTCTGTGTTGATACGGGACTGGTCTCGGTCATGCCATAGCAGATCTCGACATCGCGCATATGCATCAGGCTGATGACCTTTTTCATCACCTCGGTCGGGCAGGGTGAACCGGCCATCACGCCGGTACGCAGGCTGGTCAGATCGAATTTCGCGAAATCGGGATGGGCCAGTTCGGCGATAAACATGGTGGGCACGCCGTAGAGGACGGTACACTTCTCCTCCTGCACGGTCTGCAGCACCGTCAGCGGCTCGAAGCCTTCGCTGGGGTAGACCATCGCGGCCCCGTGCGTAATGCAACCGAGGTTCGCCATGACCATGCCGAAGCAGTGGTAGAGAGGGACGGGGATGCAGACCTTATCGTCAGGGGTGAAACCCTGCAGGCGAGCCACAAAATAGCCATTATTGAGGATGTTGTGATGGCTGAGCGTCGCTCCTTTAGGGAAGCCCGTCGTGCCGCTGGTGTACTGAATATTGATGGGATCGTCGAACTCTTGCTGGCGTTGATGCTCGCGCAACTGCTCATCGCTGACCGGCGTTCCCAGTGTCATCAACTCATCCCAGCTCAACATGCCCGGCACCTTGTCGGCTCCTATGCGAATGACGGTGGTAAGCGAGGGAAGTTTCTCCGCCTTCAACTGGCCCGGCGCGCACTGTTGCAGCTCCGGTGCCAGCGTCTGAAGCATCCCGGTATAGTCTGAGGTCTTGAAGGCGGCGGCGATGATGATGGCACTGCAGCCGGATTGCTTGAGGACGTACTCCAGTTCGTTCAGGCGATACGAGGGATTGATATTGACCAGGATAACGCCGATCTTGCTGGTCGCGAACTGCATGATGCACCATTCGGCGCGGTTGGGTGCCCAGATGCCGATGCGGTCGCCCTTCTTGAAGCCGAGCTGCAGCAGTCCCTTCGCGCACTGATTAGCCGCTGATTGTAGCTCGCGATACGTCAGGCGCACGTTCTGCTGGCGAGCGATCAGGGCGGGATTGTCGGGATACTTCTCAGCGGTCTGGTCAAACATGTCGCCGATGGTCAGACCGAGCAGCGGCGCATCGCTGATCCCGCTGGCATAACTCCATTGTCGCGCATGCTGGTCGGTAGAGGTAGGATTTGAGCTTGTTTGTGTCACTGTCATAGTGTCATCTCCCTTAGAGCTAATCGATGGATCATGGCTCTATCGTTTGGATTAAGATTAACCAATGTGTGATAAGAAATCAAGTTTCCTCGGTTCAGCCACCCTGCTGCGACAGTAATAATTGCGGGTAGAGAGCGGTTATGCTATTATACCAGCACAAGCGCAAAAACATAGCAGTGAGCGAAAAAGGATTTGTAACTATGCAGGCTGATAACGAATCCAATTATCTTAAACAGGTAACGATCTTCTCCAGTCTGAGCGAGAGTGAGATGCGCGACCTGATGAGCGTTGCCAGGAGACGCCGCTTCCGCGCAGGCGAGGTTATTTTTCACCGCGACGATCCCGGCCAGGTTCTCTACATCATTAAAGAGGGCAAAGTCAAAATCTGCCTGATCAGTCCAGATGGACAGGAGATCTCGCTCGTCGTCTTTGGCAAGGGCGAGTATTTCGGCGAGTTCTCCCTGCTCGATGGTCTGCCACGCTCCACCGACGCCATCGCCCTGGAACAGGTTGAGTGTTACTCCTTACAGCGTAGCGATTTTCACAATGTGATTATGAAGAATCCGAAGATCGCGCTGCAAGTACTCGAAGTGCTGGTAAAGCGACTGCGCAGCACCGATCAGCAGGTCGAGGATCTGATCTTCCTGGACGTGTATGGCCGCGTGGCGAAGAAGCTGCTGGACCTGGCCGAGATGCACGGCATAAAAGCCGACGACGGCATACGTATCGATGTTCGCCTGACGCAACAGGAGCTCGCATCGATGGTCGGGGCCTCGCGTGAGAGCGTCAACAAGGTCATGGGCTATTTTATGGACAAGGGCTACATCAGCACCGACCGACACCGCATCACCGTACATAACCTGAACGATCTCAAGCGCCGCATCTATTAAGAGCAAGCAGGCATGTGACCCCTCTTTGTCGTAGATCGTTTCCAAAGGCAGGTATTTTTATACATCGAAGGGACAATATACTTGGAGAAAGCGCTACGAGAGCAGGAAAAGCAGCCAGTAGAGCCGGAGCAAGAGCGAACTGACAATGCAAGAGTGCGCACAGGAGGATGGAAGAGGATACGGGCACTGCTCACTGAGCTACGCCCGCGCCAGTGGACGAAAAACTTTGCCGTCTTCATCGGCCTTGTCTTCTCGGAACATCTCCTGAACACCACATCACTTCTGCGCACAACGCTGGCCTTTGTCACATTCTGCCTGATATCCAGCAGCATCTATCTGATAAACGACCTGCTCGACCTGGAAAAGGACAGGCAGCACCCGGTCAAGCGGCTGCGACCGCTGGCCTCGGGCAGGCTGCCGATCTCCTGGGGCGTAGGCGCGCTGGTCGCGCTGCTGCTATGCAGCGCCCTGGTCATCGTCCTGATCTTCCGCGTGTCAATACCAGTGGGCCAGGACATCTTCGCCAGCATCGGAGGGGCCAACCTGCTCTTTACGCTCAGCATTGTCGCCTATTTGGTAATCATGGTGCTCTACAGCCTGCGACTCAAGCACGTCGTGCTCATCGATGTTTTTATCATCGCGGGCGGATTTGTGCTGCGCATCATCGCGGGCGCGGTTGTCGTCCCCGTCTCGATCTCGCCGTGGCTCTACGTCGTCACCTGCTTCCTTTCGCTCTTCCTGGCACTGAGCAAGCGGCGGCACGAGATCATACTCTTGCAGGGGCAGGCGAGCCAGCACCGACAGATCCTCAAAGAGTATAGCGTGCCGATGCTCGATCAGATGATCACCATCGCGGTCACGGGCACCATTATGTCCTACAGCCTCTACACTATAGAGGGAACGATCGGCAACCACAAATTGCTTGCCATCACTATACCGCTCGTCCTTTACGGCATGTTCCGCTATCTCTACCTCGTGTATATGCACATGGAGGGCGGAAGTCCGGAAGAAGTACTATTACGTGACCGACACATGCTCGGAACCGTTATTTTGTGTGTCGTACTTATTATGACCGTGCTTTACGCACTACCCAGGTAATCGGCAAATATTGGAGAAAGAATTGTATGAAGACGTTAATAATTATCCCAACGTATAATGAACTAGACAATCTACGACCCCTGTTGGAAGGTGTCTTCGCGAATGCCCCTCAGACCGATGTTCTTATTGTGGATGACAATTCCCCGGATGGGACCGGCAAGCTGGCCGATGAGATCAGCGCGGACAATGCCCGCGTACACGTGATGCACCGCACCGGCAAGCTCGGCCTGGGAACAGCATATATTGCAGGATTTAAGTACGCGATTGCTCAAGGGTACGACGCGGCCTTCGAGATGGACGCGGACTTCTCGCACGATCCAAAGTATCTTCCCGACTTCCTGAAGGCCATCGAGAACGCGGACCTGGTGATTGGTTCCCGCTACGTCAAGGGTGGCAGCACGCCGAATTGGACCCTGGTGCGCCGCATCATCAGCGGCGGCGGCAATATTTATACGCGCCTCGTCCTGGGTATACCCGTCCACGACTGCACGGCGGGCTTCCGCTGCTACCGGCGCGAAGTGCTGGAGAATATCGGCCTGGACAACGTGCAGGCACAGGGCTATGCCTTCCAGGTAGAGATGGCGTATCGCGTCTATAAGAAGGGGTATCGCATCGTAGAGACGCCGATCGTCTTTATGGACCGCCGCGTTGGCACCTCTAAGATGTCGGGCAACATCTTTGTCGAGGGCTTTGTCAGCGTCTTGCGCCTGCGCTTCAGCAAGCCCGCTGCTAGCGCACCCACTCAGCCGACAGCAAGTGAGCCTGTGGTGGTTGAGCGGCTTCAGGGAGAACCCTCGGGCGCACAGAAGTAACCCCTTCAGTAGGGATGGGCCTTGCGTCCATCCGGTTCCCCATTACGGG
>JALYTQ010000361.1 GCA_030854195.1 Chloroflexota bacterium
TCCATCTTCAGGCCGATGACCTTCAGTTTCTTGCGCAGCGAATCCTGGGCGTAGCGCGGCGTCACCCAGGGATCGCCCTGCGCGGCAAGGATATTGGGGATGAGCTCGTCCGCCGGTGTGATCGCCTTGAGGGCGGTGGGCGCGTACTTATTGATGGTGGCGCGCACAAGCTCGGCGTTGGCGGCGTCCTGCTGAATCATATCGCGCAAGAACTTCACGCCAAAGACGACGTGGCGCGACTCGTCGCGCGCAACCGCCGTGAAGCCGCCACGGAACGCGGGAAAGACATTGTTCTGACGGTAGAAGTCTAGTAGAGCGCGCTGACCGGCCAGGGCCATCGTTCCCTCGACAATCACATGGTAGAGGGTGACGCCCTCAATCAGGTGCGCCATGTTGCGCGGTTCCAGGCGAATGCGTTCGGCAACCTCGGAAAGCGAATCGATCAGAATGTATTTGAGCTCCGAATTCATATATTGGCGCACCACGCCCAGCGTCTCCTCCAACGCGCCGGAATCGATGCCGATCACCTCTTTGAAGAAGCGGGCAAAGAAGACGGTGTGGCGCGCCTCATCGACCAGTTGCGTGGTCACAAAGATGCGCATCTCCTCGTCGGGCATCGCCACAACATAGGGTGCCAGCGTATCGGTCACGCAAGCCTCGCCCTGAAAGAAGGCGGCAAGGCCGGTAATGCGTTCTCTATGCTCCTGCTCCGGCATCTGTTCCCATTGTAGACGATCGGCTGTAAAGTCGATCTCCTGCGAGCGCCACTGCTGGCGTTCCCAGCGGTAGTAGAGCTCGCGATAGGAGGGGAGATGCACCAGCCCCTCGTCGATACTTGAGATCACTGTATCGATTGGAGTCTGCTGCAGTTGGGCCAACGAGGCACTTTCCAGGGGTAGCTCGATTGACATATGTTTTCCTTCGCTCCTTCTTCATCAATGAAGAACCTTTTTTTCTCGACCCGCTTGAGGGTTCTGAAAATAGATAGTAAGTTGAAGGGAAATGAGTGGCTTGCGGACATGCTCATGGTGGTAACGATCAGTCACCACCGCCACCACCACCAGCACCACCAGCACCGCCGCCACCATCTCCGCCACCACCGCTCCCTCCACCGCTCCCTCCACCACTGCTGCCACCATCATCACCACCAGCACTGCCTCCGCCGCTACTCCCATCATCTCCATCATCTCCATTGCTGACACTTGTAGTGACATCTTCATCAGTGCCACCATTATTGCTACCATTTTGAACAGAACTGCTACTACTGTTTTTGCTATTTTGAGCAGAGTTGTCACTACTGCTTATGTCACTCGGAATAGTGCTGCCACCACTAACGCCACCAATGCCTCTATCAAGACGCGTTTTTGTGTCCATTGCCTGCACTTTCACCAGGAGATTTAGGGAGGTGAATGTTTTCCCTGCTGGTCCTCGCAGAGTGATCGTGTAGTTGCTAGCATTGGTGAAGTTCATCGCGATTATATGAGCAGGCTTGATTGTGACTCCCGGTGCTACCAGGTAGCCAGGGAGAGTTGCTGATGGATCGCACTGTTGATTCTGGCCCAGGCAAAGGTTTAATGCCGTCATAGAGGTGTTTCTCACATAAATATTCTCTGCTTGTGGAATCGTTACACTCTTCTGTACAAACCCTCCATTGCTAAGCTCTATGAGAGGAGTATCCTGTTGAGTTTGAGCATTATGAGTCAGCTTTTGCCATCCTGTAATAATGAAAGCAATGACTATACCTGCAATCAGTACGCGAGAAGCACAAGATTTCATTTTTTATCCCCTTGTGGCATCTGCCCATAGCCTGAAATACTTTAATCCCTCCGTTACATCAAATCTTATTAATAGAAATAGTATACCATAAAGCAACGAAGAATTAGCTTCAATCATCTCTTAATACAAGAGGTGTAACGTAAAAACTGGGAACTCGTTTGCGGTTCCTTGCCTGGCCTGGGCCACATGGAGCGGATCCTCGTGCGGTGTGCGGATATTTTCACCGCAATCAACACGTTTCCATACGTTGAGAAAGGCAGGCCGTATCCTACAACGATTAGTGGGAGAAAGAGGGGGTAGAGAGGGCGAGCTATTTTCTTCTCACCCTCTTCTACAGTAACTGCTTAACCAAGCATTTCGTGCAATTGTGCCTCGTTCTCATCAGAGAGCGAGGTTTGAATTACCTCAAATTGGTACTGCTTCAATTCAGGCAGGACCTTCTCGGCAACCTCGTCACGGGTAAGCAAAAACAGAGCAGCTTCGCTCGGGTGGATCGCGTTAGTGATCCGTTGGATAAATTCGTTATTGAGACCTATATCATTCAGACTCCCTGTGAGTGTCTCACTACCTACACTACCCATTTTCCCTGCGAGTGCCCCTGCGCCCGCGCCGATCGCAGCGCCCAGGAAAGGTGATAGGAACAGCAGGCCAACCAGCATGCCCCAGAAGGCTCCTCCCAGTGCTCCAGCTCCCACGAGGTCATGGGCCTGACGGATCTTTGGCCTGCCATTCGGTTGTAGCATCACAAGCGCAGCATCTTCAACTACGATGAGATGCTGATTTTGTAGACGCTTCAGTGTTCCAAGCATGTTTTCGCCAGTCGCCTCATCTTTGCATTTGAGAACAAATAAATTGCTCATCATTCTTTCTCCTTGTGTCGTTTCTTGCAGGGCCTGATAATACTGTTGTTTTGAAGTATAGAACTTGTAGCTATTCCACTGCATCCCTCGTAATGATGATTTCTTGTTCATTCAAACAAGGTACGTTAGAATTTGTGATGCAGTTTTGTTATGTACCAGTTACTACGGCGCAAGGGATCAATCCAGAAGAGGATACTGAAATAAACGTTACTCTACGATTTCATACCATCCATCGCCCTTCACTACACTTTTCCCAACGTGAAGCAGTTCACCAATGACCAGCAAATCGAGGAAGGGGGCCAGATCTCCTTCAAACGTTGCGCTCCCGATCAGGCCCCCGATCGGCGTGGAGCGTTTCTGGCGCGCGGAATAGCTTTTCAGTTCTTGCCAGCGTGTCTGATCGACCTTGCAGCGTATGTCATCGGCCAGATGCAGCCAGGCATCCTTCTCCTCCCTGGCAATGCTTATAGTCTGATCGCCGTAGTAGCGCTCAAGGGCGAGATAACGTTCGAGCAGGCGCTGCACGAGGGGACGAAAGCTCGCCTGTCTGACTGTGTGTTCCCGATCGATCAGGCGTAGAGGCGTGATGAAGCGCAGAGTGAGCTGCTCTTTGCTCAACTGCGCGGCTCGCTCTCTGCACTCTTGCATTTGCACAGTAATCACCGGCACCTGGACGAGCATATCACCCGCCTCGTAGAGCGTCTGTCGCTGTGCGGTGAATGGATGATAGCACTCCACGCGCTCCACCTGAAACCGTCCGCGCTGTCCCCTGTTTTCATCGAGGCGGCGTCCCAGACCGTTCTCCTCCAATGAGTTCATCGAGAACAGGATATAGGGCAAAAGTTGTACAATTGTACCAATCAGCGTCATGCCGAAGGAGAAGTGCTCTCCTACCTGATAATACCTGGCTCCGTTGCCGGGCGAGACAAGGACGTATGGGCGCGGAATGTCCTGTCCCCGCGCATCCTCTTCGCGCAGCGGAGCAACCAGGGTGCTGACCGGGCAGGTATCGTGCAATGGGCACGCCGCGCAGGTGGGCGCGCTTTTATTGGTGCAGAAACGTTGCCAGATCGCGTTAAAGAAATTGCCACGCAGCGCTGCTCCGCTATACTCGTCGAGCTCCAGCGGCGTGATCGTCTTGACGGTAAACTCCAGATGGGTCGTTACTAAGGAGTCGGATCGAAAGGTCAAAGGCATCCTCAAGCTCCCTTTGTTTGTGCTAGATACGTTGATACCAGCTATAATTACGAGACGAACGGACGTGCTCGTATGTAAGTATCATACATCTAAACCTGTCCATTTTCAGTATACACCTGAAGCAATATTTTATGCACCCCAATAGGAAAATCGTCATGGGTACCCACAACCAGCTTTTAAGCAGGTGGTAATGAGCCCGCCTCGAAAACCTCCGTCCCTACTGCGCGAAAACGCATAATTAGGGCGAAAATCGCCCTGATATATGCGTGAAATATACTATAAAATATAGAAAAGCTTCTTAAACACACTCGAAAATCCCCCTGGTTTTGGAGCAAAAACAGGTTTTCGAAAAAGCCCGCCATATGGTATACTAGCAGCAGTACTCTCTGCAAAAACGACGCGCTGAGAGGCCCAACAGAGTGCCTGTCACGCCATAACCGTCAAAGTACAGCACCCCCCTCGCGTACGAGGACCGCAGTTGCAGGGGTATCGATCCGTTTGAGGATACTGAAAGTCGCCCCTGCTGCAAGGCGTGGTGGTAAACGGCGCGGTTGCAGGGGTATCGATCCGTTTGAGGATACTGAAAGTTTCCAGTACGATCCTTGTAGGAGGCAAGGAG
>JALYTQ010000100.1 GCA_030854195.1 Chloroflexota bacterium
CTGTTGCATGCGTTCGACCGCGGCTTGCTCATCCTGGATGTCTTGCTCGATATTCTTCCAGCCCTCCTGAGCAAGCTGTTCCTCCAGGCGAGCGCGTTCCTTACGCAGGCTGGCAACCGCCTCCATTGTTACATTGACCTGGTTGCGGGCAGCATTGGCCTCGTCGCTCTTCTCTCTCATTCTCTGCTGGATATCGGCGAGGCTCTCACCGTCGTCGCTCCATTGTTGGAGCATATACTGGGCCTCGTCGAGGGAGCGTGGCACATTTCCGCCCAGGGCGTGTATTTCATGCTCAACCTGGGCAAGCGCTTCATTGTTGCCACCCATCCGCACGGCTGTTTCGCGCGCTGCGACCATCATCCCAACCCGGTTGATAGCGTCCTGCACCTGCTTGTTGATGACCTGTTCCTCTGCACGCGCCTTTCTATACTTTTGAAAACCATAGGCGGCTCCTCCTGCGGCGGCAAGAGCGATAATAACAGCAACCACCGCGATAATGGGGGTTTGCAGCGTTAAAAATGCGACGATCACGCCCACCAGGAACAGGACGATTCCGATGCAGAGCAGGACCAGATATTTGCTGCTGGACGCGCGCGTGGCCAGCAGCGACTGGGTAAGCTTTTCCTGTTGCTGATGCGCCACGCGCACGTGCTGCTCCGCGTCTGTCAGACCCTGGGAGAGTCCTTTCAGACGTTGCCATTCTTCTATCTGGCGGCGCACGCTCAACTGACGCCAGCGCTTCTCTATGCTCTCAGCCTGGCTTTGCGCCTGCTTTGCTTCAGCCTCAACCAGTTCCAGCTCTTGCTCTGTATCGCTCAGATCTCTCTGTACCTTCCTGAGCTGCGCGTCGTTCTCTTCAGCCCGTCCCCGGTTGCTTAGACGACGCGCGTAGCTATCTTCTAACTGGCGCAGTACAGCGAGCCGCTCGGATAGCGTCTGCATGCGCTGCAGGCGCGCCTCTAGCTGTGGACGCCCGGCTCGTCGGCTCTCTTCGAGATCATGCAGGGCCTGTTGAGCCTGGGTGAGCCGCATTTGCGCGTGCTCTACCTGCTCATCTAGGCTCTTGAGATCATCCTTTACTTCATCGTGCTGCTTCAGTTCCTGTTCCAGGTCTTTGATGGTATCTACCGCTGAGAGCAGGTCGTTCGACATGCGTTGCAGCGTCCCAAACGAGCGCATCAATTCGCCCAGTTCATTCACGCGCTGCTCCATCTTAGGCAGATCTTCGCGTTCGCGCCTCTCCAGGTCCAGGATCTGTTTTTCTAATTCGGGGAGTTGACGCCGGGCCTCGGTCATCTCGTCGTAGGTCGTGATAAGCTCTTCCAGGGTCTCATCGGCCCTTCTGAGCTGCTGGATACGCGCCTGACGCCCCTTGATTTCGTTACGCTTGCTCTGTACCTGCTCGAACTGTTGCTCCTGCTCGTCGATATCCGCGTTCTGTAGATCTATCTCGTCCAGATCCTCTAAAACGGTGACCGCGTCCAGCGCGGCCTCGATATCGTCGAGGCGTTGGCTCAGTTCTGGAATATGTGCTTGCATCTCTGCCAGATGCAAGCGCTTCTGTCCATCCTGTAGAAGCTCCTCGTCCTGCTCCTCAATCTTGAACTGTTCGGTCAGGCGCGTGAGCTTTTCAAGGCCGAGCAGCTTGCGGAGCGCGGCTTCGCGCTCGGCCCCATCGAGGGTCTCCAGCCGGTCCAGACCCTTTTGCTCAAGCAAACAGGAATTGCGTAGGGCCGCGCCATCCATGTGCCCAAGTTCCGCAATGATGGTCTCGTTCGCGACCTCCAGGTCTGTGATTGGCTCCTCTTCAGGCATGCCCAGGCGACGGATAGAGAGCGCGACTGTCTGCCCCTTGCCCCGCTCTATGGTGCGCGTTATGGCTATCTCCTTCGCACCAACCGCGAGAATGAGGGTGACGACTGCATTAGATGCGCCATATGATATTAAATCGTTGAGCGAGCGCTTCCCCCGCTCTGTTGATAATGCTTCACCGTAGAGTGCAAAATAAATACTTTCGAGAAGCGCGGATTTCCCAGATTCATTAGGACCCTGAATCAGAATGCTACCGCGCTGAGGGAAATGGAGATTCATTTCGCGCAGTAATCTGAAACGCTCTATAGTTACATGTTTGAGGATTATCATGATCTGTACTCCGTTCGCCAATGCCTGTGCTGTATACTATCGCCATTATACTGTCACCATTAAATAGTTCTTCGCTGATCTGGCAATGTTTGCTCGTTAATTATCTCAACGCTCAGGTTGCGCGAACCAGGCAATGCATTCATTCTATGGCTCTTCCTATATAGAGTAAATATTCATCTTTTCCCCGTTATACCATCCATCGCGAGCAATAGTTCTTCCTTCGTGATGCGTAACGCCTGCTTTTCTTGCTCCCCGCTAGCTATAGCGATCCACTCATCCGCCAGGAGAATCAGTTCTTCGCGTGGCGAGAGCCGTTCGCCCGCTTCTGCCTCGTCTTGTTCTGGCAACAGGGAGAGCGCGCTATCGTCGATGGCCAGGGCAAAGCTGTTCTCCTCGCCATAGCGGCGGATCTGATTCAGGTCTAGCTGGTGGTACTTTTTACGTGTCAGCGCGCCCACCAGGCGTAGTTGCACCATTGCGGCGGCATCACAGAGAGGACGCAACCGCTCTAGAATGATCTCGGTAGGAGAACCTGGCGTCTCGTTCGTCTCAGACGTGGGCCATAGCTCTTGCACCTGTATCTCTAGACGTTGTAGCACCGGAGCATCGACTTTAACGTGGGTACACCAGCGCAAACCGTCAGCCGCGAGTCCCAGGAAGACAAAGCCGGGCGCGTAGTCTGGCATGCTGAAATCAACATGTTGTGTGGCCCCAGCGACGATTACATCCGTTTGACCAATCCGCATATGAGTATAATTATGTTGATAACCGGCCAGAATATACCGGAAGGCTGACTGTTTCTCGATGCTGCTGTGGCTTACCTGAGCGCGCGTATCCAGCAATGCTGAACCGGCTGCCAGATCCTCTATAGGCGCGTGCAATACCAGGATGGGGATCGCAGCGCGCTCGATATCAGGCTGAACACGCAGGCGCTTAAGAGGGTCCCCCTCCTGCCCGGCCAGCACCCCTACGCCACAGATAGCAACGGCTACACCGTGGATATCCAGGTGGACCGGCTCCAACTCCGGCGTGTCGCTTTGTGGAGGAAAATAATGCAGTGCCCCCAGGCGCGCATAGCTGAGTTGTGGCGCTGGCGTCTCTTCGCCTGCTTGCTCAGTGCCCGGTGTATCGTGGACACCGCCCAGCGCAAAGGTATGTACGCCAGCCTGCTTCAAATCGGCCAGCCGCGCCGCCACAAAGCTACGATCTCGCTCATCGGGCGCGGTGGTGTCGAAGAGATCACCGGCCTGGATAAACAGGTCAACGCCCTGGGCTATCGCGAAATCGGTTGCCTGCTGAAAAGCGCGGCGTAGGCGCTGCTGGCGCTCTTCGCGCTTGCGCGAACTCTGCCCGAATGCCGCGTAACCGAGGTGGTTATCGGCTGTCAGCACGACGGTAACGACGCGCTCGTTTTGTTGCTCTGGTATAGCCTCTATAGTTTCTTGATCCAAAATCTGCTCTTCAATATTCTCTACCATCGTTCGTTACTTCCATTTTAAGCTAGCAAAGATAAGTATCCCATTATTCAATACATCCTCTAAGATAACGACCGGGATAGTACTCTTTTCTTAAGTATCAAGGTGAGTCTATCACAAAAAATGGCAATTCAATACGAATTGGGATAAAAAGAGGGACTATTTGGGGGATGGTTGAACCTCTACGTTTGTAATCCGTAAAGGATGATGAAGGGAGTTATACAATCTCCTTCTCTAAGATGCGATGATACAAAAGTACTTTTTGAAGCGCCAGCGTAGACGTGGATAGAAGCAAATATTAAGATGGTATAGGTACACAGAGAATTTGCTTCTCTTTTAAGAAGACCCGCAAGTCCATACTTGGAAGATAGCGCTTCATATCTACTTCTAAAGCAGAATACGCGCATCTTGCGTTTTTATGTATGTCCGTTTGTATTTCGTTTATAGTAGCTTTAAAAGTTACATATTACATTTGTGAAGTGGGAGCAGCAGAGTGGTGGCAATGAAAACTATGGAAAGAGGCAGCGAGACAAGGAAAGTTCTTCTCGCCTTTGCAAAAAGCATTCAAGAACGCGATATTCTTACCTATGAACACTCGCGCCGGGTGGCTACCTATGCCCATCGTCTGGCCCGCAGCCTGGGCTGGAGCCGACGTGATGCGCGCGATCTTGCACTGGCAGCATTGGTTCACGATCTTGGCAAAACGTGGATCGCGAACGATATCTTGAATAAATCCGCCGCTCTTTCAGACGAGGAGCGGCGCAAAATGGAGCGCCATCCTGTGATCGGCGCTCGCATTCTGATTGGCTGTGATGTCCACTCCTTCTACGTCGAAACCGTCCTCCACCACCACGAGGCGTGGAACGGGCGCGGCTATCCGGCGGGACTGCAAGGGGAGGAGATTCCTATGAGCGCGCGCATCCTCGCCGTGGCCGATGTCTACGATGTATTGACTTCGCAGCGCCCGTATAAAGCGCCGTTGTCGAAAGATGCCGCGCGCGAACGCCTTTTGCAGGGCGCGGGCAGTAGCTTCGATCCGCTGATCGTGCAGGTCTTTCTTCACCTTTTAGATGTTACGCCCAATTTTACTCTCTCGCAACGCCTGTACGCCATTTCACCGGTTGCCCCCCGCAAGACCGGGCAGCTTCCTCCACCCGGCTCTCTTACAGCAGGATCTTAATATACTAGCGCACTATCTCGCGTAATGCGAAGATCGGGCCATCCCGGCAGACCAGCTTCGGGCCGGTACGCGCCTGTATACTACAGGCAAAGCAGGCTCCGCTGCCACAGACGAAGGGCCGCAACACGACTCCCTGCGCGAAATGCTTGCCGCGTAGTCGCTCAAATTGGTTATACAACGCGGTCGCTGTTTCACGTGAAACGCAACAATAGGCGGCATCCGCCCAGCTTAAATACTCGCCCAGAACGGATTGTAGATCGCCCTGCTCATCTGGCGTTACGATGTGGTACTCTACTTCTGGCGGCAAGAGGGCAGCCGGGTAGGCACCTTCAAGCGTGCGGCTCTGGCAGAGAAGCGTCACGGCGAGTTGCTGTTCAAGCGCGCTCTGCATCAAGAAGGGAAGAGGCGCGATCAAGTGTACATCACTGACCAGGAGCAGGTTGCGCGCATTGGAATTGATGCTCCAGCCGTGCCCGAGGGGTCCCAGCACGTCGAGCGGCGCGCCCACTGGCTGGCGCGCCAACCAGGCGGTCCCACGTCCGCCCACACGCACGAGCAAGGTGCAGAGTCCCTGCTCTCGTTGCCTGCTATGAATAAAGAAAGGGCGTCGCAACAGCGGATCACTCGCCCCGGCACCACAGCAGCGGATCATACAATATTGGCCCGCCTGTACCGCTTGCGCAAGCTGCGGCGCGTAGAACTCGATCAGGTGAACGTCATTATCCTTATTTCCAATAGCAGTGTTGGCGGTAATAGTAGCAATAGACAGACGCATGGCGGACCGTATACTCCTGATTACGTTAACAGATACGCCGGTTGTCTTGCATCAGTACGCCACTGGTTAGCCCCCACTTATTGATAAGCGAACAGTACGTTCCATTCGTCGTTAGTGTATTGAAAGCGGCCTGTACCGACTTGAACATCCTGGTATCATTTTTACGTATAGCTATACCCTCAAGATTTGCATTCACGACCGCGCCTCCCATCTCGAAGCGCTGCGGATACTGTTTGATAAAATAATCGGTCAATGGAGAATCCTGATACGTAGCTACAACTTTCTTCGCTGTCAATAATTGTAACATAGTTCCCTGCTCCTGTACGACAACAAGCTGTAAAGAAGGTTTTTTTGCCTGTTGACAGGTGCTGCTCAGCATGCCCAGGTCTTTCTGTTCTAGCGTCTCATCTTGTACCGCGACCTTTTGTCCGCAGAGGTCCATCAACTTCTTGATACCGCGAGGATTGCCCTTCGCAACGAGCAAAGACTCTCCACCGTTAAAATAGGGCACGAAAGCGACCTTCTCTTGCAGTTCAGGAGTAATGCTGATGGCAGAAATAACGACATCAAAGTTCCTGGCCAGCAGATCATTAATGATGTCCCGATAGTCCGCACTGACGATCTTTACCTTTAAGTTCATACGCGCAGCAACTGCACTGATAAGATCGATATCGAAGCCGACAGCCTTACCGGTATGCGGGTCGATATTTTCCTGCGGAGGATAGGTAGTGTAGCTTCCCACCGTCAAAAAGCCGGGCGATACCAGATCGTTAGAGGCCGTCGGCTGTACCAGCTTCTGTTTGACTGTCGGGGACATGCTACCGCAAGCAGAAAAGCACAGCAGAACCGCTACGCTCATAATACACAAAAGGGAGGATACGCGGAGCCACGCTTTGACTCTGGGTTGGTGCAACAACAAAGGACACCCTCCTCTACTACTACATACTTATTATTACTGAGAAGCAAATAGGTGAACAGGCTCCGCTTGATAAGCCCATTTGAGCTACAAAGCGCGTTACATGTATTCATATATACGCATTATCTTAGCCCACTATCACGGATAGAGATCCACGTGCAGCAACCCATAAACACAACTCGCTTGCAAGGTCACAGATTTGTTAAACGCTATAAAAATAACTATGAAACTCCTATTGCTTATAAAAATGGTGTGCTACACTATGCAGAGAGATGACATAAGGATGTGTCCTGCACAAAATATGCTGCTACAGTAGCGGCATACTATTTTCTAGGGGCTTGGAGGGCCTTGCCATGACCATCACCTTGAATCGCAGCACTTGCTGTAACCTCGATGAGACGATCTCGCGCGAGTGGCTCATGACGAACGGATTGGGAGGATACGCGGCAGGAACGGTCGCGGGCGTACTTACCCGCAGACAACACGGCTTGCTTGTAGCACAGCCACCTGACGCAAAATTCCCGCAACTTCTGCTCACAAAGATCGACGAAGAGGTCGTTTTTGATCAACGCGTATATAATCTTGGGACCAACGAGTACCGTGATGGTACGTTAAACCCATCCGGTTTTGTACACCTGGAAGCGTTCCGCCTTGAAGAAGGCTTCCCTATCTTTACCTATCGCCTGGGCGGTATCAATGGGATGATGCTGGAGAAGCGCATCTGGATGCCACAGGGTCAAAATACAACCTATATTCAGTATCGCCTCCTGCGTACGACGAGCACCGATAGCTCTGGACACCGCAGAAGCGGCATCACAGGAGCACTGAGCAATAGTAACGCGTCAAGTTCTGAGTATACAGAGGCAAGCGCGCTGTCTATCACGCTCCTGCCTTTTGTTACATCGCGCCCTTGCCATTACCTGCGCCACGGTGATAATGGCTACCACTTTCAAGTCAGTACCCATCTCCATGCAGACGATATAGAGCATGACGAATGGGACGCTGCTCTCTCCCTGCCGCGTGGCGTAGCAGGCTGCACTATTCGCGATGGGGAGTCGGGGTACCCGTTTCATATTATGGCCGTTGGACATGCAGAGAGCCAGACTGCGTTTATCCCGACCGGCGTCTGGTATTGGAACTTTTTGCACCGGCACGATACGGAAAACGGCCAGCCCGCGACGGATGATCTCTATCTACCAGGCGTCATCCGCTCTACGCTCTGGCCCGATGAGAGCGCGACCTTGACGATTATCGTCAGTAGCGAGGATTTATCTTCACAGACATTTCGCCTGAACCAGCTCAACCTTTCGTATAAACGCAGTGTAGAGCGCCAACAACAACTCGCGCAGGAGATAATAGAGCCCAAACGTTTCTTCGGTGAAGGTGGAGAAGCGGCGCGTGTCCATCACCTGAACGTGCTTCCACTGACAACCAGCGCCGATCCATACGCTGGCGGAGAGGCATATCTCCAGCTGCTAGTGCAGGCGGCGGATCGCTTCCTTGTCCGCGCGACTCTCGATGGGCAGAGGCCGCATATGGGCACCTTTCCTGCCAACCAGGGCGGCGTACCGGTCGCGCTTGCCGACTACTTTGGCATGGAAAATAAGACGCGTGATACCCTGATCGCGCTCCCTGGCTTAATGCTTGCCACGAAGCGCTACGACGAGGCGTTGGGAACGTTACGTGTGCTTGCGCGCTACTTCAAGAATGGACTACTGCCGGATCGCTTGCCACTCCACGACCAATCTCTCGCGGAGAGCGATTATAGCAGCGTCGATACAACGCTCTGGTTCTTCTACGCGCTTGATGCCTACCTGCGCGCCACGCATAACGATGCGTTTCTGGAGGATTTTTTCCCGAAACTGGTCGAGGCTATCGATACATATATTCAGGGTACTTCTCTCGGCATCTGCGTCGATCCAAATGACGGACTGCTCGTGGCGTCCCAGCCAGGCAAAGCGCTCACCTGGATGAATGCAAGCGTGGATGGGGTAGCCGTTACGCCTCGCTCCGGTAAGGCCGTCGAAGTCAATGCATTATGGTACTCCGCTCTTTCGTTGCTGCTGGAGTGGTCGCTACAGCTCTCGCAGGCGAACCGCCCCGGTCATGTCCCGTCTCACTATCAGAGGCTGCTCGCCCAATGCCGCCATAGCTTTCAGCAGCGCTTCTGGTACTCCGAAGGTGGCTACCTCTATGATGTCATCGATGGGCCAGATGGTAACGATGCCGCATTACGTCCCAATCAATTGCTCGCGCTCTCGCTGCGCTATTCCGTTCTGAATACGGAATATCGACAGAGCATATTCGATGCCATCAGCCAACATCTGCTGACTCCCTTTGGACTGCGCACTCTGGCCCCTCGGGATGCCGCGTATCGTGGCAATGCGGGCCAGTCCCACGCGGATCAACAAAGGTCGCTGCATCAGGGAACCGCGTGGAGCTGGCTGCTGGGGCCATATATCGACGTGATGCTTGCGATGCGCAATTGCTCCGAGAAGAAGGTTTCGTTACAAGAAGAGTACCCAGTGCGCGAATACCTGTGGCGCAAGAGCCTGCTCCTGCTGGAACCTTTTCAGGAGCGTTTCAGCCAGGGTCTGCTGGGTATGTGTGAAGGCGTGTTCGCTGGCGATGCACCGCACGCGCCTGGCGAGGGTTGCGCCTCCCTTCTGAGTACCGGCGAACTCTTACGCATCTACGACACGCTGACTCATATCCGCGTGCTCTATGACAACCGCGTCCTGTCTCACTAAGCTACGCGCCTTTTTGCCAGGTGGCATAGCAATTTTGGTCAGGGGCTTGACTTCTGCACATTTTGTAGGAGGGTTATCCACAGCTATTGTGGATAACCCTTTCCTGTGCGGTGCTGGCGTTTCTTCTTTTCCTGACCCTCTCTTCAGCTTTTCTCTCTACGCATCTTTGCTTCTTCTTATGCTGTGTATCTTGTTAAGCAGTTCTAAGGACCCAGCGCGTATCTTTTGCGTCCTCTCTCTTTTGCACGATACCAGAAAGTTATCCACACACAATGTGGATAACTTTTCCACATTCTCTTTACATTCTTCCCTTATATACGGCAGAGAGATGCATAGCAATTTCCCGCAGCGGAAGAGTTTGCAACGCCGCCAGGAGCTTATCCCCACATGTGGATAACTTTTCCACATCCGCTACTTATTGCGCCCATAACATATCTTTGCGATGTATCAGCTCTCCATCAACGATCACTTCAGCCGACTTATCCACACACAATGTGGATAACTTTTCCACATCCGCCATGTGATAGAATGGTAGCACTATATCAGTTTATGCAGCCGGGCACAATCATGCACTTGTCCACATTCTATGTTGACAACTTATCCACATCTTCCACATTTTCTGGCGCGCATCTATCATCATGATAGATGCGGACTATACAAGCGGCACTTATCCACACACAATGTGGATAACTTTTCCACATTTTCCACACAGGCAGGCGGTGAGGAAGTTGTGAAGAATTGAGTTTTCCACAGCGTTGTGGATAGATTTTCCACAATTTGTTCCTCGTATATCGGGATGATGTATCGATGAAGCTCCTTTTCCCCAGATTTGAGGAATTTTCCGCATGCTAGACCAGATTACCTATACAGATTTATCCCCATTATTCTCCAGTTCCTTCCCAATCAATTCCCATTTAATTCCTCGGTGGATAACTACCCCTACTTATCCACAATGGCGGTGGATAACTTATCCACATAATGTTTTCCAATTATTTCTTCGGCAAAGTTATCCACCGCGCAGAGCGTTTTTATCCACCGTCTGTCCACCGAAGAAACAATTATATACACATTTGAGGAGGTGTTTCTGTCATGCTGCAAACTGGCTCTAGAGGCGGGTTGAGGTATGCTAAAGGGGGTGCGAGGAAATAATTGCGGGGCAGAGTTATCCACTTATCCACAGCCCCTACTACTACTGTTTTATATATCTCTTAATAAATATATATAATAGTAGTAATTACGTTTGTGCAAAAATGTGGATAACTTTTTTGTCACCAGCAGGCAAGGAATAACGTTTAATACATTGGTGCATCTCTCTTTTTTGACCTCTAATGCGAC
This sequence comes from Chloroflexota bacterium, assembly GCA_030854195.1. Classification (GTDB taxonomy): domain Bacteria; phylum Chloroflexota; class Ktedonobacteria; order Ktedonobacterales; family Ktedonobacteraceae; genus JACDAE01. Next base: position 10,574 of record JALYTQ010000100.1, read on the forward strand.
CACAGATATACCTGCTGATTGGTGCTGGTAGTACGATAGGTTTATTCCTGGCTCTCAGATCGTTTGTTTTTTCTTGTAACGCGACTTTCTGGCATATTGATCGTTATATGTGATGTGAGACAAATGTAACCTCTAAAGCGACAATCTTCCAGGCTTCGTTGAGGCAAGCGTATGACATCTATCATCGAGACAATCAAAGCAAAAGTGGATGTAGCGGAGGAGATCGGCCTCGTGGTCGCGCTCCAGAAGTCAGGAAAGGCATTGAAGGGGCTCTGCCCGTTTCACAACGAGCGTACAGCTTCGTTCTACGTGTTTCCTGAAAGTCAGACCTGGCGTTGCTTTGGCTGCAACGAGGGTGGCGACATCTTCGCCTTTGTGCAGAAGCAGCAGGGGCTTGAGTTTCGCGAGGCTCTGTACTACCTGGCCGAGAAGGCTGGCGTGTCCGTTGAGGATCAGGGCAACCGCGATCCCGAGGCTGAACGCGAGGCCAGTGCTACTCGGGAACGCATGCGCAAACTGAACGAGGATGCCTTGCTCTGGTTTCACCAGATGTTTTTGCGCTCGAAGGAGGCGGCAGACGCGCGCGCGTATGCAAAGAAGCGCGGCATCACCTCCGACTCCATACTGTCCTTCGCTCTCGGCTACGCACCCGATCAGTGGGAGGCTCTTTCACACTACCTGCTCGGCCAGGGCTATAGCGAACGCGAGCTGGTGGTGGGCGGCCTGGCAAGGGAACGCGTGGACGATCAAAAGGGAGAATATGGTGGTGGGGTATATGATTACTTTAGAGATCGATTGATCTTCCCTATTCGGGATATCCGTGGTCGCGTGATTGGCTTTGGGGGACGCGCACTGGGCGAAGGTAAACCAAAGTACTTAAATTCGCCACAAACGCTGTTGTTTGAAAAAAATAGTGTACTCTATGCTATAGATATGGCGAGAGATGCAATAAAACAGGCTCATCAAGTTGTTATTGTAGAAGGGTATGTAGACGCGGTTATCGCTCATCAATATGGGACAAAGCAGACGGTAGCTTGCATCGGCAGTGCTATCACTGAGAAGCACATTCAACAATTAAAAAAGCTGACCAGACAGGTAACGCTGGCGCTCGATCCCGATGCCGCCGGTAGCGCAGCTACTGAGCACGGCATTCAGGAAGCACTCAGAACGTTTGATCGCGTCGTGGTACCAGTTCCCTTGCCCGCCGGTAGAACGGAAGGGCAAAAACGGAACGGCCAGTACGGCTCGCGCAAAGCATCCGATCCACACGGCATCATACGCCTTGAGGAACGGGTAGACGCTGAGATCAATGTACTGAAGTTGCCAGACGGCGAAGATCCTGACGAGTTGATACAACGCGACCTCTCGGCCTGGCTCTACGCAGTTGCGCATCCGCAGCCGCTCATCGACTACTACTTTGTCGTGAAGACCGTGGACCTCGATCTACGTGAACCAGAGGGCAAGGCCGAGGCGGCAAAACGCTTGCTCCCGGTCATCGGGATGATTAACGACCGCATCAAACGCGATGACTACATGCGCAAGCTGGCCGCGATGATCCGCAGCGACGAACGCAGCCTACACGAAGAGCTGCAACGGGTATTGAGAAGTCAGAAAACGCAAGGTGTCGAATTCTCAAACACACGCCCAAAAGTACTGCGCGAGACAGCCGGACAGCGGCGGCAGGAGGATGCCGAACCTGATTGGATCAGCGAAAAAGGGGAAAGCTCTACAGGCGCGCAAAGCGACGCACAGACCCGCTCGCGAACGCTTGACAGGAACAGGGGAGATAAGTTACAATGGGAGGACTACCTGATTGGGCTACTCGTGCAGAATCCTGCGTTGAATCCACATGTTTGTGGTATACTAAATGATAGTGACTTCGCCGGGACAGACACACGAGAGTTGTACCACATTCTCAACTCTGTTTATCAACGTGCTTCTTCCCCCTCTAACCAACCCTTTGAGCAATTTGTACCCTCTGAGTTACTAACAGCGGTAGCCAGAGTTCAAAAGTGTGTTGAGTCGGAGACTTCACGCGATGGAGCAGGACTGGTGAAAGAAGCAGTCCAGTGCGCCACCCGGCTTAAGCGAACACGACTGTTACAATTGAATACAGAACTAAGTTATCTTATACGTGAAGCTGATCAGGCGAGCGATAAAGCGAGCATGGGGCAGCTTCAACTCCGCCAACTGGAGATATGTCAACAGTTGCGGACTTTGAACTCAGCAATGCACCTCCATGGGTAGTGGGCTGGTAAGGGCAGAAATGTATAACTGAGTGACACTGACGACAAGAAACGAAATCATTTTTACCAAATCGGATCGGGAAACAGGAGTTTCATCCTTTTTATACGTTTATCCTATTGGCCTGTTTTCTGAAGGGGGATGCCAGAATGGTGAATCGGGAACAAGAAGTAATGGATCGAGTACAACATAGCGAGCGCGGCACCGCCAGTACGGAGCCGCTGCGCGACGTTTTCTCAATTGATCCTTTTGAAGAGTCTATGCGGAATCATGCGGATGATGTCTTTTCTATGGAGACCGTTGGTCATCACGCTCATATCGTTGCCGCTGGGAGTCGCCAGACTCCTATCGATGAGGTTGAGTCATTTGACCTGTTTAAGCTACAGGACGAAGAGCCTATGGATGCCCTGGACCCTACCAAGGAGCCGCCAGCAGACTGGGAGCCCGGACCTGACGAGGTGGTTGATACTGAGGTTATGGCCGATCACAAATGGGATGAGTTGCAAGACGGTCTAGGTATCGTTGTTGCTGACCTGGAAAGCAGTCTGGATGATCCCGTGCGTATGTACCTGCGCGAGATCGGACGCGTGCCTCTGCTCACAGCGGAAGAAGAGGTCCGCCTTGCTCAAATTATGGAGCGCGGCAAAAATGAGCTGCTCAAGCCCGTTCCTCTGCGCCGCTACATTCTCGATGGCGAGGAGGCCCAGCGCCGCCTGACCGAGGCCAATCTGCGCCTCGTGGTGAGCGTAGCCAAAAAGTACATTGGACGCGGCATGAACCTGCTGGACCTGATCCAGGAGGGCAATATCGGCTTGATCCGCGCGGTCGAGAAGTTCGACTACACTAAGGGCTACAAGTTTAGTACCTATGCCACCTGGTGGATTCGTCAGGCTATCACCCGCGCGATCGCCGACCAGGCACGTACTATCCGTATTCCGGTCCATATGGTGGAGACGATCAATCGCTTGATCCGCATTAGCCGCCGCTTGCTACAGGACCTTGGACGCGAACCTACGTCTGAGGAGATCGCTGAGCAGATGGAGATTAGCGCGGAGAAGGTGCGCGAGATTATCAAGGTGAGCCAGGAACCGGTGAGCCTGGAGACGCCGATCGGCGAAGAGGATGATAGCCACCTGGGCGATTTCCTCGAAGACCATACGGCGCTCGCTCCTGCCGATGCCGCCAGCCACCAGCTGCTCAAAGAGCAGGTGGAGGATGTCCTGGATAGCCTGACGGAACGCGAGCGCAAGGTGCTCCAGCTGCGCTTCGGTCTCGATGATGGCCGCAGCCGCACCCTGGAGGAAGTGGGCAAGGAGTTCCACGTGACCCGCGAGCGCATCCGCCAGATCGAGGCGAAGGCGCTGCGCAAACTGCGCCATCCGAGCCGCAGCCGCAAGCTGAAGGACTACCTCGACTAATCGTATGCCTGAAAAAAAGGAGTGCAATGTCTGTTGCACTCCTTTTTTGTACCCAGTAGGGATGGGCCCCATCCCTACTGGGGGATTACCCCTCTAGAACGCGCCTGCCCCGCGATAAAAGTCCTGTCGTCAATATGACCTATAAAGATTACCATTGAGTTGACACGCCGTTCCTTGACCATCCTACAGCGTTTTTGCACCTCCCTTTCTCCTGAAATCCACTGAATGTATACCCTACAACGCCCGCTTGTTTTGGAGCGATTCATACAATGTATTGTAGAGGACAGTAAATTTAACTTACGCGTCTTTTGAGTGATTATCGACTCTTGTGTTTGTTCGTAACTAACAGTCGCTATGCAGCAATCTCTCTCAGTGGAGGATACGTGGGATGGTAAAAGTAGTGGGACCCCATCATGTGCGAGCTATGCGCGCATTTGTGCGCCGTAAGCTGGCTCAGCAGCAGGGCCGCCTGGCCAGGGAGAAAGAGACCGCGCAAAAGTTGCCACTGCGCGCATTGCCTGAATACGATCCCGATGATACTGGACGTTTCGCGGGCTATGACGCCATTTTCAAGTGCGAAGGTCCGCACTACGAGGCGCTGTGTCGGGTGCTCAAGAAGATCCTGCGCCCCGCCCATTATCGCACCTGGGCCGCTGCCAATGGCGAACTGGTGAATAGTCCCGCCCCGTGCTTAGCGGCGAAGGAGATTGCCGAGCGCGTTGGTCGCCACAGGCGCACCATCGAGATCGATCTACAGGAGATGAGGGAGAAGCGACTCCTACACCTGCAGCCAGCTCAACGCGAGGGCCACTGGGTGATGGAGATGCACTTCGATGTGCTCTACAGGCTGGTTCACGAATACCTCGAATGGGAGCGCTCGCCGCACTATATTCCACCCGAGCGCCAGTACTTTGAGCGCATCGAGATAAGTGCAGACCTGAGACGGTACCTGCTCCAGTTCGAGGACTACCGAAAAGTACTGGCTAAGAAGAAGCCCGGCCCAAAGGTCAAGTCAGGCCACGCGGAGCCATATCCGGCGCGCACCACCTGCACCTGCCAACATTCCCAACATACTTATTCCGATGCTTCAATCCTACCCGCTGCGTACCAGGGAGGTATGACCAGAAGCATCAATTTAGAGCTCCTTGCTCCGCCTGCCTTGCCCCAGGCAGGCGTGAGCGAGAGCATTCTTCCTATGACCGAGCTTGAACCTGAGATACGACGCCTGTTTGACCACAAGGCTAGCGAGGTTGCGCCTGCTGTGCCAGAAGAGGATGAGCCAGTCATGCGCGTGCTCTCTAGCGAACCCGAAGAGGATGAGCCGACAGAGCATGATGCGCAACCCGAAGGGACACCCGTCGAGGGTTACGATGATGCGCCGGATAGGACCGCGAACGAGGAAGCACGCGATGAGAGAGAGACTGAGGCGCTGAATGCTGTAGCCCTTTCGTCGGTGTTTAGCTATGGGTCGCGGGAGATCGTCCACGGCGGCATTGCTGGCATGATTTATCCCGCAATTGTTCCCTTGCTGCGGGACTTTATGCAGAAGAAGCTGCTCGGTGGCGATACAGCGACGCGCTATTTCATAGCCTACGAGCGCCTGGATGTGCCCCATATCGAGCGGGCCTTTCCGCCGGGTAGTGATGGCGTGTGGCTCTGGCGCGATCGCGCTCAGCTCGTACATGTGAAGCCGACCTGCTCATCCCTCGATCCAGCCCTGAAGAACCGTAACCTCTCCTCGTTGTCTGTAGCGGTCGGCAAGCTGGCCGATGATGATGGAAGGTTCTACTTTGATAAACCGCGTACTGATGGCTCTGACAGGCCCTCTACGTCTCTGGAC
>JALYTQ010000362.1 GCA_030854195.1 Chloroflexota bacterium
AGCCCGTTATGCCCCTATCGATCCTATCGATCCGTGCGCCGGAATTGTGATATATCGTCCTGGAGAGCGCAACGGGCTTATAAATCGCGCCCCTACATATATGTCGCGTGGATATATCATACGTCGCCACGGGCTCATAAATCGCGCCCCTATCACATAAAACTTGATTTTACATTTTAGACGGTGACGTGCTCTTCCAGTTTCGCGAACAGCGGCGCGGGCTGCGGCAGCGTTATGCCAGCGGGCACCGTTTGTGGACGCCAGGAGACCTTGCTCACATCGCCCTCAAAGCCAAGGTACTCGTGCAGCTTCTGCGACGAGAAGGGCAGATAGGGGCAGAAGAGCAGGCGCAGCCCGCTAATGACCTGCAACATTATGTAGATGCTGGTCCCGGCAGCCTCGCGGTCGACCTTGATCTGCTTCCACGGAGCCTGCTCGTCCAGGTAGCGGTTGGCGGCGCGTGCCACGGCCATCGCCGCGTTTAGCCCTTCTTTGAAGTGGCAGAGCGCGATATTGTGTCCGACCAGGCCGAAGCCACGCTCCAGCTCCGCCAATACCTCGCGATCAGCTTCGCGCAGCGCCTGTGGCTGCGGCACGACACCTCCGAAGCGGCTCTGCAGGAAGCTTAGCGTGCGATGGACGGCGTTGCCATAGGTCGCAACTAATTCATCGTTATTGCGCCGCACCAACTCGTCGTAGGTAAAGTCGCTATCGCGTCCCTCCGGTGCTGTAATCGAGAGGTAGTAGCGCAGAGCATCGGCCCCGTACTGATCCAGGACATCTTTAGTCCAGATAACGTTGCCGCGACTGCTCGACGCCTTGGCCCCGCTCATGGTCATGAACTCGTTGGCGGGCACATCGAACGGCAGGTTGCGATTGCCATAGCCGATCAGCATGGCGGGCCAGATGATGGTGTGGAAGGGGATATTATCCTTGCCGATGAAGTAGTAGGACTTCACGGGCGGGTCGGCCTGGCCGGGCACCCACCACGTCTTCCATGCCTCGGGCGTCCCCTGTCGCTCTGCCCACTCGACGGAGGCGGAGTAGTAGCCGATCACGGCGTCGAACCAGACGTAGATGCGCTTATCCTCGTAGCCTTCCAGTGGAATGGGCACGCCCCAGTCCAGGTCGCGTGTGATGGCGCGGGCGTGCAGCCCCTCTTTGAGCCAGTTCATGGCGAATGTCAGCGTATTCTGTCGCCAGTGATCCTTCTCCTGCGAGAGCCACTCCATCAACGGCTCCTGCAGCTTCGGCAGGTCCAGGAAGAAGTGCTCCGTCTTGCGCATTTCGATTCTGTTATCTTCGCCTTTACTCAGGCGACTGTGGGGATCAATGAGATCGACGGGGTCCAGCGTGTGGCCGCAGTTGTCGCATTGGTCGCCGCGTGCTTGCGTATAGCCACAGATAGGACAGGTGCCTTCGATATAGCGATCGGGCAGGAAGCGACCGTCTGCTGGACTGTATGCCGCCTGCATGATGTCTTTATAGATATAGCCCTTATCGTAGAGCGTCAGAAAGAAATCCTGTGTGATGCGGTAATGGTTCGCCGTCCCGGTCTCGGTGTAGAGATCCCACGACATGCCCAGGCGCTCCCAGACCTCGGTGATCTGCTTGTGGTAGTTAGCCACAAATGCGCGTGGAGTGATGCCCTGCTTCTCCGCATCCACCAGAATAGGCGTGCCGTGTTCGTCGCTGCCGGAGACCATCAGGACCGAGTTGCCCGCCATGCGATGATAGCGCGCAAACGTATCCGCCGGGAGGTATGCACCTACGATCTGCCCGACATGGGTAGAGCTTTTCGCGTACGGCCAGGCGACGCAGACAAGAATATGTTCATTCATAAATGATATCTTCCTTACATGTTAAAGGATCGAGCCATGCGGGGAGGACTCTTCGACCTTCTGCGCACACCCATTGAGCGGCTACGTATCTGGAGCCGAACAGGGCTATTATAGCAATTGTCTACAGTAAGTACAAGGTCTCACATGCCGATGTAGCGCGCGTAGACTGAGCGCGCAAGCTGCTCGTCGTCGGTCCCCTTGATGATGGCGCGCGCGTCGGGGAAGACGGTGAGGTCATAGCCATCGACCTGGAAGCGCAGCAGAAACTCGTTGTAGTTGACCGTGCTGACCGCCTGTAGGCGCTCTGCCAACATGGAAAAATCGATTCTGCCCTTGCCCGTCGCGGCGCGTACCTGCACGGCGTTGCGCCCGCAGAGGCTGGTACTACTGGTTCCGGCCAGCGTATCCAGGAACTCGTACTGGTGTTGGCCGCACGTGGGACAATCGGGTTGGCGCGGCAGCTCAATGCGGTCGAAGGCATTCTCCCACAGATCGAGCGTCACCAACTCGCGACTGACTTTGGCGCTCTTGAGCAGGATCTTAAGCGCCTCGGTCGAAGCAATGCCCGTAATAGCGCCTACGATGCCGTTCAGGACGCCCGCCGTATCACAGGTCGGCGTCGTGCCGGGCAGCGGCATCTCTGGAAAGACGCAGCGCAGGCAGGCCGTGTCGCCGGGTAGGATGTTCATCGTCACGCCGTACGAAGAGATCACGCCGCTATAGATCCAGGGTCGCTGATATTTTACACATACATCGTTGAGCAGGTAGCGCGTCTCGAAATTGTCGGTGGCGTCAAGCACAAGATCTGTGTCCTGCACGAGGGACTCAATGCCATCGGCGTTGATATCCTCCACCAGCGCCTCGACCTGTACCTCGCTATTGATGCGCTGCAGCTTCTCGGCGGCGGCGATCGCTTTGGGGACATGGCGCGCGATATCCTCCTCGTCAAAGAGAATCTGGCGCTGCAGGTTGTTCAGCTCTATAAAATCGCGATCGGCAATCACCAGGTGCCCGATGCCAGCGCGGCACAGGTTGTTCGCCAGCACCGTTCCCAGGGCACCGCAGCCAATGATCGTCACCGATGCAGCGCGCAGCCGTTCCTGCCCCTCCTTGCCGATTGGTCCAAACAATATTTGTCGTGAATAGCGGTCGAGCATCGCTGTCTCCCTCGTCGTGCATATAGACATAGCTTTCCCTGCTATTCTAACACAACGAAAGGAATCCGGCACTAGAGAAGTACCGCCTTGCATCCGATAGAAAAGAGAGAAGCGGTTGCTATCTCTCTCGACAGGCAGATAGTACGAAGGGATAGCTAGTTGGCAGTCGCGTGTAACTGTGCTACAATGCATTGGGTGAACTATCATTTTGGACCTGTAACCAGTACATTGTGTAGTGATTTGCGAGGGGTGTCAAATGAGCAACGGAAATGCAGTGAAAAAAGTATTGGTTATCGACGATAATCCGACCATTGTGGAACTTATCAAATATGCAATGAACCTGCAAGGCTCTTATCAGGTGATCGTGGCGTATGATGGCGTGCAGGGCCTGGAGCGCATCTTTGCTGAACAGCCGGACTGTGTGATTATAGATGTGAAGATGCCGCGTATGGATGGGTATCAACTGGTACGTTGTTTGCGCGGCGATCCTCGTACCATCAATACCCCCCTGATCATTTTGAGCGCGATGACGCGTGAAGAAGACCAGATGACGGGCATACTTTCAGGGGCCGACGAGTATCTTACGAAGCCGTTCAAGCCCACAGCTCTGAACGCGGCCATCGAGCGCGTTTTGCGCCTGACTCCGGGCGAGCGTCAGCGCCGCACGGACTACCTTGTACAAAGCCAGGCCGAGCACGATTGACCCGTGTGCGACCTGCGACATGATCGCTTGCGCGTTTACTAGAAGAGCGATGTGCCGATACAGCGGGCGCGTGGAGAATGCAGATAGAGAAAAGTGAAAAGGTCGGGAGTGAGTGTAGGATATGGCTTAAACTGTGATGAATAGTGCGTGGATTTCAGGCATTGCGTAGGTTAGATATTCTTTTCGTAGATAGCGACCAACATGCACGCGAGAAGATGCAACATGCGCTGGAAGGCAGCTTTGTTGTGCACTGCGTTGCTTCGGTAGCGGAGGCAAAGGCAAGCCTCGAAACAGGTATACCAGACATTCTGATCGCTGAAGTTGTGCTAGATCAGGAGAGCGGGCTGGATCTCTGTCGCTATGTGCGCTCTCTCTCCTCTTTCAACTCCCTCCCCATTATGTTGCTTAGCTCCCTGACAACCCTCAAAGACAAAGTCGCTGGCTTCGATGCCGGTGCCGATGACTACGTAGTCAAACCGTTTGATCCCTACTATTTGAAGGCGCGTATCAGTTTACTTGCACGTATCAAACATCTTGAGAGTCGTACGACGCGCTAGGACGGAGCGTGGCCCCGTCCTGGCGCGTTTGTTAACCAGGGAAATGACATGCCGCGTAGTGATTGGACTGCTTCTCTTCCAGTGGCGGAATGACCTCGCGGCAGACCGCCTGCGCCTTCCAACAGCGAGGATTGAAATTGCAGCCGCTGGGCGGGTTGACCGGGCTGGGCACATCGC
>JALYTQ010000363.1 GCA_030854195.1 Chloroflexota bacterium
AGAGGCGCGACCGGTTTCTCCGCAGCCTATTCTGGAGATGTTCGAGGGCCAGACGAGCGTGGCTGCACGCGGCTCCCTCTCAGGCACAGGCACTTTCGAGTGTGGCCAGAGCGACGCGACCATGCCTAATACACGCATCACCGCCGCCAGCGTTGTGCAAGTGACGTTGACAAGTAATCCCGGCCCCGTTGTGGTGCAGTATATATCCTTGCAGCCGCGCGTCGGCTTTACCGTGCACCTCACCGCGCCTGTGACCACGCGCACGACGTTCAACTACATCATCCTGCTTGGCGAGCTATTCTAGAGTTCGCCTTCGATCTCCTGGCGCAGGCGAGTAAAGAAGCCCTGCATGTAGGTATAGCGCTCGGCGGCCAGTTCGCGCCCCGTCGGCGTCGTCATGCGCTGTGGCAGGTCGCCGAAGAGCAGTTGGAACTCGATGCTGGGCGAATAGTCCGGTCGTCGGCGCAGGTGGCGCACGGTGAGCGGATCGACCGGCTCAACCACGTCTGCGGGAACAGGCGTATAGATCTTCTGATTGTAGCGGCCAGTGATGCAGTAGAGGCGTCCGATGCCGATTGCGCCGAGACAATCGATCTTATCGGCATCGTACAGGATGCGGCCTTCCAGCGCTTGTGGAAGCTGGTTGCCCGTCATGCGGTGCTCGCGAATAGCCTGCTGTACCGCTGCTATGCTGTGTTGAGGAAACCGCGTCGCGCTGAGAAGATCGCCAGCCATCGCCGCGCCGATCAGCGCGTGGTCGCCACCACGGCGGCGCTCGCGCTCCTGGCCCAGATCGTGAAAGGCCACCGCAGCCCAGATTATTGGAAGATCGCCGCCCTCGCGCGCCTGAATGGTCTCCGCCAGCGCAGCCACGCGGACAATATGATCGTAATCGTGTGATGCATCAGCCACCCCTTCCTGTTCCATCGTCTCACATGCCAGGTGAAGCAGCCAGTCCCTCAGCTCAGTCATGTTTTGTACTTTCTAGCAATAGTGGTAGTGTAAAAATAAAGCGGCTTCCCTCGCCAATGATGCCGCTGCTCTCAACGTGAATCTCGCCGCCGTGCAGACGCAAAAACTCCGCAACAACGTAGAGTCCTAATCCCACTCCGCGTGTCTGGCTGCCTGCGATATTGGGGGCGCGATAGAAGCGTTCGAAGAGATGCTCCTGCGCTTCTGGTGGAACGCCGATGCCCTGATCGGCAATGGACGCCTCGATCATCGTCTTCCCCTCGGGCTGGGAGCGCTGTGACAGCGTGATCGTGATAGGGCTACCGGGCGGACTATATTTTATCGCATTTTGCAGCAGGTTGGCAAAGATTTGCAGCAGGCGCGCCCTGTCGCCGTGCACGAAATAAGGGTGCGCGGCGGGTGCAACCGTGTAGCTAATGGAATGCAGCGTCGATGTCGCGGCATTGCCGCTGACTGATTCCTCGACGACATCTTCCAGGTCAAAATCTTCCTGATTAAGCGTCACCTGACCGCGATTGAGCTGCGTGACCTCCAGGAAGGTGCCAACGATATTGGTCAACTGGTGCGCCTGCGTCTCGATATTATTCATGCTATCATACAGTTTATTGAAGGCATCCTGGTTGGGAAGCCGTCGCAGCACGCGGGCCATCATCTGACTGTGCGCCAGGATGATGGTTAAGGGCGTGCGGAACTCGTGGGCCGTGATGGCCAGGAACTCGTCCTTCAGCGCGTTTGTCTCGCGCATCGTCGCCTCGTTTGTGCGCGCGATCTTCGCCTCCTGCTGCCAGCGTGTCTGCTCGATCGCCAGACCCGCGAACTGGGCGATGCCCGCGACCACCGCGATGTCCCAGACGTTGAAGCCGCGTTTAGGCTCCTGACGCTTGCTCCCGGACCTGCCGCGTGGAGAGCGATCGAGCATCATCACACCGAGCAGGTGGTCGTTATGGGTGATGGGTGCGGCGAGGATCATCGTATTGTGGAACGCGTTCGGATGTTCGGGACACTGCTCTTCGTTGACCAGAATCGCGTGACCGGCCAGTAGCTGAGCGTGGAAGCCCGCGTAATCGTCCTCGGCAGGCATCAGCCAGCGCCTCTGCTCATTTTGCCATTGCACCTCGGCATTAGGAGTAAAGCCGATGGACAAGAGTGGTGTAAAAGCCTTCAGTTCATGGTCGTAGCAGTGCACCACGCCGCGCTCACAGTTCAAAGCCTTCAAGGTCATAGCGAGGATGCGATGGAGAATCTCTTCCATATCGCTAATGCCGGAGACGACTTCGGCGGCGTGCAGGAGCGCGTCCAGCACCGTGCGAATGCGCCGATCGACGCGCATCTGTTCCGTCACATCGCGAAACGCGCTGACGAGGCCGATCTTTTGCGCCTCATCGTCGAAGAGTGGCACGACGTTGACCTCAACGGCACGCTCCGAGCCATCGGCGCGCTGCGTCATAAAGCGCTCGCCGCGAATGGCTGCGCCGCGCAGGGCGCGCGTGATGGGAAAGTCTTCGATAGGAAGCGGGTGTCCATCTAGAGTAAAGGTCGGCTGGTGCTGCAAAAAGGTCTGCACCGGTTCTGTACCCTGCGGGGTCAGACCGAGGAAGTGCGCGGCAGTACTGTTATGGACAATAACCCTTCCCTCCATATCTACGACCAGGATACCCTCGTTCATCGCGTTGAGGACCGCGTCGAGCGTATTGGCGCGCTCCGTCGCCAGGGCCGCTGCCCGGTGGGCCTCGTCTAGAATATGTTTCTTCTCGATAGCCAGCGCGCACTGGGTCGCGATATCCTGTGCGAACGCATACTGTCCTTGCGAAGGTTGGCGCTGCGAAGAAGCGTAATTGACGAACAGTAGACCGACGCAATGGGTACGCTGAGTATCGGTAGCATCAGTGGGGCGTCGTCTGCGACGGCTCTGGATGCCGATCATGAGGGGAACGACGAGTGCGTGCTCTATCCCCATCTGCGACAGCCACTCTTTTTCGTTGCCGACAAGCAGCTCGCTTTTGATAAAGGCGATCGAGCCGTTCTCCGTAGTGGTCTGGCAGTGGGGAAGATCGTGCAGTTTGATCTCCGTCTGGGGAGGATGCAGGCCAACCGTACTGGCGAAGGTGACGACATCGGCAGCGAGCAAGGCCACAGTAGCCCCGGTAGCCTCTGTGCCGCGCATGAGATGCTGTACCGCTGTCTCCAGTACAGAGATGAGATCTTTGCCTGAATTGACGGTCGTGGCTACCGTATAAATAGATTGCGCCCGGTTGGTTAAACGTTCCGCACGATTGCGCTCTTTTTGTGCCTGCTGGTAGAGCTGCGCGTTATCGATTGCCACGGCGGCTTGCTGGCCGATAGAGCGTGCGAGCTGCTGCTGCTCCTGCGAGAACGTTCCAGCCTGACCAGGATTGTCTAGCGACATAATGCCCATGAGGCGGCCCTCGCGCACCAGGGCGACCAGCAGGAGCGAGCGGATCAGGAACTTCTCCGCCAGTTTTTGCATGGTGGCGCTCTCCTCCTCATGCATATCTGAGAGGGCCAGCATCCTGTTTTGTGCCAGCAGGCGCTCAAAGAGAGGATCATCGACGGGCAACGAGCTGGTGTACCATACTTTATCCGCCTTTTGCACGTCCTGTGGGTTGAGATGGGGCGCGGAGAGATGGTAAGCGGAGGGAAGAAAAATACCACGCGCGCTATCCAACAGCCAGACGGCGCAGCGCTCAACCTCGCAGACCTCGGTGGTACGCCTCACAAGCACCTGTAAAATATGGGTAGGATCGAGCGAAGAGGCCAGTAGTTCTGAGATTTCACGCAATAGTTCGCTCTCGCGCAGCGCCTTGAGTAGTTGCCGATGCTCATGATTGCTAGTGTATAGAGAACTTTCACCCGGCATAGTCTTAACCTCTTCTAAAAGATGGAGCTAACGGAGAGACAGACTGCATTTCAATGGTATAGAGCTATTTTCATATTGTATTACGGGGTGCTTTCTTTTATGAGATTAATGTGAAGTGTAACAGATCAGTATTGGCTACGTCAAGAATACAACTCTATCGGATGCAAGCCCTCCTGCCGGTAATTGTTTTGAGGGTGTCTGGCGCGGTAGCAACCCGAGGTCGCCACCGCGCCAGACACCCTCAATCTCTTACAGAACGCCTACTTGCCGCGCTGGCGCAGTCGCAGCGCCTGAAAGATGAAGGCAAGGGCCGTACCTGCAACAACGCTCAGGGTCGTCGTTAAGGCGCTTGAACCTTGCTGCTGCTTCTTTTCTTTCTTCGCCTTCTTTGTTTGATTGCCCTTCTGATTGCTTTTTGTATCCGCAGCGGATGCTATCTGCTGCTGGACCTGCTGGTTCTTCTCCTGAACGTCTACCTCTTGCTGGAGATTTTCCCTGACATGCGCTTTATCCTTCTGCTCGGTCGGAGCTGTATTCGTATGTGAAGG
>JALYTQ010000101.1 GCA_030854195.1 Chloroflexota bacterium
CTTCTGAAATACTCATGCTTGCTCTCCTCTCCTAACACGATTTTTGCTTGTAATTATACCACCGTGACACGCGCTGACTTAGCCATGAAATCACAAAGCGCTCTCATTGTTATTGCTTGTCCATAACTCCATTCCTCGGTTATAATCGAAGGCATACACCTGCCTGGCTGTACAAAGAGAGGAGTTCTTCCATATGTTACTTGAAGCGAACGTGCGCAAGATGCTGGTCGACGGCAGTCAATGGGCCAGCTGGTCCGGCTACCATATCCCTGTGAGCGATCAATACTTTGTCATCTGGACGCCGGCTGGCTCGCGAATGAACTGGCGACCCGGCGGCTGGGTCTCGCAGAAGCATCAGCTTACCTGGTTCTGGCCCGACGAGTGGTTTACGATTCACATCGGTTATAACAGCCATAACGGTGGCTTCTTCAGCGGCTATTGTGATGTCGTGCTGCCCAGTTCCGACTACAGCAATACGGCCAGCGAGCTCATCTACACCGATCTCTACATCGATGTCGTAGTGCGCGAGGACTACAGCGTCTTTACAAAAGATCAGGAGGTCTTCGAGCGCGCCGCCCATCATTTTCCCATCGTAGCACAATCACGCGAGAAATCATTCGAGGTGCTGGATTGGCTTGCAGAGCAGGCGCGGCACTGGACGGGTCCGTTTGAGCTGCTCCCTCGCTCTCTACCGAGAATAGATTTTGAGCTGCTGACTCCAGACGAGGCCGCTGCTGCATTGCGTGGCTGTTTGAGATAGGTAGGACGATGATGCTCCCAGAGATCTTGCGAACCCAATTGCTACAGGCAGGCGTGACGGACTTCAGCGAGTCCGCTCTACGAGAGGCGCTGGAGGCCCGCGTGGAGGCCTATACGCTGATTAAGCTGGCACCGTGGGCGTCCAGGCGCTGGAAGTGTCGCTATCGCCTGATGATGGGCGACGCGCTTTACGACGCGCAGAGCGCCGCGGAGGCGTACGCGCTGGGCATACAGGCGGCCATGCTCAAGCCTCCCACCGCTCGACCAGTTGAAGCGGATAGTGAGCCACCCTCCCAAAAGTAATGTTTGTACGTTGCCAAAAATATTACCTTTGGATGTTCCCTATCCTTCTTCTCAGACGTTTAGTATAATGAAGTAGGGGATAAGCAACCAACCGTCACCCCTATAGTAAAAACATCTTCACCATTGAAAGGATTACCACCACTATGATACGCACTATGTGCAAAGGAAAAATTCACCGCGCAACCATCACTCAGGCCGATCTCAACTACATCGGTAGCATCACCATCGACCAGGACCTGCTGGACGCCGCGGACATCTATCCCTACGAGAAGGTGCAGGTGGTCAATATCAATACTGGCTCTCGCCTGGAGACCTACACCATCGCGGGCGCGCGCGGCTCCGGCGTCATCTGCCTGAATGGCGCGGCGGCTCGTTTGAACGCTCCTGGCGACCTTGTGATTATTATGAGTTATGCAGACTTCAATGAAGCGGAGATCCGTTCGCTCACACCGCATATCGTCTTTGTCAATGAGAATAATCAGATCACTGAGAAAAAAGAAGTTCCGTTAATCGAGATGCTGCCGGAGTCGGTGCAGGATTCTCAGCGCGATGTTGAGGCCCTGTTCTCCTAACTTCGGAGTAGTAAATTTCATTCGACCGCGCGGTTGAGTGATTTACTGCTTGCCACCTTCCTACCAAACGTTTGTAAGGTTTCCCCACTGCTTCACCGCTTATTTCAACTCCACAAACTTCTTCCCAGCCATACGGGTGAACATTTGTCACCAGGAATTCCATGAAATCTGGTTGAGAGAAACGAACGAAGCAGTATTCATGGATGAGAGAAATTTACTATTGCAATCCACAGCTGTAATATCCCAGCGAAAGTGAATAATGCTACGCGAATCCAATTGGTGCGAACAAGCGTTTGATAAAGAGAATCGATGCCCCCTTTTGGTAAAACTGCCTGTTTCAGTTTCCCCTGTCCTCGTCCCCACCAGAATGCTGTCCCACTATACGCAAGGAGTTGTATGATGAGTGCGAGCCAGAGCATCCATGCAGGAACGGACGGACGCCAGAAAAGTTGTGCACAAATCCCCACGAAAGATACGCCCGCCAGAGGAAAAATAGACCACCATACGCTATGCCACCACGCAAGATGATAGGCATCAAATGTCTCTCTACCAACGTACTTCCAAAGCTGCCAATCTACCTGGGTTAACCAAATCGTTCCAACATTATAAAATGCTGCGGCAAGATTGATGAGAACGAGCCAGTTATACATCGAGATGTACTCCTTCTTCGTCAGCGAACATTAGATTAACGCGTGAGCCAGTACTCGACATCTGCCCGAATACGATCGAAATCGACTGACCCTGGATTCGTCATCCAGTGAAGAGCAGTCCCTTTGTTGAGCAGGATCAACCAGGTTGCCGCGCTGTCTGGATCGAGATCCGCACGAAACATGCCTTGCTCTCTGCCATCGCGAATGACTGGTGCAAGATAGGCATACCACCCTTCATCTAACCACTTGAGCATGCGATGAATTGCCGGATCGTGCAGCGAACGGAGCACAAGCTCATTTAAAACAATAAACATGTCCGGCTTTTCTTGCAAAAGGTATTGCAACTCTGCAAGCTCTCCACGAATTTTCTCCAATGGAGTCCTCATCTCAAAAGGAGAACCTGGCAGGTATGCTGTCATAAACTGCTGGAGCAGGTATTCAACCACGCTTTGAATGAGATCTTCCTTCCGAGCAAAGTAATAATGGAGAGTGGCAATGTTCACGCCAGCTCGCGCTGCAACACTTCTCGTCCGGAGACCTTCAAAGCCTCCCTCCGCAATAAGATGATAAGCTGCCTGTACCAGCGAGCGCCGCCGTTCATCGCCCTGAGTTTTGGGTACAGTGCCTTCGCTCAGGATATGCCCGGCTACAGCATTGATATCCTGAGAGGGTTGCTCAATGTTGTCCATAATTTCTCCACAATCAATCACTTGATTAAGTATATCCTGGAAATTTCTCTTTGTCAATCACTTGATGGGTGAGGTTATGACGTGCAAAAAAGTGAAGTGCTGCACCCTTTCCTACCCTCAGTGGATCTTTTTGATCGGTATATACTTACTAGCTTAAAAGGGATAAAGCTCAATAAGTTGTCAGGGAAGGCAGAGTACTAGCCGGACAGGGCCTGGGCTTTTCTCACCGACACACTTTGAGGTAAGGAGACATGCCGAGACTGGTCCCCTTACCCCAAAGTGTGTATCCTTCCTCCTGCAAAGTGTCAGGGGGAGATAATCCTACCACGCGCAAATCGTTAGCCTCCACCCAGACGCACGGCCTGACGATCTTCAATAATCAAGAGAACGATAAGTGCTATTTCAACAGGCTTGTCGATGTACGCGAGAATGTTTGCGCTGCCACCGGTAATCAAGAACCAGGCGATAATGGTGACGACTACCAGGAGGATCAACAACCAGCGTATGACGCGTTGAAAGCGCCGCAGTGCTGGCAGATAGAGCGCTACGATAAGAACGATGTATGCAATGAAGTTGAGCAAGAACAGTACGGAAAGCGGTATCGGCAGTGCGCTCAATAGGGAAGAGCCGCCCCTGGGACCACCTCCGCGCGGTGGGCCGCCCGCGTGACTGCCAGGAGGCGGCCCTCCAGCGTGTCCTCCTGAAAGAAGGCCCGTCATGATACTGCGATCAAGATGGACCAACGCCGTTATCACCGCGAGCACGATAATGACGATCTGTAGCGGACCGATATGCGAAATAGTTCTGCGCAATGATACTTGACTCATTTCTGATAGTATCTCCTTCGCTCTATGCAAAACATGTTAACTTATGCCATCTACCTCACTTTATAGCAAAGGAGTATGAGTAAATTTGCAAATAATTGTAAAATTAGTTTAAAGTTGCTAAGACGTTTGTGTTAACCAATCTAGAACAAAAGATCTTGCACATACGCGAAAAGGTGATATAGTATTATTATGCGTATTACTTCATTGCAGACACAGGCAAGCAACCCTGATCGTATAAATGTTTTTGTTGATGAGCGCTTTCTGCTGGGTGCCAGCTCGCTCGTGGTGCTCAAGATGGGCCTGGATGTTGGGCAGGAGCTCTCGCCAGCGCAATTGGAGCAGCTGCGCGACGAGGAGGCGCTGCAACAGGCGGTCGAGCGCGCGCTCAACTACCTCTCGTTTCGTCCGCGCAGCCGTGAGGAGGTGCGGCGCTACCTCCGCCGTAAGGAGACGCCGCCCGCCCTGGTCGAGCGCGTCTTCGAGCGCCTCGAACATCTCGATCTGGTAAACGATCGCGCCTTCGCCTCGTTCTGGATCGAGTCGCGCGAACAGTTCAATCCAAAGGGGGCGCGCGCCCTCAAGAACGAGCTGCGTATGAAGGGCGTGGGACGCGAGGTCGTCGATGATATGATCAACGACGAGAAGGACGAGGAACGCGCCCTGCGTGCCGGACACAAGAAAGCCGCCTCTCTGCTAAACCTGCCAACTATGGACTTCGCGACCTTCCGCACGCGCCTCGGCTCCTTCCTGCAGCGCCGTGGCTTCGGCTACGAGGACACTAAGCATGCTGTGAGCCAGTTATGGAAAGAGCTCAAACAAGACGATGAAGGCGGCGACGATATGGATGACTTCTAGTCAGCTGCTAGTTGTTCGGCGTCGCCGTCGCGCTGGGCGTCGCCTGCACGGTTGGCATCTGCACGGTCGGCATAGTCGCGGGATCGACGGGCGTAATCGTGATCTGGCGCGCATTGTTCGGCAGAGTATCGCCGTAAGAAAGGCTGATATGCGTACTCTGCGCATCCAGTCCAGATTGACGAGCCAGAAAGTCCTGGGCACTCTTCAGTTTCATCCCCTTGATCTGATTCTTCAAGCTAGCAATCTGCGCTGACGAAATCTGATATTTCGCCACGCCGCCCGCAGCGATCGTCATAGTCGCCACGCCATTATCATCAACCGTACCAACGCTCGGTTGGCTGACCTGAGTCAATGGGGTAACGAGGGCGTAGTTCTGGCCGAACTGCTGCTGCACCTGGCTCTGTAGCAGCTGACGCGCCATATCCTGCGTTGCGCTAACTGAGGCGTACTCGATGCTGACCTGCTCAGTGAGGCTGACGGTGACGGTATCGCTTCGCGCATCGATATCTGGATTGGAGTTATAGTTCACATCGGTAAAGGACGGATTGCCCAGCGCAACATCGTTTTTCTCTGCCAGTTGCGCGTTGACGGTCTTAGTCAACTGTGTTACCGCCTCTTGCTTGAGCTGCACGCTTAGTTTATACACATCATCGGACGACACCACGCGCGGGCAATCGTTCGAGAAGCAGAAGAAGCGACGCCCCGAGGTCGGACCAGTCTTGGTGAAGGTCTTGCTTAACGTGAGGGTGTTGGCGGGAAGCGCGTGCCCGCCGACATCGGTGCTGCGGGTACCGGGATTCGCTGTCAGTGTATAGACATTGCTGATACTATGCGCCTGTGGGCTGATGACGACCTTTGCGGAGGCGAACGCTGGCAAGGTGAAAAAGAGCGCGCCGAAGATGATAAGCACTATGACAGCTATCAAGATCGGAACGATAAGCAGAGCAGAAAGCTTGCGCTTCTTGCGCGGGCGCACTGGCGGCTTCGTTGCGACCGACGTGGTATCGTCGACGTGTTGCATGCCCTGGCGCGCCTGCAGGTCGCTCGGATTGAACGAGGTCGTCGGGGCATTGTAATCGGAGCGGTTGAAGCGAGCACCTGGCAGCGGTGCCAGCACCATCTCTGAGCGCGGCACGGCTACGTTTTCCTGCGTAATGCGCGCAGCCGGGCGCGGTAGAGCGGAGCGAGGAATAGCGACGCGCCTGGGCGTCGGCTCATTCTCGCCGAGTTCTTCGGGCTCAGGCGGGATCGGTGTATGCGCCTTATCTGTCGTCGGCGGTTGTGTTGGCTCAGCGTGCGCTGGCTCCGTCGCATCTACCTGACTTGCTGGCACTACCGGCGTCGCCGGAACATTCTGGGCAAGCGGAGCAGGTCGCGCCGCCTGGCGCACCGCCTGATAGGCATTTTCAAAGGCGTGGCGCAGTTCATCAGCGGTAGCAAAACGGTTGCGTGGATCTGGCGCGATGGCACGCTGCACCACGGCATCCAGCGGCTGTGCCAGTGTCACGGCCTGATCGCCGCCGGGAAGCTGCCGTGTGAGCATCTGGTAGAGGATCATGCCCAGCGAATAGATATCGTTGCTGGACGCGGCGACGCCGTTGAGCCTCTCGGGTGCCATGTAGGCGATCGTGCCCATCTCATTGCCAGCGGTGGTCAGCGGCGCATCGCTCACGACGCCGGGCAGCGAAGCGATACCGAAATCGATCAAGCGCACGTAGACCTGGCCGGTGCCTTCTTCCGTGTCGAGCAAAATATTGCTGGGCTTGAGGTCGCGATGCACCACGCCGCGCTTATGAACATACGCAACGGCCCGTACCAGCGCGGTGAAGAGCTGATGCGTTTCGGAGAGGCTCAACGGTCCAGCCTGCAGGCGGCTCGCGAGCGTCCCACCCTCAATATAGGGAGTTACCAGGAAGAGGCGTCCCTGCTCCTCGCCGAACTCATAGAGGGGAAGGATATGCTCGTGCTTGAGGTGCGCGCTAACCTCCGCCTCGCGCAGGAAGCGTTTGCGCGCAGTAATATCATGTACAAGGTCGGAGCGTATAACCTTGAGCGCCACCTCGCGCCCGAAGGCCGTGCGCTGGCGCGCCAGATAGACCTCACCCATGCCTCCCACATCGATGCGGCGCACAAGGTCATAATGACCAAAGGAGCTTTTATGTTGACCATCCCCTTGCAGGCCATGCTGCTCTTTACCAGGACCGTGTTTTTCTTTCATACGTTTATTTCATACATTATCAACATAGGTGCTCTCCCAAGCAGGATAGCATTCAGGCATTAATAAAACGACTTACACATATATAGATAAACGGAACCCCGTCGCGCATCGATACTCAAGGATAAGCGTGTTGCACAACTCTGACACATTTACATGTCAGACGCAGTATAACATCTCCCATTTGAGAAGTGAAGAGCACACAAGATTTTTGATGCTTACTGCTTTTTAGCAATAATCAGGAAGCGATGATAATGAACATCAAAATCGAAGAGTTCCTCGTTGCGGATAGAACCTGACTCTGACATGCCTGTACGTCTCCTTGCAGCACAGAATGAACGCTTTCTATATATTACGTTAGCAACAGTATGAAGGTTTGAAAGGATATTTTCTAAGGCTCTACCGTTGGTCCTTCAGCGTCAAGCAACGAATTTTGCAGCATCTTCGTATTTCCCCTTGCGCCCATGCGTATGATGGTGTATTATATAGCTGGTTCGCACTCTCAGGCAATGAGTGCTAAAAATGGAAGCGGGCGCAGCCTCGCCTCATTCAAAAATAGCCTTCTTACCAGCATACACATACCAAATAACAGGGAGGATCGAGTTATGACAACAGTCAGCGTCGGGCTTCGACCGTTGGGCGATCGCCTGGTCGTCAAGGCTCTGGCCCGTGAAGCCGTCACCAAGAGCGGCATCGTGTTACCGGACACAGCAACAGAGAAGCCCCAGGAGGGCGAAGTGCTGGCAGTCGGTTCCGGCAAAGTATTAGACAATGGGAAACGCTCAGTTCCAGAGGTCCAGGTCGGCCAACGGGTGCTCTTCGCGAAGTACGCGGGCACAGAAGTCAAGGTTGAGGGCCAGGAGTATTTGATCCTGCGAGAGAGCGATATTGTAGCTATCGTGGAGTAGTTAGTCTTAGTATAGAGGAGTATTCGAGTGGCAAAGCGATTGCAATTTAATGAGCAGGCGCGCTACTCCCTTAAAAAAGGGATCGACGCGCTGGCGGATACCGTGAAGGTCACACTGGGACCGAAGGGCCGCAACGTTGTGCTGGACAAGAAGTTCGGCGCACCGACGATTACGAACGACGGCGTGACCATTGCACGCGAGATAGAGCTGCCTGATCCATTTGAGAACATGGGCGCTCAGTTGCTTAAAGAGGTCGCCACCAAGACCAACGATGTGGCCGGCGATGGTACGACGACAGCAACCGTGCTGGCACAGGCAATCGTGAGCGAGGGTCTGAAGAACCTGGCGGCGGGCGCAAATCCAATGATCCTGCGTCATGGTCTGGAGAGAGGCGTCGAGGCGCTTATCGCGGAAATCAAGACGATGGCCAGGCCGGTCGAGACGCGCGAGGAGATCGCGCAGGTCGCGTCCATCTCAGCCGCCGATGCAGAGATTGGCGAGCTGATCGCCGAGGTGATGGAGCGGGTCGGCAAGGACGGTGTGATTACGGTCGAAGAGGGCCGTGGCATTGCGATGGAAAAAGAATACACGGAAGGCATGCAATTCGACCGTGGTTTTATCTCGCTCTACATGGCAACCAACCAGGATAACACGCTTGCCGAGCTGTCTAACCCCTATATCCTCGTGACTGATAAGAAGATCAGCGCGATTGCTGATATCCTGCCCCTATTGGAGCGCGTCCTCCAGTCCGGTCGCAAGGAACTGGTGATTATCGCTGAGGATGTGGATGGCGAGGCGCTGGCTACGCTGGTAGTAAACAAGATGCGCGGTGCCTTTAGCGTCCTGGCAGTGAAGGCTCCCGGCTTCGGCGATCGCCGCGACGCTATGCTGGAGGATATCGCGATCCTGACCGGTGCCGAGGTTATCACCGAGAAGCGCGGCTTGAAGCTGGAAAATGCGACGCTCAATGACCTTGGTCGCGCCCGCACCGTAACGGCCACGAAAGACAATACGACGATCGTTGAGGGCGACGGCGAGTCGGCAGCCATCCAGGCCCGCATTCAGCAGATCCGCGCCCTGATTAACGATACGACCAGCGACTACGACCGTGAAAAACTGCAGGAGCGCCTGGCGAAGCTCGCCGGTGGCGTGGGCGTTATCAAGGTCGGCGCTGCGACAGAGGTAGAGCTGAAAGAGAAGAAGCATCGCGTAGAGGATGCGCTCTCCGCCACGCGCGCGGCTATCGAAGAGGGCGTGGTCCCCGGCGGTGGCGCGGTGCTGGTCGCGGCTCTGCCCGCGCTCGATGCACTCTCGGGCCTGACGGGCGACGAGGCGACTGGCGTCAACATTCTGCGCCGCGCCCTGGAAGAGCCCCTGCGCCAGATCGCGTTCAACGCTGGCTTCGATGGCGCGGTCACCGTCTCGGGTGTACGCGACTACGAGCGCGGCTTCGGCTTCAACGCTCTGACCGGCGAGTACGTGGATATGTTCAAGGCCGGTATCATTGATCCTGTGAAGGTGACGCGCTCCGCTCTGCAGAACGCGGCCAGCATCGCGGGTATGGTGCTCTCGACCGATACGCTCGTGACCGATTCTCCAGAAGATGAGGCTGCCGGTGGTGGCATGCCTGCTGGTATGGGCGGCATGGGTGGTATGGGTGGCATGGGCGGTATGATGTAGGTCTCCTGCTACGCTACAACAAGCAATGCGAAAAAGGACGTTTCTTCTCAAGAGGGAACGTCCTTTTTTGCATAAAGGTACATTTAATTGTATAATTGCACTAATCTTTCTTGTATTGTCCCTCTACAATGAACCGTTTTTTTGCTCAATGATGAGGCGGTGAAACACTATGAGCTATCTGTTTCGCGGATTCTTCCTTCGGGCGTCCGACGTGGCACAACCCTTGCAGGTGATCGAGGCGGCGCAGCATCACTGGTATAATATTCGCATTCGCCCGGTTGGTCAGCCTTTTCCCGGTATAGCTGTGCAGCTTGCCGATCGGCCCCCGGATGTCTTTGATGAAGATGCAGAGGAGCTTGAGGCCGATCTTTCTCATTGGAGCAAGCTCTTCCCACAGGCGCAGCTTGTCTTTATCGATGTGGAGTGCTCCGGCGGAAAGTGTCTGTACCAGGGTTATGTATGCTGCAATGGTCGTATTCTTATGCGTGAAGATAGCGAGCAGGAGGGTCACGAACCTCTGCGCCGCCTCCTACGCTACATAGGCGTTGAGCTGGACGAGCGTGGCTACTTCTCGCCCTTCGAGCGCAGCTTCTTCGAAGACCAGTGGGCCACAATTCAGGCTTCCGAAGTATCGATGAAATATCACGGGCAGTATTCTCAGATGTAAGGAGTTACCGCGTGTCCATCGACTTTCACTCCGCGCAGAATCGCTACACATACGCTACGCGTGAAGCCGATCCCACGTGGCGACAGGCGATCAGCGAGATTATCGCTGTGGCTGGTAGGGATGCGCTGGATATCGGTTGCGGCGGCGGCATCTATACGAAGGCGCTGGCCCAAATGGGCGCGGCATATGTGATCGGTGTCGATTTCTCGCGGAAGATGCTGCAAGGTGCCCAGGAGTATTGTCAGGGCTACGATACTATCACGTTCAATGTCGGCAGCGCACTTGCTACAGGGCTGCCGGACGAACGGTATGATCTCGTGCTGGAACGCGCGCTCACGCATCACCTCAAGCCAGAGGAGCTACCCACCTGCTTCGCGGAGGCACGCCGCCTGCTCCGATCTGGCGGCGTATTGATCGTGCAGAACCGCACACCGGAAGATTGCTCTCTACCTGGCGATACTACCCATGTGCGCGGGTATTATTTCGAGCGCTACCCACGCCTGCTCGCCAGAGAGGCGGCGCGCAGGCCGGATAGCGCGACGATATTCGCGGCGCTCCAACAAGCAGGCTTCCACACTATCGAAGAGCGCAAACTATGGGAGACGGTGAAGGTCTATCCCGATATCAGCGCCCTGTCAAACGAGCTGCTGGCGCGCACCGGACGCTCGATCCTGCACGAACTGAACGACGAAGAACTGCGCGCCCTGGTCGATTACGTACGTGAGCGCTTTGTCGGTTACAATCAGCAGATCGTCGAGCAGGGCAGGTGGACGCTCTGGGCCGCCCGCAAGGACTGAGCTGACTATTTTAACGCGTATAGCTTCTCAAACTTGCTCGTCAGGTACTGCACAAAGTAGCTGGGATCGGGTACCTCGCCTGTTACGCGGGTGATGAGCTCTTCGGGCAGGTAGATGCCGCCGAAGGCGTAGAGGCGCTCGCGCAGCCAGTTCAGCACAAACGCGGTATCACCTTTCGCCAGCCGCGCATCGAAATCGGGAAACTCGCTATGCAGCTTGCGGAAGATCTGCGCGGCGTAGAGATTGCCCAGGGTATAGGTTGGGAAGTAGCCGAAGCCGCCGCTCCAATGCATATCCTGCAATACGCCGTCGCTGTCGTTGGGCGGCTCGATGCCGAGGTAGGCGCGATACTTGGCGTTCCACAGCGCAGGCAGCGACTCGACGCTGATCTCGCCATTGACGAGCGCCTTTTCCAACTCGAAGCGGATAATGATGTGCAGATTATAGGTAACTTCGTCGGCCTCGACGCGGATCAGGCTGGGCTGCACTTTGTTGAGGGCGCGCACAAACGTAGTTATGTCTACATTGGCAAACTGCCTGGGAAAGGTCTCGCGCACGATATTGTACTGCCCCTGCCAGTATGGTTCGGAGCGGCCCAGCGCGTTCTCCCACAGCCGCGACTGCGACTCGTGTATGCCCAGCGAGGTGCCACCAGCAAGGGGCGTGCGTACAAGCGCGGGCGCGACTCCCTGTTCGTAGAGCGCGTGTCCGCCTTCGTGCAGCGCTGCCATCAGCGACATCTGCAGGTACCGCTCATTGATGCGCACGGTCAGGCGCACGTCGTAGGGCGAACCGAAGCTGGTGGTGAAGGGATGCGCCGATTGCGCGACCTGTCCATAGGTGAAATCGTAGCCCATGTTGCGCAGCGCCTTGTCGCACAGTTCCAGTTGTTGCTGTGAGGGGAAGCTTCCTTCCAGGCACGATGCATCTATCGTCTGGCCGTTCTCTTGAATGCGCTGCAGCAAGGTCGTGCTCACGTTGCGCACAGGAGTAAACAGTTCCTCGACCTTGCGCGCCGTCAGCCCAGGCTCGTACTCGTCCAGGAGGGCGTCGTAGCGCGTATCCTCATAGCCGATACGGTCCGCGACCTCGCGCTGTAGATCGAGCGTGCGCTGCAACCAGGGCGCGAAGCTGGCGAAATCGTTCTCTCTGCGCGCCTTGACCCAGGCTTCGACGCTAGAGGCATTGACGCGCGCCATCTCTTCAACCAGTCCACGCGGCAGCTTCGTCGCCTTATCATAATTCCGCAACACACGGCTCACCAGCCCGCGATCGGCGTCAGAAAACTTCGTCTCCTTCACCGCGCCATCCAGCTCATGCAGCAGCGCGCCCAGGCGCGGCGCGGTCCAGCGCTCGTGGAGCAGACCTTCGAGCGTCGCCATCTGATGACCACGCACCTCAACTGCGCCCGTCGGCATAGCGGTATGCTGATCCCAGCCAGCTAAAGCGCCAAGTGCTTGCAGGTCGCTCATCTCGTGTAGATGCTGCAACAGCTCACTGATGCGTGCATCGCTCTGCGTAAATTCTACGGCTTCCATTTTCTCTTGGGGCGTCATATGTTCTCGCTCTCCTTACAAATACCTACGTTACGAGGATTGTAGCACAATTTCAGGAGGGCTGGTATATGCAGCCGCGTGCCTTGATTTGTATAGGGCGTTATCGCCTCCCTATAAATAACACCTGGCAATAATAATTATGCTAGTCATCCAAAAAATCATTCTTTTTAAGAATTGTATTTTCGGTATGGCGATAGTAAGATGGAATTGTCAGACGCGTATTCAAAGCAGGCACTATTCCAGAGAAGGCCCGATCATGAATGAGTTACCGCTCCAATATTCGATGTTAATAGAATGGTCAGAAAAAGATCAGGCCTACCTGGTGACTTTACCTGAATGGGCTGAACGCGTCATAATGCCGGTAACGCATGGTAATACCTATAGTGAAGCGGTTCAGCACGGACAAGAGGTTCTTAAAATGCTGGTAGAGAGCGCGAAGAAAGATGGTGAACCGCTCCCTATGCCGAAGGTCTACGTGTAAAGCCTGCTCTGACACCTTTACAGCGGTAAAATTGTTTGGGGTAGTGACCAGCTCTATGCTGTTTAACAAAATACGCGTGGTTTTACCGGTAGGGACCGCATTTTATGCCATCCAGCGATTCATCGCCGTGTATGGTCTCAACGCTCTTGCCGCCTGAGTTTTTCCTAATGCAGAGCGATGAATCGCTGGACGGCATAAAATGCGGTCCCTACCGGTAAAACCCGCGATTAATTCGTTAAAACGCATCATTGTTGTTTCACGAGCCGTTTTAGTATGCTGAAAAATTTAACGCTCGTAATGCCAGCTTACCATCTCTCCATTATGATAGGGCATGTAGCCATAAAATGGCCTGGGATCGTCGTCGAAGACCATGGGCAGGAAGAGCCGGTCGCTGGGCCAGAGTGGTAGCGTCAAGAGCGAGTCGCGCGGCACCCATTCAAGCGTTCCCTCGTGATTGCCCGCGTGCGCCGTGCCGTGCCAGCTCTCGATGCGAAAAATAAAGCCAAACCAGTCCTCGCCCTGCTTGCCAAAACCGGGCCAGGAGATCGTGCCGCGCAGCACCACGCGTTCGGCGATCAGGCCCGATTCCTCCTGAATCTCGCGCCTCATGCCGCTGAGCACATCCTCGTCCGGCTCCAGGCGTCCGCCCAGGCCGTTATACTTGCCGTAGTGCAGGTCGTCGGGTCGTTTGTTGCGATGTATCATCAGCACCTGCTTGCCATCCTCCGACAGAACATAGCCCAACGTAGCCAGAACAGGTTTGAACATTGCGTGTTTTTCTCCTTCAGGTAGGTGACAGGACTTCCAGAGGGCAAGCCAGACCCCTACACAATACAGAGATGCATGCCCTCTTGTCAATAAAAACAGGCTTGCATCTCCACCGTTCGCAAAAAGAGGGGAAGCTTCGTGAGAGGCAAGAGCGCAAGACAGAAGAAGTTTTTCCTGACCACCTATGGTATGCTAAGGTAGCAGAGCATACGCTAATACTCTCCCACAAGGGGATTGATTTTGGCGGCTCTGGAGCAGTGAAAGGAGCAATTATGATGGCAGAGAATATCAGAGAGACCATGCCCCCAGTCCCTGAGATGAAGCTTGAGCTGGTGCCGGTGCCCGTGTCTGACGTTGACCGCGCCAAGGCATTCTACATCGAAAAGGCCGGTTTTACGTTAGGGGTTGATGTACGGCCCACCGACACGATAAGAGTTGTCCAGCTCACGCCGCCTGGGTCGGCCTGTACCATTGTCTTTGGGACCGGTATGGGCGAAATGACTGATATGAAGCCTGGATCAGTGAAAGGGCTGCATCTGGTGGTCGCGGATATAGACATGGCGCGTTCGGCTCTCGTGAAGCGGGGGCTTGAGGTCGGCGAGATCAGCGATGTTCAGGGCGTGAAGTATGCTGGTTTCAGCGATCCCGATGGCAATTTGTGGTTGTTGCAGGAATTTCCGCCAGAGCTGAGGCAGCCCGGACAGAGTTTTTCCTAAGATCGATCCCTCGCCTCTGTGATAGGGGCGCGATTTATAACCGTGGGGCAATACTCACGTCCCGGTGAGTGTAAGCAAGCGATCT
The DNA here is from genome assembly GCA_030854195.1 of Chloroflexota bacterium. GTDB lineage: Bacteria > Chloroflexota > Ktedonobacteria > Ktedonobacterales > Ktedonobacteraceae > JACDAE01. The sequence continues at coordinate 14,529 of JALYTQ010000101.1, forward strand.
TTGTTTGAGCGTGCTGGTACGCCTGTATTACCCCCACGGTTTATAAGTCCGTGGGGACCACATCGACCCGCATATTGGGATGAGAACGTAACGGCATGGGGCGCACGGGCTTATAAATCGCGCCCCTACATCATAGGGTACAGTACTATCTTATATGTGCGATATACCATCTCGAACGCATCCAGCATATATAGCGTACCTTCCCATATTTCCACGACGTATTGGTTCCACACCATCACGACCCATCTTCCACCCTCCTCGCCTCCTCCTCGCGACCCATCGTGTGCAAAAGAACAACATAGAGAGTATATGCCTCCTTTGTGGTGGGGTGATCCTGTCCCAGGACATGCTCGTAAATAGCGAGCGCACGCTCATAAAGCGGCCTGGCCTGCTCATAGTGATGCTGTTGATGAGCAATGAACGCCAACCAGGACACGCTTCCAGCCGTATCAGGATGTGCCTCTCCCAGTGTACCTTCACAAATCTTCATAAGCTTGTTGGAACAGTGGTACTGCCTCTTCGCTTCTTCCTTGTGCCCAATAGAGACTCGCCAGATTAGTCATATTAGTAGCTACCTCGTGATGATCTGACCCATAGGCTTTCGTATTGATCGCCAGAGCTCGCCGGTACAATGGCTCTGCTTCCACGTACTTCCTCTGCATCTTATACAGCAATGCCAGATTGTTCAGGCTCGTCGCCGTGGCGGCGTGCTGCGCTCTCTGGCAGCAGCGAGAGGTCGGCGATGGCCTGACGAATGCCGATGACGACAGCGGTCCATGCCTCGTCCCGATCGGGCCAGGTGGTGATCGGTTTTGCGTCGGTGGGCATGATCTGCAAGCGGGCAAAAGGCGCGTCTTTCCAATAGACCGTGCGCACGACGATCGGCAGCACGCGTGCCTGTCCAGCCTCGTGGCGCACAAGGGCACGTTTCATCTCGACCTCGGAACAATAATCGGAGGCCAGGAAGTCGGCGCTCACTAGCAGCAGGATGATTGATGCCTGCTCTAAGCGCGCATCGATCTCGCCTGCCCACTCGCTGCCCGCTACGATTACGCGGTCGTGCCAGGCTGCGATCAGCCCTTGTCGTTCCAGCGCGCTCATATGCGTTTTCAGGTCGTGCAGCAGAGCCTCATCCTTGTGCGCGTAGGAGATGAAGACGTTGATGGCGGGTCCGGTTGTCGTCATAGTGAAATTGTTCTACTCCTATACGAATGGATCGCTCTATACTATACCACATTCCCGTTATTCAGAGCTTCTGTATCGTCGATGGGGGCAGGCTGACAAGTTTCTAGTGACAGATATTGATTTTTGTCATTCTATAGGGTATACTTC
>JALYTQ010000007.1 GCA_030854195.1 Chloroflexota bacterium
GTGCCAGCACCCCTATGATAAGAAATCCCTCGCTGACCGTGGCGTTCGCAAGATCGCCGGTAAAGAGAGCCCTTGCGGCATTGACAGCGTAGGCGAAAGGATTCAACCCTGCCACTATGCGTAGGATTGGAGGTGCCAGCGTCAACGGCAGCGTGATGCCTGAAAGCAGAAAAACGGGCAAGGTGACAGTGTTGAGCAACGAGGAGAGTGCGTTCTCGTCTTTAAGTGCCAGTGCCAGCGCGTAGGAGCAAGAAGAGACACCAACCCCTAACAGCAGCATAAGCACCAGCGTAAGTCCAAGTCCCGCGAGGTTGATATGGACGCCAAGCGGCAGAGCCACGATGACCAGCAGAAGCGACTGCAGCAGGAGGAGCGCGCAATCACGCAATATACGTCCTAGAGACAATGCCAGGCGATTGAGAGGGGTCACGCGTAGCCGTTCGATGAAGCCTGCACGCAGTTGCGCAACCAGGCCAAAACCGGTGAATGCGCTGCCAAAGATCGCCATCATGACCAGGACGCCAGGCGTAAACACCGTCAGCGCTCCACCAGGAGGGAAACCGGGCACTTTGCTGAGGGATTGCAGTAGTGGCGCAAACAGGAATAGATAGCAGAGTGGCTGAAAAAGTCCGATGATGGCCCAGACTGGATTGTGCAGCGTCGTGCTGCTTTCCCATGAGAACAGCAGCCAGGTGTCTCGCAGTAGTTTCATCTTATATGCCTCCTTGTGAAAATCTTTCTGGAAAATAGCATTAACGGTTGCTCGCATCTCTGAGAGAACGCCCCGTCTGTTGCAAAAACACGTCATCAAGGGATGGGCGAGTCAGGGAAACGCTCTGCACGTCGATACCCGCATCGTCAAGTCCATGCAGAAGGGCAACAAGCGCCTCCTCGCCATGCTCAACATATACCTGCAAATGCTGCTCATCGCCCTGGATATCGCGTACAAACGGCTGGGCGCGTAGCAGTTGGCGCGCCTGTGAGGACGTTCCAGCAGAGCTTGCCAGACTGAAGGTAACGACATCACCGGCGATCTGCTGTTTGAGTAATTCAGGGGTCCCCTCAGCCACAATTTTGCCGCCATCGATGATCGCCAGATGATCACAGAGGATGTCGGCCTCTTCCAGGTAGTGCGTGGTGAGGAAGATAGTAGTCCCGGCGGCATGAAGCTTGCGCACTTCTTCCCAGAGACGGGCGCGACTTTGCGGGTCCAGCCCAAGGCTCGGTTCATCCAAGAACAATACCTCTGGCCGATGCACAATTCCCAGCGCCAGGTCAAGGCGACGCCGCTGGCCTCCTGAATACGTGCGTACAGGACGATCTAAGAACGACGCCATTTCGAGCTGTTCGGCCAATTCTTCTGAGCGTTGCTGAGCCGCGCTTCTGTTCATGCCGTATACTCGTGCCTGCAGCAGCATATGCTCGCGACCGGTTGCCACATAGCCAGTACTTCCGCCCTGACCAACATAGCCGATGCACTCGCGCACACGCTCAGGTTGGCGAGCGAGATCATATCCGGCCACACAGGCTCGTCCCTGATCCAATGAAAGGAGCGTGGCCAGAATGCGCAGCGTCGTCGTTTTCCCCGCGCCATTTGGACCAAGGAAGCCAAACATCTCGCCTTTCTCAATACAGAGATTGACGCCACAAACGGCTTCAACTATTGTGCGCCGCACGCGAAAGCGCTTCCACACATCTTCAAGTTCGATCATTGCCATGAGAAGACTCCTTCTACATATTACATACATACTGAATGTATGTATAAAAAAGAAAAAAAGAAAAGATTGCGCTTTAAGAGCACGCAATTCCACTGAGAAAAAGATCAATCGTCTCCTCTGCACTCTCTTTGAGCGAGAACGAGGTAGGGTCTAAGAGCCAGAGGGTGGTCATACCATTGATGATGCCTAAAACGGCTCTAGCCGCCACTTCAGGATGTACCTCTGAGCGGATTTCACCGGCGCTGATACCCTGCTCAATGAGTTGAGCAAAGAAGCGTATCGACCAACGATTCCCCTCAATTTTCTCCTGCATTCCATCCTTTAATTCAGGAGATGCTTCGGTTCTTAGCATTACAAGCTCCAACATAGTACGGAATTCGACATCAGCCTCTGGATAGCTGAGCCAACGAACGAGAATCTGGCGCAGACGTTGCAATGGCGTTCCTCCCTGCTTATAAACATCTTGAAATTTCTCGTTAGCTTTCTGATAACATTCACGCACCAGCGTATTGAACAGCTCGGCCTTACCGCCAAAATGCCACTGAATCGCGCCACGCGTAATACCCGCCTGGCGCGCGATATCATCGAGCGTCGTAGCGCTATATCCCTTTGCTTGAAAAATGAGTAGAGCAGCTTCCAGGAGCCGTTCTCGCGTAATGGCCGCGTCTTCTTTTGTCTTGCGCATACTTTCGTCCTCAATATATACATACCACATGTATGTATGTTTGTCAAGGCGTTCATGTTTTACGAGCAGGCCAATCATGGAAACCGCTAGTCATTCATATGGATTTTCCAAAGGCCCATAAAGAAGTATTCTCATTTGACTCTTTGTATGCTATACTGATCCCATGCTGACGTAGCTCAGTGGATAGAGCATTTGCCTCCGGAGCAAAGGGCCGTGGGTTCGAGTCCCTCCGTCAGCGTTAGATTTCATAGCTTTGTGCCCATCTTCTTCCTCGGCTGTACTGATTTTTCCCCTAAAGTTCATCTTAATAAAGTATATTCTGATGATTCCGATGTGTGAGGATGGTGGATAGATCGTGGGCGTATGCGTGCTCTGTTGGAAAAGGTGGAGTCTTGCGCCGTCGCCCAGAAAAAAAGTAATGCGAAGAAGTTGCCTCTCAAAATGACTTGACTTTTAGAACAATGCTCGTATTACCGTATATACTATTTAATATGGTTATCCACAAGCTATCCACATAGTATCATCTTCCTAGCAATTTCTCGTTTTAATTTACAGAGCGATATTCGTCTATATACAATGACGAAAGGAGATACTATATGGCAGACCAGGAACACCTTGATATCTTAATGCGGGGAGTTGAAGTATGGAATGAATGGAGAAAGGGGCATCCGAATATACGACCCGATTTTAGCCATGCAGACCTTAGCGAAACATATCCTAGTAATTTTGCAAGAGCTAATTTTAGCGAAGCTATTTTCAACAGGGCTAATCTTAGCGAGGTTAATCTAGAAGGGGCCGATTTCTCTTGGGCTAATCTCAGAAGAACCAATTTTAGCAGAACGAATTTGCGTCATGCAAAATTTGGCAGAGCTACTGTAGGTTGGACAATTTTTGCTGATGTGGATCTTAGCACAGTACGGGAGCTTGATAAAGTTGACCATATGGGACCTTCAACTATCGGGCTTGATACTATCTTGCGTTCACGAGGTAATATTCCAGAAATCTTTTTACAACGTGTTGGGACTTCTGCCGTCTTTATCTCTTATATTCGTTCTCTGGTTAATAATCCTATTGAATATTATACGTGTCTCATAAGCTATTCTAGTAAAGATCAAGAATTCGCGGAACGATTATATGCCGATCTCCAAGCTAGAGGTGTGCGCTGCTGGTTTGCTCCCGAAGATTTGAAGATTGGAGATAAGATACGACATCGCATTGATGAGTCTATTCGGCTGTATGACAAATTGCTCCTGGTGCTTTCAGAGGATTCCACTATGAGTGAGTGGGTAGAGTATGAGGTAGAAACAGCATTGAACAAAGAGCGACCAGGAAAACCGCCTGTTTTGTTCCCGATCCGCTTAGATAAGGCCGTTATGCAGAGTACAACGGCGTGGGCAGCTCATATTAAACGGACAAGGCATATCGGTAATTTTGAATGTTGGGAAGATCATAGAGAATACAAGAAGGCATTTGATCGGTTGCTTCGTGATCTGAAGGCAGGGGAGTAAGTAGCATATGGCTAATCCAGAACATGTAGAGCTTCTTAAGCAAGGAGTAGAAGTTTGGAATAAATGGAGAAAGGAAAATCCTGATGTACAACCAGATTTGAGTAATGCCCACTTCTACAAAGATTTTCATGCCTACCATCTCCAAGGGGTCAACTTGAGTGGAGTAGACCTTACCAAGACAGTTGTAACCGGAGATTTTAAGGGCGCTAATTTTAGTAGTGCTATTCTTCGTGGAGCAGAGTTTAGCGTGGCCTATCTAGACGATGCTGATTTGAGCAATACGGATCTGAGAGATAGCTTCTTTGAAGGTACCACATTTGAAGGAGTTAATCTTAGTGGAGCTGATCTGAGGAACACTACTATTATAGAATCAAGCATTAGTGGAGATACAGTTAACTATGTAAACCTCAGTGAAGTTAATCTCAGCAGCGCTAATTTAAGCAAAATGGACTTACAAGCATTTGATTTTAGCAGAGCCGATCTTAGTAGAGCTAATTTGCAAGAAGCAGACCTGAGATGGGCGAATCTCAGTGAAGCCAATCTTCATACGGCAAAGCTCAATGGGGCAATCATTTCATGGGCAAACTTGAGCGAAGCTGATCTAAGTGGAGCAGATTTAACGGGATGCAAAATTTATGCGATTTCTGCCTGGAATGTCAGATTAGATAATACTACTAGACAGAAAAATCTCATTATTACTCGTGATGATGAAACGACTGTAACAGTAGATGACCTTGAAGTCGCTCAATTCATTTACCTCCTCCTCAACAACAAAAAAATCCGCCACGTTATCAATACTATTACCTCTAAGGTTGTTTTAATCTTGGGCCGATTCTTACCCGAAAGAAAGATAGTCCTAGACAATTTAAGAGATGAACTACGTAACCATGATCTTATACCAGTAGTATTTGACTTCGATTCATCTGCAAAAAGAGACTTAACGGAAACTATTTCTACCTTAGCGCATATGGCCCGTTTTGTTATTGCTGATCTTACTGACGCTAAAAGTATCCCACAAGAACTACAGGCTATCGTGCCTCATCTTCCTTCGGTTCCTGTTCAGCCTATCTTACAAGCAGGCACAAAAGAATACGCCATGTTTGAGCACTACGAGAGGTATCCTTGGGTATTGCCAATATATCGTTATCGGGACATTCCCACGTTGCTTGCATCGATCAAAGACCACATCATCAAGCCAATAGAGCAAAGAGCGAGGGAAAAAGAGAAGACCAGGAAGTTAGAGGAAGAGGTCAGGTTGCTAAAAGAGAAGGTTAGGGAATTGGAGGGCAAGTAGCAAGAAAGTTAGTATATAGGTTGTATCTACTCAAGCCGCTCACAGATACTCTTTGGAGTTATGTTCAGAATGAAGGTGGTCAGGTAGTTTTGTTCACTGTATCCTATGCTATAAACTTACTTATAGACTTGTCAACTTAATGCCGATATCTATTGCTCTATTGCTGAGCCTTGAAGGATAGTAGAGAAATCGTTACTCGTTAAGATTACCCCAAATTGCTACAAATTCCAAAGAAGGAAGGATAGTACTAAAAAGTAACAATGGAGAGAGGCTGTTGACAGAATTGGATTATTATATGTAATATTAAATAACTTTGTAGGAATAAAATATTTTTAAGTTGTGTACACAGTAGATTATGACGTATGAAGAGAGAGATCAAGCATCATGGTTAGCGTAGACGTTTTGAAGAAGAGAATAGACGAGCTTGAAAGCCTTGCTGATGAGGTTGAACAATTAGGGATTGATTTAATACAGAAGACTCCTTTAATGCAAAAATTTCGCTCTGTTGGAGTAGAGTGGAATTTTCTCACTTTGGATACAAGAGGCATACAGCGTGAAGCCATTAGAAAATACCAACTTTGGTACAATTTAGCATATCAGCTTGTCAAAGAGTATATACCAGAAAAAGAAAATGAGTTTATAGTTTGCTATGAAACAGAAGGAATGTATAAGAGAGGAATTTTTGATTATTTACAGCTTAGAAGTGGAACGGAGGATAATAATAAAAATAAGATATTGCGGTATTTCATTGAGAAACTTGAAACGCAGAGAAGTATTGTCTTAGCTGTTCCTGACGTTGCGGAGGCTAAAGAACTGAATCTTAGAAAAATAATCTCAGCAGATATAGCAAGGACAGAGATTGAACAGGCGGAAATACTTTTGGCTGGTGGCTTTGATCGTGCTGCGGGTAGTGTTGCTGGTGTTGCATTAGAACTGCATTTGAAAACGCTTTGTGACATTAATGGATTATCTTACTCTGTAAAGGCTACTATACAACCTCTTATACAAGCATTACAGACAGCAAGAAAGCTCGATATAACTGAGGTCAAACATATAGAGTATCTAGCATCTATTAGAAACAAGTGTTCTCATTCCAAAGATGTATCAAAAGTCGAAGTAAAGTCCTTGGTAGAAGAAGTAAAGAAACTCATCTAAAAACGTTGCTTTGAGTCAGATGATATATTTAATGACCCTCCATACGAGATCTGAACACTCATCAGAAGAGTAAGACGATAACTTGAAAGAATGAAATGCGCATAGTATCTTTGAAATGCGAAGAACCTTTAGAAATGAGAGGAATTTATGACGGATCTGAGCTATCAGAGCCTGCGCGAACAAATGGTGCAGGCCGCTCGGCAGCTGGCCGGGGCTGGTGTGCTGTCGCATAGCGGGCATGGGAATATGAGCGTACGCCTGCCTGAAAAGGAGCAGCTGCTGCTCACATCGGTAAGCCATATCGCTCACCTGACAACGGAGCAGTTAGTGGTTGTTACCTTCGATGGCGAGGTGGTGGAGGGAAACCTCGACCCGACTAGCCGTGAGATCGTCGGGATGCACGCGTGCGTCTATCGCGAGCGGAGCGACGTGCAGGCGGTCATCCACACGCATTCGCCCCGCGTGACGAGCTTTGCTCTTGCCCAGCAGCCTCTACCTTGCGTGTACGAGGCGTTCCTGCGTTTCGGCATTACCGAGGCTATTCCGGTGGCGGACTGGGCACCACGCGGCTCGGCAGAAGCCGTTTCTTATATAGTGGAGCAATTGTGGCAGCATCCGAGCGTTCCGGCTGTGTTATTGGCAAATCACGGACTGCTGGCCTTTGCTCGCGATGTACTTGCCACCGCGCAATTGATTATCATCATGGAAGAGGCGGCCCAACTCACGCTTGATGCGCGCCTGCTCGGAGGCGAAAAGCCCTTCCCTGCCGGTGCACTCGAACGCGAACGCAAGCATATGGAGCAGTTCGGCTCGCTATAAAGTGTTGCACATTGCGCCTTCGTTGCTTACAAAGTGTGTAGAGTTTTTTGCGAACTGCAAGCTCGCAAAAAACTCTACACGAAAAAACCTCTTGCTTTTAGTGTCATCATATGGTAAGCTCGTTCTCGGACACTAAAATGTATTAGGAGGTGCTTAATTATGGCAAGGTCTGTAGTTCTCGTTGTTTCCACGGGGTATGGTACTGTCCGCTAAAGCATTCCCTGGCCTATGAGATTTTGAGAGTTGGTTTTCCTGGTGCATTGCGTTCGCTCTGTTCGCGGTGTTCCCGATACTGAGCTTCTCCTCTCCTGTCTGGCCGTGGCTTGCTCCAACCAGACACCTTTTCTGTACTACTACCCCCTCGCGAAATGACTTCCCATTCTTACTCTTCCCGGTGCGTTCTCTTGTGCCCTGTCTTGTTGTGCTCTGCCCTTTTGGCCTGAAGCATAGAAGACGGATGCCCATTCCTCATATGTTGGGAAAGAATGCACCCTGCCCAATCACAGGAGCAATTCTTTTGAAGAGACATTTCGACGATGACTTCGAAGAACCCAAAACGTTCGTAAAGATAAAACCGGATGCTCGCGAGCGCGCCCGAGCGCGTACTCATACTGAAGCGAAGCCAACACGTAAATCTAGTTATGAGAGCAGTTCAGCGGTACAACGTTGGCTGCGCGAGCAGGCGTATGAAGAGCAGCCGACGCGCACAGCGTTCCATCCTACCCTGCTGGCATCCAGGCGCGACGCGCCCTGGATCCTCTCGTCGCTGACGCCGTTCTACGATCAGCATCTGATTACCGATGTTTTGCATGAAGCACATAGCGGCAAGGAAGCTACCGTTTACTGTTGCGCGGCGCATCCTTCGACGGGCGCGCAGTACCTCGCGGCGAAGATCTATCGCCCTCGCATGTTTCGTAGCCTGCGCAACGATGCCATCTACCGCTTCAGCCGCGTCCAGCGTGATGAGCAGGGGCAGGCGGAACATGGCAATAGCAGGCGTGGCAGCGCTGCCACGCGCAAGACGGAGAAGGGGCGCGCCGCCCAGGTTTCGTCCTGGATCGAGTACGAATATCAGACGCAGCGCCTGCTCTCTGCGCATGGAGCCGACGTGCCGCGCCCGTTCGCCCAGATCGGCAACGCTGTCCTGATGGAGTATATCGGTGCCGCTGGAGATCCGGCTCCGCGCCTGAGCGATGTTTTGCTTGAACAGGAGGAGGTGCAGTCGCTCTTCGAGTGCATCTTGCGCAATATCGAGCTGGCGCTGGTGTATGGGCGCATTCATGGCGACCTGTCAGCTTACAACGTTCTTTACTGGCAGGGGAATGTGACGGTGATCGATTTCGCGCAGGCCGTCGATCCCTACCACAACTCGGACGTGTTCTCGCTGCTGGCCCGCGATGTCGAGCGCGTCTGCCAGTACTTCGCGGGCTATGGCGCGCGCAACGATGCGCGTGCGCTCGCCCGCCAGATCTGGTCCAGGCATATGGGACCGCTACCAGAGGACATCTAGCAGGCGGTCATTTATCCGCCTGGATCTACCTGTGGCACACCGACAGAAACTCCTACGAAAGGGCTTCTGTCGGTGTGCCAGCCAGTATTTTATAACATCTATATCATTTATATCATTTATATCATTTATAACATCTATAACATGCTTGCTATAGATGTTATGGCGTGCGTCGCGCTCCTCGTGAGATCGGTGCGCGGCCCTTTGGTTGGGTAGGTCGGCGTCCTGCCTTTATGGAAGGAATGGGTCGGCTAGTCGCTTCATCCTTAGAGATGGTGATCTCTTCGCCGTGGTGCCAGCTCTTCAGCGGCGAGCCGTCGAGCAGACGGTACGTCGCTTCCGTGGCTGTTACCTCGACGCGCAGGCGGCGCTCGCGGAACATGATGCGGAAGATGATGCGCCCGATCCCTTCCGGCAGGCGTGGCGCGAAGGAGATCGCGCCATCGTGCAAGCGCATGCCGCCAAAGCCCGCGACCAGCGCCGTCCAGGCTCCCGCGAGCGAGGCGATGTGCAGGCCATCCCGCGTGTTATGTTCCAGATCGTCGAGATCCATGAGCGCGGCTTCGCCGAGGTAGTCATAGGCGAGCTGGAGCTGGCCCACTTCGGCGGCGAGGACGGCCTGTGTATTGGCCGACAACGAGGAGTCGCGCACGGTGAGCGCCTCGTAGTAGGCGAAGTTGCGCGCCTTCTGCTCGGCTGTAAACGCCTCGCTACAGAGCTGCATCGCCAGGACGAGATCTGCCTGTTTAGTGACCTGCTTGCGATAGAGATCAAAGTATGGGAAGTGGAGCAGCAGCGGGTACTCGTCGGGCGTCGTATGGGCGAAGTCCCATACTTTATGCTCAGTATAAGAATCGTCTTGTGGCGTTACTTTGAGGCGTTCGTCAAATGGAATAAGCATCTTATCGGCGGCGTCGCTCCAGCTAGCGGCCTCTTCGGAGTCGATGCCCAGTTCGCGCGCTTTCGCGGGATAGCGATGCACTGCCTCCGCCGCGTAGCGCAGATTGTGCTGTGCCATCAGGTTCGTATAGACATTGTTGTCGGCGATGGCGCTATACTCGTCGGGTCCGGTAACGCCGTCAATGCGGAATTTATCATTGGAGCCATGGTAGCCGAGCGAGCGCCAGAAGCGCGCCGTCTCGACGAGCAATTCGAGGCCCACCTCTTCCTCGAACGCCGTGTCACCGCTACTCCCAACGTAGTTAGTGACGGCGTAGGCGATGTCCGCGTTGATGTGGAACGCTGCGGTGCCTGCGGGCCAGTACCCCGAACACTCTTCACCCACGATAGTGCGCCACGGAAAGGCCGCCCCATAGAGTCCGAGTTGGTGCGCGCGATCCTTCGCCTTGTCGAGGATCGACTGTCGCCAGCGCAACGCGTCGGCGGCAGCTGAAGGAAACGTGAGCATGAGTACTGGTAGGACGAAGGTCTCCGTGTCCCAGAAGGCGTGGCCGTCGTAGCCAGGACCCGTCAGCCCCTTGGCTGGAATCGGTCGTCGCTCACCGCGTGCCCCGGCTTGCAGGATATGGAAGAGCGCGAAGCGCATGGCCTGCTGAATCTCTGGATCGCCCTCGACCTCAACATCCGCCCGCGCCCAGAAATCGTCAAGGTAGGCGCGCTGCTCTGCGAGCACACCTTCCCAACCGGTCGAGCGTGCCGCGGACAGTGCTGCAATGACCTGGTCGTGTACTGCCGAGCGAGAACGCTGGCTCGACCAACCGTAGGTGACGAACTTGACAATGCGCAGTTTCTCGCCTGGCTTCAGGTGTGTAGTGACGGAGACACGAGATATATCGGGGTAGCTTTCACCTTCGGTAACTGTCCCATCAGGGCCTTCTATGTGATGGTCCATCGCCGCTCCGACCCGCAAGTTGCTGACCCTGGTGTGATGAATCTGGAGCCCGAAGGTTCCCCCGCCCTGGTGTTCCTCGTTCTCAAGTGGAGATGCAAGCGCGGCGCTGGCCCGTGGGTCCTTGACCTGTCCCGGCAGTGCCTCGTTGGCAACCAGCTCCGACTGCACAACGATGTGTACCTCGTCATCGATGGCCTCTACCTCATAGCTGATCGCTACGAGCGCTCGTTGCGTGAATGATACCATGCGCATTGAGGAGACCTGAACCGTGCGTCCCGTAGGTGAAGTCCAGCGCACTTTGCGGCGCAGCACTCCATCGCGGAAGTCGAGCTCGCGCTCGTGGCTCTTGACCTCGCCATAGCGAATGTCAAAGGGTTCATCGTCGACGAGCAAACGGATGAGCTTGCCATTTGTGACGTTGATGACCGTCTGCCCGGATTCAGGGTAGCCGTATCCGCCCTCCGCGTAGGGTAGTGGGCGCAGTTCATAGACGGAGTTTAGATAAGTGCCGGGCAGCCCATATGGCTCCCCTTCGTCGAGGTTGCCCCTTAGCCCGATATGCCCATTAGAGAGGGCGAAAACGGATTCCGTCTGCGCCAATACGTCCAGATGGAGCTCCGCCTCGCGCAGCTTCCATTCGTCGACCATAAAGGAGGGATGCTCAATCATAGTTTTGCCTGCCTGTTCTTTAGGAAAATAGATATAAACAATCAATATATAGATAACGATGAGCAGCGACGCCGAGTATACTTGCCCATCGTCGAAGCTCTGTCAATAAGCCAGTTAGTCAACAACAGTATTGTAGATACTCCTTCTTTTCCCAATTTTTCGCCTCAAACACTTCATTTTTTGTTCCACAACAGCCATTTTTCCTCGACTTCTTTTTCTATATCTATATCGTAAAACCTGGCTAATAAAAGCGCCTGGCAAAAAACATCGGCTACTTCTTTGTTAAAATCAGCCTGCATTTCTGCGCGAGTTTTCCCTTTTGTCCGTGCCTTTCCTGCAAGCATAAGATAAGATTGAATAAGTTCACCCACTTCTTCCTGCAATTTCAAGATAAACCATGTAGCGTCGCGCTCGATCTGGTATTTCCTGGCATATGATTGTGAGACTTGCTCCACTTCCTCTGATAAGTGTTGTACATCCATTTACTTTCAGCTTTTCTTCCTGCTTATTCTTCTTTGCCCCATCCCCCACCACCTGGCGAAAGAATAATCAACCGATCACCCTGCTCTGCGCGGAAATGCACCTTACCTGGCAGCATACGCTCCTGATCCTCGTGCTGAAGGCGGTTCTCTCCCTGCTTGCCAGCTTCGCCACCTTGAAGACCATAGGGAGCGGTGCTTCTGCGCTCCGTCAGCAGTGTGACCTCCGTTGGGACTTCAAAAGTGATCTCACGTTCCAGACCATCGCCGCCCCGGAATGCTCCGTTGCCACCAGAAGAGTCACGCAGGCGATAGGCTGTGATGCGCATGGGATAGGCGTACTCGAACGCCTCGACGGGCGTGTTGAGCGTATTGCTCATGTGCGTATGGACGCCCGAGAGACCGTCCAGGCCAGGACGCGCACCCATGCCGCCGCCCATCGTTTCGTAATATGCGAAGGGTTGCCCGGTGCGCGGATCAGTCCCACCGGCGGTGATATTGTTCATCGTTCCCTGGCTCGCGGCGGGAATGACACCCGGCAGCGCGGTCGCCAGTGCGCCAAAGACGACATCGGTGATTCTTTGCGACGTTTCGACGTTTCCCTGCGCCACCGCCGCTGGTGGGCGCGCATTGACCACGGTTCCCTCCGGCGCGATGACGGTGACGGGCGCGAATGTGCCGGAATTCATCGGCGCGTCGTCCGGCATAAGGCAGCGCACGACATAATACGTGGCCGATTTAGCTACTGCCGCGACGGCGTTCACATTGCCCCGCGTCTGCCCCGCGCTGCCGCTAAAGTCCACGGTCAGCCCATCGCCCTGCACTGTGACGGTCGCTGTGATCGGCACAGGCTCATCGCTGAAGCCATCGTTATCCAGACGATCGGTAAATGTATAACGACCATCGGGTATACTCTGGATCGTTGCCCTGGCGATGCGCTCGGCGTAGGCCAATAGGGCGTCGATATGTTCTTCAGTAGACGCAAGCCCCCAGCGGTTGATAAGCTCCTGCATCCGTCGTATAGCCGTGCGGTTCGACGCGATCTGTGCCGCGAGGTCGCCGCGACGCTCGTTGGGTGTGCGAATATTGCGCAGGATGAGGTTCAGCAAGCCCTGGTTGGGACGCTCCCCCTCCCAGAGCTTGAGCGGCGGAATGATGATGCCTTCCTGGTAGATCTCGGTCGCCATAGGCATGGAGCCGGGCGACATGCCTCCAACGTCGGAATGATGGGCGCGATTGGCAGCGAAGCCGATGTGGCGTTGTGCGCCCTCGATCTGGACATGTATCGGCGCGATAAGCGTAATGTCTGGCAGATGCGTGCCACCTAGAAATGGATCGTTGACCGCGATCACATCGCCGGGCGCAAACTGCTCGAAGGTCTTGAGCGCAGCGGCGACCGAATCGGGCATGGAGCCGAGATGCACAGGGATGTGCGCCGCCTGAGCGATAAGGCGTCCACGTAGATCGAAGAGCGCGCATGAGAAGTCGCGCCGCTCCTTAATGTTGGGCGAGTAGCTGCTGCGCGTGAGCACGACGCCCATCTCCTCCGCGATGGCGGTGAGCGCGCTTCTAAAGAGTTCCAGACTGATCGGGTTGACCGTGTTCTTCTCGCTCATATGCTTGCTCCTGGGAGAGACTCCACTTATTGCTCTTCCTTGCGTTCGGCGATAAGGTTGCCGAGGACATCGACGCGTGTCTGCCATTCAGGCGGAATCACCGTTGTCGTGTCGTACTGTGTGATGATCGCTGGCCCCTGGATGCTCGCACCCGCCACAAGCTTCACGCGTTCGTAGATGGCTGTATCGTGCGTGATGGCACCGTTCGCTCCGGCAAAGACGACGGGCCGCGTCTCCTGCACGCTTGCTATGGCGTCGCGTTGCTCCTCTTGCCGCTCCAATGTTGGACGTGTGACTACGCCGCGAGCTTTCAAGCGCACATTCACGACCTGCACGCGCTCGCCAGGATCGTTGTAGCCGAAGCGCTTCTCGTGCGCCGCGTGAAAATGGGAAATGGCGCGTTCGATATCCTCTTCGAATGGGACAGTCAGCTCGTATGATTGTCCTATGTAGCGCAGATCGAGGGATGGCTCTATAGCAATCTGTGCGGAAGAAAAGCCCTCGTTCGCTAATTCGGCTCGTCCCTGCTCCTCCAACTCGGAGAATGCTTTTTCCACGATCGCGCTTGCATCCTGTGAGGAGACCATGATAGTGCGTACATAATCCTTGATGATGTCGGCGGCCAGCATGCCCAGGGCTGAGAGCACGCCGGGCGTCTTTGGAATGAAGACGCGAGGGATCTGCAATGCCGCGGCAAGTTCGCAGGCGTGGAGGGGACCGGCTCCGCCGAAGGCTGTCAGCATGAAGTCGCGT
Source organism: Chloroflexota bacterium (assembly GCA_030854195.1). Lineage (GTDB taxonomy): Bacteria > Chloroflexota > Ktedonobacteria > Ktedonobacterales > Ktedonobacteraceae > JACDAE01. Next base: position 14,056 of record JALYTQ010000007.1, read on the forward strand.
GGATCGGAGCCGCGCTCGACCGAGATGACGCGGATTGCGCCCTCCATGTTCGCGTTGACGATACGGATGATGCCCAGAGCCGCCTCTTCCAGTGAAGTGCCCAGGCGCTCGGCGATACTCCCGACCGCCTTTTGCGCCTGCGCCAGGTCCAGCGCCATGCTGCCGCCCAGAAACGCTGTCGGGATAAGCCTTCCTAGCACAACATTGGCGTCAGTCACCGTTGGCTCCGTTCCTCCGCGTCCATACGCCGCCGGACCAGGGTCGGCACCCGCCGATCTGGGTCCCACGCGCAGCGCCCCGCCGATATCGAACCAGGCAATGCTGCCACCGCCTGCGCCGACGGTGTGGATATCGATCATTGGTAGCTTCGTTGGATAGCCGCCGATCTTGCCGTCCGTCGCCTCAGTGATTGCTCCATCGATGAGTGCCACGTCGGTTGAGGTGCCGCCGATGTCGAGGGTGATAGCGCGCTTGAAGCCCGCCGCCTCGGCGACGAAGGCCGCGCCAACCACGCCTGCCGCTGGCCCTGAGAGCAGCGTGCGCGCCGCCATCTGCCGCGCCGTCGCGCTGGATATCGAGCCGCCGTTCGATTGCATGATGCGAAAGGGGATATCCCTGGGCAACACCTCTTCCAGTTTCGCCAGGTAGCGGTCGATGAGCGGACCGACATAGGCGTTGAGGACGACCGTGCTGGTCCGTTCGTACTCGCGAAACTCAGGCACCACGTCGTAGGAGGCCGAGACGTAAAAGCCCTCCGCCCGCGCCGCCTCGGTCACTGTGCGCTCGTGCTCGGTATTGGCGAAGCTAAAGAGCAGGCAGACCGCTATGGCATCGACATGTTCTTTTCGCAATGTATCTATGGCCGCTTTGAGCGATGCCTCGTCGAGTGGCGTCATTACCTCGCCGCGCTCGTTGAGCCGTTCGACGACCTCCAGCCGTAGCGAGCGCGGAACCAGCGGGGGTTCTTTCTGCACTTTGAGGTCGTAGAGCTTTGGGCGCGTCTGCCGCCCGATCTCAAGCACGTCGCGAAAACCTGCGGTCGTAATCAGTCCTGTACGCACGCCTTTGTGCTCAAGGACCGCGTTGGTGGCGACGGTCGAGCCGTGTACCAGCGCGCTGAGGCTCTCTCTCACTCCAAGTGTGGTCAACCCCTCTATAATCGCCTGTGAAGGGTCGTCGGGCGTGGAAAGCACCTTGTGAACGCGGATCTCGCCCCCTTGCAGCAGGACAAGATCGGTAAATGTGCCCCCTGTGTCGACCCCGACAAATAGCTCTGCCATGCCTCTGTTCCTTCCTCGCTGTGTGGCCCTATGGTTGCTAGCATTGTCCTCTCATCTACATACTTAGTCAAGGGCCACGAACTCTTTTCCCCTGGTCTCTGGCAGGAAGAGCAGTGCGATTAAACACAGTCCATACGCTATAGCGCCAAAGGCTACAGCCCCGCCCAGGCCGATGGTTACGGACAGAAAGCCGACGACCGTTGGAAAGAACGCGCCAACCGCGCGCCCGAAGTTATAGGTGAAGCCCTGTCCGGCACCGCGCGCCCGGCTAGGATAGAGCTCCGCCAGGTAGGAGCCGAAGCCACTGAAGATACCGGATGCAAAGAAGCCGAGCGGTAAGCCCAGAACCAGAAGCAGGATGTTTGCGCCCGTCGGGATCTGTGTGTAGAGCACAACGAGTAGCGCGCTACAGATCGCGTATAAGGCGAAGGTGGCACGCCGCCCGATCCAGTCATTGACATAACCGCTGACGACATAACCGAGGAAGGAGCCGACGATCACGGCGGCGAGGTACGCTCCCGTGTTGACGACGGTCAGGTGACGGCTCTGTTTGAGAAACGTCGGCAGCCAGGTGAAGATGGAGTAGTAGCCGCCCTGCGCTCCGATGGAGAGGAGCGAAGCGGCGGCGGTGGTACCGAGCAGGTCAAGACCGAAGATCTGTAGCAGCGAGTTTCTGGTGGCCCCCCGCTGCTCTACCGCGTCCGTATCCCTCTGCTCGGCCTCGCGCGTCTTCGTGTATACCTCTGGGTCCTGCACATTCTTACGTATATAGAGAATCAGCAGAGCGGGCAAGAGGCCCAGCATGAAGAGAATGCGCCAGCCCAGCCCTGGCCCTACGAAGCTAAATAGAATCGTGTATACGATCACCGCCAGTCCCCAGCCGATCGCCCAGGCGCTCTGAACCATGCCCATCACGCGTCCCCGCTGCGCGGGATTGGCGATCTCGGCAACGAGTATCGCGCCCGCCGCCCATTCTCCGCCAAAGCCCAGACCTTGCAGGGCACGACACGTAAGGAGCAGACCGTAGTTCGGTGCCAGACCTGAGAGGAAGGTAAAGACAGCGTAGGTTGCGATGGTGATCATCAGTGTGCGCGCCCGACCAATTCTATCGGCCAGGGTGCCCGCCAGTACGCCGCCCAGGGCTGAGACCACCAGCGAAACCGTGGCGATGATGCCCGCCTGCCCCCGCGATAGGGCGAAGGTAGCGGCGATCGCCGTTAGAACGAGCGAGAAGGCTTGAAAATCAAAGGCATCCATCGCCCAGCCCAGGAAGGAGGCCCAGAAGGCGTAGGCAGCTCGTTCGGGCAGCGTGCGATACCAGTCCAGACTAAGAATCTTTTGCGCGTCTTTGGTAGAACTTCTAGTAGCCATAACGTGACCTCCGTGTGTATATGTAGCTACGCGTTCCTGATAACATAGAGGTTTGTCTACTAATTCTGGAGCAATAAGCGTATTTTATTCTAGCACGTGTCAATATGGCAAAGAGATGCAGCCAGCTATTGCGATTCGCTCTATATTATGCATGATCGCATCAAACAAATGAAAGCACCCTCCTGTTCTCAGAAGAGTGCCTTCATCTGTTTGGTCAGACCTGTTGTGCTGCGGAAGCACTGAGTCTACATTTCGTACAAGCCACTTATTGCGGCGGGTCGACTGGTGCAGCGGCCACACGTTGCTCTAGCTGGTGGGCCACCTGCTTCTGGCCTGGGAATTGTTCTGGATTCCGCGAGCGCCACTCCGACCAGAGGGCGATGAGCACGGCCTGCAAGACGCCTGCAACCGGCGAGGCGAAGAGGGCTCCCCAGATGCCGAAGAGTTCCGCGCCAGCGACCAGCGCGGCCAACGAGACTACTGGATGCAAACCAACAGCTTTCCCCACGATACGCGGTCCCACCACGTCGCCTTCAAGGATATGCATCACAATGAAGTAGGCGAGCACAAACACCGCGATCAGCCATCCTTGTGTGAGTGCCAGCAGGACGCAAATGGCACCGGAGACCAGGGTTCCCAGCACCGGAATAAACTCTAGAATAAATGCGAGCACTCCCAATAAGACGGCATAGGGGACATGAAAGAGCGTCATGCCGATGCCGACCAGGAGCCCGATTAAAGTGGAGAGGACGAGTTGTCCCCGAATGTATCCACCGACGATGCGCTGGAGCGTGTCCAACAGAAAGTTGACGCGGCTCCGTTCCATCAGTGGCATACCGGTACGTAGCCATTGGGTCACGCGACCACCATCAATGAGCAGATAGATGCTCATCACCGCGATAATGACGATATCCAGGAGAAAATCAAAAAAGCTTAACACTAACGGAACAGCGCTGTTGGCCGCGCCTCCTACGCGCGAGAAGATTTGCTGAGGCAGAGCAGCAAGCTGATCAGCTGGAATGCCTAACCCAATAAGAGGCTGCTCAAGCACTTTGAGCTGTCCCTGCCCTCCTGGACCAAACAAAGTGCGGGCATGGGCAGCCAGAGCTACTCCCTGATGGATGGCTGTGCTTACTACCAGATACACCAGCAGGCTGATGCCAGTGAGCACAAACAGGTAGACAATAAGCACGGCCAGAAAGCGTGGCATCACCCGCTGCAATAACTTCACCAGCGGCGCAATCGCAAAGGCCAACAATGCGGCAATAGCCAGAATCAGCAGCGAGCGAACGATATGACTGGCTCCCCACAAGATCAGAGCGACAACCGCCGTCCAGGCGAGAATGCTCAGCGGAATGCCGCAGCGCCGTACCCATTTAGCGATCACCGCTGCCGAGGGTGCGGCTTGCTTGTTAGCATCTTCAGTTTGTGTATTTATTGGACGAGTTTCTACAGACATCGTCTTATCTTCCTTCTTTCTTCTCTTTCTCTATTGAGCCACACCATGAAACAGAAACGCGTTTCATTCGCTCACTCTCTCAGGAATGTGACGATCGCTGTGTTATTCGTCGGGTAACTTTTCGCACCGAATGATTGATCTCCTCCCTCAGCCGCTAGAAGCTTCCGTTGTGGACTATGAACATAAGAAGGGGCAGCACGACGAGCAGGCTGCCCCTTCTTATGTTGTTTTGCTTAGGAACGTTTAGAGCGTATCTTTGTCCGTGCTGTCGGGATGAAAGCGATCGCTCTTAGTGCCATGAATAGGAGCATCGCCCTGTTGCTCGATATGGGCCTCTTCGCGCTTAACCGTATCGCTGACGCGCTGGGTCTCCTGAACAGTGCGCTTACCAATGGATACCTCGCCCGTTTCCACAGTCTCTTTGTGGACATTGACTCTCTCTTCGGTCAGGGGAACACGAATTTCTCCCTCACCGATAGTCGTGGTATCAGGAGCGACATTGCCTGTCACAGGGCGGCGCTCAAGAAATACCTCTTCATGCGTGACAGGAACATCGATCGTCTTCTGCTCTGTGACGATTTCCTTGTGAAGGCCAACTTCACCTGTCTGCACGGGCTGCTTGGTCACGTTGAGGCGTTCCGCACGTAGTCTGAGCGAACGGAGCTGATGAAAATCATCCTGGACACCATCATTGACGTTGGCCGTTTGAGCAGCGTACGCTGCGTCGTTGCGCGTGAAGCCTGCGGCGGTCTGCGTCTCTTGCGTCTGATGGTCGTAGTCATAGCCACCATACTGGTGTAGAAGGTTGTGAACTTCCTGCTCTCTGCCGTCAGGTCGAACGGAGACAATGGTGTGACCCGCATTGAGTTCATGGGCATAGTAGTCTGCTTCTGCGCGTGAAACACCTAAGTTCGACAGGTCGCCCTTCAGGTCGATGCCTTGCTGTTTCGGTGATGCGACACCCACCTGGTCATAGTCAAAGCCTGCCTGTTTCAAAGCATCGAGAGCACGTCTTGCCTGAGCCTCTTGCTCGAACACACCGGCGACAATAGATATCTGATCTGCCATGAAATTTCTCCTTGTTCTGAAATCCTGTAATGATGATGAATCGTCAAGATCCTGCGATCCATTTGCTCTTATGAGCGCGATACAAGGTAAGACGACATCTTACCAAAAAAGTCACCTCGGAATCGCTGTTAGTAATGAACGAACATGCTACAAATCTTAGAAAAAGATTTGGCAACCATAGCACGAAGGGTAGTGAGAGAGAGTTTCGTTACGTAACCTATCTGACTGATGCAGAACGCTATTCTACACAAACCATCGACTTCTTTTTCAACATAGGAGAAAGAAGGTCGCCAGGGTTGTAGATGAGGCATTTCGGGTGCATATCAGGCGTGCTTTAAGGAGTATCACTCGGGCGATGAACTTATTGAGAGGATCGTAGTTTCCACGTCAGCTTTCTTGCATAACCATAGCACAAAACCCGCTTTTTGTCTGTAATATCATTTACAGTTTCCGCCTGGGGTTGCTGGTATACTCCACCATTGAACAAGCCTTTTGTTTCTCTACGCGTTTGGCTGCCCATAGGAAGATTGGCTTTTAAGAAGGGATTAATACATGACACAGATCAATGCAATGCCCCAGCGACTCTACCTGATGCAGTTGAGCACCTCAGTTATGCCGACGCGCCCCCAGCCTTCGGCGGCATCGGCTGGTTGCTATCTCGTGCAGATGGGTGATGGAAAGAATATTCTGATCGATAGTGGAATACCGGCAGACTACATATCGCCGCCGGGAGCGCCAGAGGCTGAGAATAAGAAAAATGTGCTTGAACACCTCGCCGAGCTTGGTTTGCGTCCCGACGAGATCGATATCGTCATCTGTACCCATTTCGACGTAGACCACGCGGGCTATCACGATGCCTTTTCCAGGGCAGAGTTCATCGCGCAGCGCGAGCATTACGAACTGGCGCGCAGCGGAGATCCACGCTATGCAGCCGCGCGCGCCCATTGGGATCACCCGGCACTACGCTATCGGCTCATCGATGGCGACACCGAACTGTTACCCGGCCTTTTGCTGATCGAAACGAGCGGTCACGCGCCTGGACATCAGTCAGTGCTTTTGCGCCTGCCACGGACCGGGAACGTTCTGCTCACTATCGACGCCGTCGTCCTGCAACGCCTGTTCACCCCTGAGCGCAAGGCGTGGCCCATTGAGAACGAGGAGCAACTGCGCGCCAGTACGCAAAAACTTCTGGATCTAGTCGCGCGCGAACATGTGGCCCTGGTCGTCTTTGGTCACGACGGCGATCAGTGGCAAACGCTCAATAAAGCACCTGCTTACTATGAGTGAGTTCCTCTAGGCGCGACTGACATGTCTGCCAAAAAAGCTATGACCACGATACTCAGCCAGCCACAGATAGGCGGCCAGCCCGAAGATTAGCAGGCCAAGCACCGAGAAGAGGACTTGTTGCATTATTGTGCTGGGAACGATGGCCTGCTCATAACGATCAATGATTGCTACCTCGGCGATTTCCCAGCCGAGCATAATAAGGCCCATCGCTGCTGAGAGGAGCACTGCCCACTCGCGCTGGATAAACTGCGTAGCTGAAGCCAACAGCATTCCGCCTCCTATGACAATAGTCAGCACCAGGCCGGGGATGAGGTAGTCACTGAAGGGTGTGCCTTGCAGCCAGGCGACTGGCAGCCATTGGTCAAATGCGCCGATCAGAAGGGCGATGCCTCCACCGAGCGCGCCCAGACCGATACATGCCTCGATAATCGCGAGTGCAATCCGTATGCTTTTTTGTTTCATAATGCTTCTCCTTCGCTCTCATGCAAGGATGCGATACATTCCACTGCTATTAATGCGTTAGAGAGTATAGTAGCTGGATATTACAGTATAATCACAGCCTTTGGCTTTCTATTTACGAAGCTATCACGGTTTCGTCCCGTCGCCATTGGCAACACAACCGCGAACCGAAACGTACATGCGATAAAGGTTCTCAATGCACTCTATTCCCAAACCAAGCGAGGAAATATGTATTTACCTGTGCGGAAAGTGGTATACTCTGACCGCATTTATAAAGTTTTAATCTACGTTTGAAAGGTATCATGTATGGCGGACAGGAAACAGGAGCGGCTCGCGTTGCTGCAACGCCAGCTGCAGCGCATCGAGCAGCGCATGGCACAGAGAGAGAAATGGAGCAACGAACTCAAATCGCTGCAGCTGGCATCTTTCGTGGGCGGTATCCTCCTCGGCATTCTGGCCCTCTTTCTATTTCGCCCGCTTGGCCTGCTAGTCTTTATCGCGGCGGTAGCGACGCTAATATGGGCAATTGGTCGCAATAATAAGGTGGATCGGAGCTACGTTAAATTTCAGATATTGCACCACTTCTACCAGGCGCAGATCGCCCGCGTCGAGCTCAATTGGGAGCAATTGCCGCCTGAACCTTTCGACGACCACTATAAAGACCACCCTTTCGAGCTAGACCTGGATATTACCGGAGAACGCTCGCTGCACCGCCTCACCAATACCGCCATCTCGTTTGAGGGCGCTCAGCTCTTGCGCGACTGGCTGCTAACCAGAGTTCCTGATCTGGAAGCGCTCCACGAGCGCCAGAATATCGTGCGCGAGCTGACCCCATTGACGCGCTTCCGTCACAAGCTTGCGCTACACGCGCTGCACGCATCACGCCTCTCCGGTTATACCCTGAACGCTGAAGGCTTGCTCACCTGGCTGGACAAAGAACAGGGGCCGGGTGCCTCACTGACAACGCTGGTGATCGGCATTGCCTTAGCGGTCCTATTCTATGCTTCGCTCATCCTCTACATCGCCCATGTACTCTCGCCGCTGGCCTGTATCGTTGCGTTGGCCCTCTCGCTCATCTGGTTTCTGCTCAAGCGAGAAGAGGTCGGCTATATGGCCGATAGCGTGGACTATGTGAGCAGCGCGCTTGCTCAGCTCGATGCCATCTTTAGTTACCTGGAGGCCTATCCCTATAAGCGCCATCAGCACCTCAAACAACTCTGTGAGCCGTTTTATCTTCATCCCGATAAGCGCCCCTCGGTGCTATTGAGACAGCTCTCCGGGCTTGCAACGCGGGTCAGCCTGCAACGTAGTGCCGAGGTCTGGCTGGTCCTCAACGCGCTAATTCCTATAGGCATGTATGTCTCGCGGCGCTGGCAGCGCTCCAAAACCCTGCTGGCGGAGGTGCTTCCCGATTGGTTGGACGCGTGGTATGAGCTTGAGGCGCTCTGCTCATTGGCGAACTTTGCCTATCTCAATCCCGATTACACGCTGCCGCAGGTGCTGCCTGAGAATAAAGCGCCAGGGGGCAGGTGTTACGAGGCGAAGGCGCTGGGCCATCCACTGCTGGCAGCGGAGAGCAAGGTACATAACGATTTCTCGCTCAGCAGCGCGGGCGATATTATGCTCATCACTGGCTCAAACATGGCGGGGAAGAGCACATTTTTGCGCGCACTGGGCATCAATCTCTGCCTTGCCTACGCTGGCGGACCCGTCAACGCCGCCTCGCTGCAGGTCACGCCTTTCGAAACGTACGCCTGCATCAAAGTGACCGATTCTGTGACCGATGGCTACTCCTACTTCTACGCCGAGGTTCGTCGGCTCAAAGGCTTGCTGGAACGGTTGGCCCAGAAGCCGCCCTATCCGCTCTTCTTCCTGATCGACGAGATCTTCAAGGGAACCAATAATCGCGAGCGTCTGATTGGCAGCAACGCCTATATCCACGAACTGGTCGGCAAACGCTGCGTCGGTGCCATCTCGACCCACGACCTGGAACTGGTGCGCCTCGCCGATGTGCTGCCCGAAGTGAAGAACTATCACTTCCAGGAAGAGGTGATTAAGGGCAAGATGGTCTTCGACTACAAGCTCCGCTCCGGTCCCTCGCCAACGACCAACGCGCTCAAGATTATGGCGCTGGAGGGTCTGCCGACGCGCGTGTATCCTCTTGACAGCGAGGGCGGTATCCCGGCATATAGCGATTGAGGCTCACCTGGATTATGTACCCGTGTACTATAGTGCAAGCACTCGGGGAGCGAGACACAAGGGTCTGAGCGAGTGACAGGCTCTTGTGTCCTCATCTATACTTCGTTCCACGCAATACCATTTGAAATAGCATGTTTGCAATCGTTTTTCTGCCTCAAAAATTTTCGTAAGGAAGAAGAATTATGCGTGGACGATTAAAAGTGAGCGCTTTACTTACCTTTGTGTTGGCAATACTGTTTTACCTTTTCTTCCAGATCAGCAAACACCAGCCAGCTTTGTCCCAGGTAAACGCTTTTGCCGATGACCCATACGACTCGATCGGATCATTTGGTGTTCAATTTGCGCTATTTACCGCGTTGCTCTCGCTGCTACGCGCCTTTCGCCCCTACCGGGCGGGCAGAGTATTAGATAGCCAGGAGCAGCTCCTTTTGCGCGGAGCATATCTCTCATGTTTATCCGTAGCGGTGACGTTGGCCGCGGACATCGTGGCTATGATACGTCATCCTACTATCTGGATTGGTCAAACAGCAGGATACGTGCTCGCAACATTAATCGTAGGAATGGCATTGTTCACCGCGCTAGTGACGTGGCAGCTTCACTATGCAACGCAAAACAGGCGTTCGTTGTTCGCGCCAAACGTCTGGATTAGAGCAATTGGTAGTTCGCTTATAAGCCTGCTCATCCTGGCCTTTTATCCAGAAAGCTGGCGGCAAAGTGTGCCAGGAGAACTCTTGACGATTTTAGTTGGTACTGCGCTCCTATTTGTACCGCTCTGGGCAGTAGGAACTGCCATCCCCAGCTCTTCGGGCGCGTTTGTCGAGGATTTCATAGACGATCTTATAGCCACATATCGTTGGTTGAAAGCACATATAGGCCCCCTCGTCGTATTCTGCAACTTCTTTGAAAAAATACTCAATTGGTCCTTCGTACATGCCGTGCTGGATTGGCTGAATCCGCGCAAGCATATCTGGAATCTCATCATCTTGATCGGAATTATCATGGGCATGGTGCTGGCCCTCGCAGAAACGTTGGGCGAGGGAGGAGGCCCGCACGAGATCGGGCGCTTCACCATGATCGTCGCTATTTTCATAAGTCTTGAATGCATAGCTGTACTGCTGGGCTACGTGCTACTCGCAAAACCCCTGGGGCTTTTTCGAAAAGCTTCTGATGCAGTAGCCTGACTGGGAGGCACGCTATGTATTGCTACTTACCTTGTATCTATCTCGTAGGAAGAAGCCCTGGTGGAGTTGAAAAGGCGTATGTCGCTTGATGATTGTATATGTATGAAGAAACAGAGAGACCATTTTACTCTACTTCACAGACGAATCCCGCACAATTAGCTCCGGCTGGTACACGATATGCCTGTGCTGGTGCGACGTAGAACTACTGGCCTCTTCGAGCATAAGTTCAGCGGCCATGCGGCCAAGCTCGTACTTAGGTTGGCGGATCGTGGTGAGCGGCGTCAGCAGCATACTGGCGAACTCAACATCGTCGTAGCCGACCAGCGCGATATCGCTGGGAACGGAGACGCCGTGCTCTATCAGACCGCGCATCAGTCCCAGCGCGAGGAGATCGTTGGCGCAAAAGACGGCGCTGGGCCTTGTCTTCACCTTTAGGAGCTTTTCCGCGCTCTCATGACCCTCTACAGTCTTGAGCGCGCTAGTGGCGATATCGACGATCACCTCGTCGGGATCGAGACCCGCGGCCTTCACAGCCTGCAACATGCCGCGCCTGCGGTCCGCGCACTGGCGAATGCTGAGCGGACCATGCACAAAGCCGATGCGCCTGTGGCCCTGTGCGAGCAGATGGGCGGTGGCAAGCTCGCCACCATGTACGTCGTCGACGGAGACCGAACAGAAATCCTTGATGTAGCTCGGGCGGTCCAGCAAGACAACGGCGATGCCGCGCCGCCGCAGGTGTTGCAGGTAGCTCGCGTCGTTTTGCACCGGCGTAATCAGTACCCCCTGCGCGCGCTGCTCCTCCAACACCTGCAGATAGTGGCTCTCTTTTTCGAGCGAATCGTCGGCGTTGCAAAGGATAAGAGCGTAGCCTGCCTCGTTGAGTCTATCCTCGACTCCGCGCGCGACCTCCGTGAAGAAGGGATTGGCCACATCGAGCACAACCAGGCCGATGTACTGGCTGCGACCCGCGCGCAACTGACGCGCCGAGCCGTTGGGCACAAAGCCGATCTCTTCAATGGCGAGCTGCACGCGCCGCCGCGTCTCCTCCGCAACAATTCCAGGCCGGTTGAGCACGTTAGAGACGGTGCCGAGCGAGACGCCCGCGCGCTTCGCCACTTCACGGATACTTGACGTTGAATTCATCTGTAAACTCTTCCTCTTTAGCGATACATTCTTTAATGTATGCCACAAAAATACAGCCCCGTTGCTAAAAACTAGGGGGAAATTTCATCCCTTCATCCCTTGACTTTGCGTTAATTAGAATTTATACTTATTTTTAATTGAAACCTTTCAAACACGATTGCTTCTCTTTTACGGCCCGGTAGACTCGTGTATGTGCTGAACATAACGAGAATATTTTATCATTCACCTTTCAACAACGGCAAATCAACGCACTACTTCTCTTTAGGATTTGAAACGTTTCAATGCTACTGGCGATATAATCACATAGAGGTGAGCCGTCAAGTACGTCCCAGAGAGGGGAAAGAGAGTGTCGCAACCTTCTTCTGTACCCATCGTTGAACTCATCGACGTTAGTAAACAATTCGGTACTATCCAGGCATTGCGCGGGGTCAAGCTTGCTCTGTATCCTGGCGAGGTGCACGCGCTGCTCGGCGAGAACGGAGCGGGCAAGAGCACGCTTGTCAAGGTTCTGGGCGGCATCTATCGGCCTGATACCGGCACTGTCAAGATTGGTGGCGAAACGGTCGATCTGCATAGTCCCGCTCAGGCGCAGCGCCTCGGCGTCGCCGTTATCCACCAGGAGCCCACGCTATTCCCCGATTTGAATGTCGCCGAAAATGTCTTTATGGGCCGTCATCCCCGCGATCGCTTCGGACGTGTGGCGTGGAAGCAGATGTACCAGGAGGTCGAGCGCCTGCTCGCCTCGCTGGATGTGCCGTTGAGCGTCTATACGCCGGTGCAGGGACTCTCCGTGGCGGATCAGCAGCTGGTCGAGATCGCCAAGGCGCTCTCGCTGGACGCGCGCGTGCTAGTGATGGACGAGCCGACGGCGGCGCTCTCCGCCCACGAGGTGGAGAAGCTCTTTGTCATCACCAGACAACTCCGCGAGCGCGGTGTGGCGATTCTTTTTGTAAATCACCGCCTGGAAGAGGTCTTCGAACTGGCCGATCGCGTCACCATCATGCGCGATGGAGCCCATGTTATCACCGCTCCCGTCTCCGAAATGACCTCTGAAAACATTATCCGCTATATGGTTGGTCGCGAGCTGACCGCGCTATTTCCCAAGGGCGAGGCCGCGATCGGCGAGGTGCTGCTCGATGTGCAACACCTGACGCGCACGGGTGTTTTCGAGGATGTCAGCTTCCAGTTGCGGCGCGGCGAGATCCTTGGCTTCTCAGGTCTGGTCGGAGCCGGGCGTACCGAGGTGGCGCGGGTGATCTTCGGCATCGATCGGGCCGACGCGGGCGAGATTCGTATCGGCAACGAGCGTGTGCATATTTCCTCGCCGAATGTAGCGATGCACCACGGCCTCGCCTATGTCCCCGAGGATCGTCGTCAGCAGGGACTGGTGATGGATTTCTCGATCGTTGCCAATATGACGCTACCCATCTTGCAGCAGTTCAGCCATTTCGGCATCATGGATCGGCGGCGTGAGCGCGCCATTGCGACCGACTACTCGCGACAGCTCCAGGTACGCTCGGCAGGCATTGATCAACTGGTGAGGGCGCTTTCGGGCGGCAATCAGCAGAAGGTGGTTCTTGCTCGCTGGCTGATTACCAACCCGAAAATTCTCATCCTCGATGAGCCGACACGCGGCGTCGATATTGGGGCGAAGGCGGAGGTGCATCGCATTATCTCGGAGCTGGCGTCGAAGGGGATGGCAATTATCCTTATATCGAGCGAGCTGCCCGAGGTGCTGGCGATGTCCGATCGCGTGCTGGTGATGCACGAGGGACGCGTCGCGGACATATTCGACCGTGGCGCGGTGGATCAGGAGAAAGTTATGTTTGCTGCAACAGGACAGGTGCGTTATGACGACCACAAGTAAAGGACGCGAGGAGGCGCGCACCGCTCCACGCGGAAGCCAGAGCCGCCTGGTCAGATATGTGAGCAGGGTGCGCGAGCTAGGTCTGTTGATCGTCCTCCTCCTCGTCGTCGTTGCCGTAACCGTGCAGGAGCCGCGCTTCTTGACGGTCTCGAACATTGAGCAGATTCTGCTCTCGGTCGCTATTCTAGCCATCGTTGCGGTTGGCGAGACGCTGGTGATACTGACGCGCAACATCGATCTCTCCGTTGGCTCGATGGTTGGTTTTGCGGCCTTCGTGACCGCCGATCTTTTCAAGCAGCAGCCGGGAACCAATCTCGCCCTCGCCATTCTGCTCGGTTGCGCCCTGGGACTCGTGCTGGGTGCGGTCAACGGTCTGGCCGTGACGGTGGGGCGCGTGCCCGCAATCATTATGACGCTTGGCACGCTGTATGTCTATCGGGGTCTGGACTTTGTCGTCGCGGGTGGGACGCAGGTGAGCGCCTCCGACGTGCCGGATAGTTATCTCAGCCTGGCAACCACGCAGATTCTGGGTATTCCGGCGCTTATCTTGTTCGCCGCCGCCATTGCCCTTATTTTTGCCTATCTGTTGCACTCCACACGCAGTGGTCGCCAGCTCTACGCCATCGGCAGCAATCCAGAAGCGGCGCGCCTGGCGGGCATTCGCAGCAATCTGCTGGTCTTCGGGGCATTCGCGCTCTCGGGACTGCTCTGTGGACTGGCTGGCGTGCTCTGGGGCGCGCGCTTCGCAACCGTGGATGCAACGGCGGCCACAGGACTGGAACTACAGGTGATCGCCGCAGTCGTGGTTGGCGGCGTGAGCACACTGGGCGGATCGGGAACCATTCTGGGCGCGATCCTGGGCGCGATCGTCCTGGGCACAGTGGATAATTCCCTCAACTTGCTCAAACTATCCCAGTTCTGGCTCCAGGCGATTGACGGTGCTGCTATTGTGGTCGCCGTGACCCTGGATGCATTCATCACGCGCTGGTTGCAGCGCGCACTCATCACGCGGAGGCAAAGATGATGAAGAGATTCGCTTTTTTGCGTACCTGGGAGGCGCTGCTGGTCGTACTCTTGCTTGTGGCTATCATCATTGGCAGCTCGCTCTCGCCCTATTTCTTCACAGGCTTCAACGTGGCCTCGCTGACGAGGGATCTCATGGAGAAGGCGATCATGGCCCTCACGATGACCTTGATCATTATCACGGGTGAGATCGACCTCTCGGTAGCCTCCGTGCTGGGTCTGGCGAGCGTGGTGCTGGGCGCAACCTGGCAGGCAGGGGTGCCTCTGTGGCTGGGCATTATCCTCGTGCTCATCCTGGGAGCGGTCGCGGGATTGGTGAATGGCCTGCTCGTGACGCGGCTGGGGCTGCCCTCTCTGGTGGTGACGTTGGGAACGTTGGGCCTCTACCGTGGTCTGGCTTATGTCGTGTTGGGGGATCAGGCAGTCAGCAATTTCCCGGCTGCTTTCACCAACTTCGGCTTCGGCAGCGTTCCCGGAACGCTCATTCCCTGGCCGTTCGTCGTCTTTGCGCTGCTGGCGCTGCTGTTTGTCGGCGTGCTCCATTTGAGCTGGATTGGCAGGCAGATCTACGCAATCGGCAGTAACAAGGAGGCGGCGCGTTTCGCTGGCATTCGTGTCGCGTGCGTGAAGTTGTTGCTCTTCGTGGTCTCTGGCCTTCTCGCGGCATTGGCGGGCGTCATCTTCACCGCCAGGTTTTCCAGTGCGCGGCCCGACAATGCGCTCGGTTTCGAGCTGGACGTAGTAACGATCGTGCTGCTGGGTGGCGTCAACATCTTTGGTGGGAAAGGAACGTTGTTGGGTGTCATCCTGTCCCTTTTTATCATTGGCGCGGTGCGCAATTCCCTGGGTCTTGTCAGTATCAGCGGTGATATTCAGAACATCGTCGTCGGCGTACTCCTGATCTTCTCGGTCCTGGGACCAAATGTTGTTCAGAGTATTCAGGCGGCTCTCACTCGCAGGCATCTGGCCGCGAGCGGTTCGACGAAAAAAGTGTAACTGCTTATCCGAACACCTGAGCGCTAGCTAGCCATGGCAGTGGCGTTGGTGTTCGGAATAAGGAAAAGGAGAAAACAGATGAAGAAGCTGTTTCGCACACTGGTCCCTGGGTTCCTGATCTTTCTAGTTTTTGTGCTCGCGAGCTGCGGAAGCAGTGGCACGAGTGGGGGTAGCAGCAGCAGTGGAGGGAGTAGTAGTAGCGGAAGCAGCAGCCTCAACGTTGCCTTCCTGCCGAAAGCTATCAACAATCCGTATTTCGACACCGCCGCGACCGGCGGCAAGACTGCCGCGACCGAGCTGAAGGGAACGTTCAAGCAGGTTGGACCCTCTACGGCCAGCGCGTCCGATCAGGTGACGTGGATCAATACGCTGACGGAGCAGCACGCGAGCGCGATCGTGGTCTCGGCGAACGATCCCAACGCGCTGGCACCCGCGCTCAAGCAGGCGATGTCGCAGGGCATCAAGGTTGTGAGCTACGATTCTGATGTGGCTCCCGATGCGCGCCAGGTCTTTGTGAACCAGGCCAACGCGGAGGACATCGGGCGCATCGAGGTGCAGGTTCTGGGCAAGCAGCTCAACTATAGCGGTCAGATCGCCATCCTCTCCGCAGCCAGCACGGCGACTAACCAGAATACCTGGATCGGCTTTATGAAGGACGAGCTCTCGAAGCCGCAGTACAAGAATATGAGCCTGGTCAAGGTCGACTACGGTAACGACGACGACCAGACGAGCTTCAATGATACGCTGGCCCTCATGCAGGCATACCCCAATCTGAAGGGCATCATCTCGCCGACTACGGTGGGCATCGCGGCGGCGGCCCGCGCCATCGAGTCGGTGAACAAGGGCGGCAAGGTCGCGCTGACCGGCCTGGGCACGCCGAATCAGATGCGCAAATACGTCAAGGATGGGACCGTGCAGCAGTTTGCGCTCTGGGACCCCGGCAAGCTGGGCTACCTCGCGTACTACGCCGCCGCAGCGCTCGTTCAGGGCAAGATTACCGGCAAGCAGGGAGATAGCTTTAGCGCGGGTACGCTCGGCACAAAGACGATCGGCGCTAACGGGACCGTGCTGCTGGGCCCGCCAACCGTGTTCAGCAAAGCTAACATCGATCAATTCAATTTCTAGGCTTCAATCCCAGGCGGGACGAACAGCGGCGGGAACTCCAGTCGCTCCAGGCGAGGAAAGGATACTCATGGAAGCCTATCATGTCAAGTGATACCTTCCTTATAGCGATACTCTTATCCCGCTCGCCAACGATGCTGGCGCATCTAGCGAACGCCCAGGCGAGCGGAAAGGAGATAGCCTGAATGATGGGCTTTCTTAACAACACTATAACGTAAAGGCAGGATACATGCAGCGCATCGCTTTCACTATGCACATTAAGCCCGGCACTGAGGAAGAGTATCGCCGCCGCCATCAGCATGTCTGGCCTGAGCTGCTCGCGGACCTGAAAAGGGCGGCTGTTCCAATTATTCAATCTACTTCATTGAAGACAGGACTTTTCAACAATGAATGATCGTTTAGAGACCATTGATATAGATGCCGTGGTGGAGCGTATCCAGCGCTTCACCATCGAGACGCCCTCGTGGGGCTACGGTGATTCCGGAACGCGCTTCAAAGTGTTTCACTGGCCCGGTGCGGCCCGCACGCTGCGCGAGAAGCTAGCCGACGCGGCGGAGGTCAACAGGGTGACGGGCGTGTGTCCCGGCGTCGCCATTCATATTCCCTGGGATAAAGAGGACGACTGGTCGGCGTTGAAAGAGCATGCCCATGCGCTTGGTCTGCACATCGGGGCCGTCAATCCCAATCTTTTTCAGGACGAGATCTATCGCTTTGGCGCTCTGAGCCACTTCGATAAGCAGGTACGGCAGCGCGCAATCGCCCACGTTCGCGAGTGCATTCAGATCGCGCAGGCCGTCGACTCGCGTGTAATTAGCCTCTGGTTGGCGGAGGGGACGAACTATCCTGGGCAGGATAATCTGCGCCATCGTCGCAGTCGCCTGCTTGCATCTTTACAAGAGATCTACGCGGCCCTGCCTGCTGATATGCGCCTGTTGATCGAGTACAAGTTCTTCGAGCCAGCCTTTTATTCCACCGATCTGCCGGACTGGGGCACCTCGCTGCTAATGGCCCAGAAGCTGGGTCCACAGGCAGACGTGCTGGTGGATACAGGCCACCATCCGCAAGGGACCAACATTCCGCAGATCGTGGCGCAACTGCTCGCTGAGGGTAGACTTGGCGGTTTTCACTTTAATGATCGCAAGTACGCCGACGATGATCTGATCGTCGGTTCGATCAATCCCTTTGAGCTGTTTTGCATTTTCAACGAGATCGTCGACGCGGATGCTGAAGGCATCGCCAACGCCTCCACGATTGCGTATATGATTGATCAGTCGCACAACGTCGAGCCGAAGGTCGAGGCAATGGTGCAGAGCGTGATCAATATCCAGAGTGCTTACGCCAAATCGCTGCTCGTGGACCGCGACGCCCTGCGTGCCGCGCAGGAGGGTGGAGATGTGCTAGCAGCGTATCGCGTGCTGCAAGGAGCCTACGAGACGGATGTGCGCTCGCTGCTGACCGAGGCGCGGATTCGTCAGGGACGCGACCCCGATCCCGTTACGGCGTTCCGCGCCAGTGGCTATGCTGAGCGCGTGGCCCAGGAACGTGTGGCTACTGCGATGGGCAGCGGCTATCCAGGCGCGTAGTTCGTCCCCTTGAAGACATGTCGTTTGATTGAAGGAAAGGATGGGCGTTATGGCAGATAGCCCTACGTCAGTGATGCTGGCCCAGCTGGTGGCCCGTTCGCGCCGACTGGGTGCGGACCGCTCGATCTGCAATTGGGGCGGTGGCAATACTTCTGTGAAGGCCGATGAGATCGATTTTCGCGGACGCCCGGCGCGTGTGCTGTGGGTCAAAGGCTCCGGCTCCGATCTGGCGACCGTCACGGAGGCGTCGTTTACCGGACTCTACCTGGATGATGTGCTCCCCTTGCTCGAACGCGAGCGCATGAGCGATGTCGCGATGGTCGATTATCTGGCGCACTGCTTCTACGAGCCGGGCCGCCCGCGCCCTTCGATCGAGACCCTCCTGCACGCGTTCCTGCCCTTCCCTCACGTCGATCACACGCACGCCGACGCGACGAACTACTTTGCCTGCGCCGCCGATGGCGAAGCACTTGCACGCGACTGCTTCGGTGACGAGTTGCTCTGGATACCGTATCGCCGCCCTGGCTTCGGGCTTGCACGCGAGGTCGCCCTGGCGCTACGTGTCGCTCCACACGCGAAGCTGGTTATCCTGGCGAAACACGGCCTGATCACCTGGGGCGAGACCGATGAAGCCTGTTACGCCTCGACTCTGCAAGCGATCACGTGGGCGCGTAACTTTGTGGAGGCGCGCATCGCCCGCGCCGATCGAGCGGTCTTCGGCGGCTCTCGCGTCGCTGTGCTGCCTGATCAGGAGCGGCATAGCGTCGCGTCGCAGGTGGCACCCCTGTTGCGCGGCCTGCTTTCGGAGGAGAAGCAACAAATCCTGCACTTCGAGGATACTGAGGATGTGCTGACTTTCGCGAGTAGCCATGATGCTCGCCGCCTGACGCAGATTGGCGCGGCCTGCCCCGATCATCTGGTCCATACCAAACCGTGGCCGCTGCTGATTGATTGGACGCCGCAGCAGGATGTTGCGACGCTCGCCGCTTCCTTGCGTTCAGGTGTCGCGGCCTACGTAGAGGAGTATAAGCGTTATCTGACGGACAACGCGCAGCAGAACCTCGATCCAGGTGTCGCCGCTCCTGTCTATCGCGAGTCCGATGCCGCCGTCGATCCGCATCCACGCGTCATCCTTATTCCGGGCGTGGGCATGTTCACCACCGGAAAAGATCCGGCGATGGCTGATGTCTCTGCCCAGCTTTACCACCGGGCTCTTGCCGTTATGCGCGGCGCGGAAGCCTGTGGTGGCTTTATCTCGCTCAGCGATGCCGAGAGCTACGCCGTTGAGTACTGGCCGCTGGAGCAGTATAAGCTCAAACTGGCCCCGCCTGAGCGCGAGTTCGCCCGCCGCGTAGTGCTGGTGACCGGCGCAGCTGGCGGCATCGGCTCGGCCATCTGTCGCCGCCTGGCGCGGGATGGGGCGCAGATTGTCGCTACGGATATCGATCTGCCGGGCGCGCAGCAACTGGCAAACTTCCTCAATCAGCAGTTCGGCGCAGGGCGCGCCGTCGCGGTGCAGATGGATGTAACCAATGAGCAGAGCGTACGCGCAGCCTTTGAGCAGGCGGCTCTGGTCTTCGGCGGCCTCGATGCTATTGTCAATAACGCCGGATTGGCCTCCAGCGCGCCAATTACGGAGACGAGCATGGCGGAGTGGAATCGGAACTGGAACGTGCTGGCGACCGGCTATTTTCTGGTAGCGCGTGAGGGCTTCCGTCTCCTGCAGACGCAGGGGCGTGGCGGCAATCTCGTCTTTGTCGCCAGCAAGAACGGGCTGGTCGCGGGCAAGAACGCGGCGGCCTATTCAACGGCCAAAGCCGCCGAGGTCCACCTGGCGCGCTGCCTCGCCGAAGAGGGCGGTCAGTTCGGTATCCGCGTGAATACGGTCAATCCAGACGCGGTACTTTCAGGTTCGCGCATCTGGGATAGCTCCTGGCGGCAGGAGCGCGCTGCCACTTATGGGGTAGCCCCCGATCAATTGGAGGAGGTCTATCGCAAGCGAACGACGTTGGGCGTCAACATCTTGCCGGAGGATATCGCGGAGGCGGTCGCGTTCTTCGCATCCCCAACCCGCGCGCTCAAGAGTACCGGCAACATTCTGAACGTCGATGGCGGCGTCCCGGCGGCGTATCCACGCTGATATAGAGAGGAGAAGTGCTATGGCGACGCGCAATGTGGCCTCCGTCGATCTGGGTGCCGAGAGCGGGCGCGTGATGCTGGCCCGCTTCGATGGGCAAAGGCTGGAGCTGCAGGAAGTGCATCGCTTCCGCAACCGCCCAGTATTGTTGCGCGGCCATCGCTTCTGGAACCTTCTGTCGCTGTGGGACGAGACCCTCACAGGTTTACGTAAAGCGCGTGTACTTGCGGGGACGCTTGATAGCATCGGCGTCGATACCTGGGGCATCGATTACGGTCTGGTCAATGCGCGTGGCCTGCTGCTCGGTCAGCCCTTTCAGTATCGCGACGCTCGCACGAATGGCGTGCCGGAACAGGTCTTCGCCCATATTCCCCGCGCTGTCCTCTACCAGCGCACCGGTATTCAGGTGCTGCCCCTCAATACTCTCTTTCAGCTCTACGCGCATGAACAGATGTACCCAGGAGAGCTCTCGCACGCTCATCGTCTCCTGCTGATTCCCGACCTGCTGCACAACTGGCTCTGTGGCTCGCTGGTCACTGAACATACCAATGCCTCTACAACGCAGTGTCGGGATGCCTCCTCCAACACGTGGATGCTGGACCTGCTTGCGCAATTGGGCCTTCCTACCGCCATTTTTCCGCCAGTCGTGAACGCGGGCACTCCTCTGGGCGAGGTCTTGCCGGAATTGCGGCGTGACCTGGGCGCGGCTCGCGTGGTTGCTCCGGCGACGCACGATACAGGCTCTGCGGTCGTGGCAACGCCGGTAGCGGGCGCGGGCACGTGGGGCTATATCAGCTCCGGCACCTGGTCGCTGGTCGGCGTCGAGTTCGCGCAACCGCTCATTACCGCCGCCTCGCTTGCCGCTAACTACACCAACGAGGGCGGCGTCTTCGGGACGACGCGCTTCCTCAAGAACGTGATGGGCCTCTGGCTCCTGCAGGAGTGCCAGCGCAGCTGGGCACGCGAGGAGCGCGCCGTCGATTATGAGACACTGCTCGCGGATGTGGATAGTGTCCCTCCCTTCGCCGCTCTGCTCGATCCCGACGACCCGCGCTTCCTGGCACCCGACGATATGCCGCAGACGATCAATGCTTACCTGTCGGAACATGGGCAGCGACCCCTCCAGGAGCCAGCCGCCTTCGCTCGCTGCATCATGGAGAGCCTGGTGCTGCGCTATCGCGAGGTGTTTCTGCAGATCGGCCAGCTACCTGGCTCCCCGCTTACCCTGGTACACGTCCTGGGCGGCGGCGCGCGCAACGTGCGCCTCAATCAGTGGCTCGCCGACGCGCTCACTCTGCCGGTGATCGCTGGCCCGGTCGAGGCAACGGCGTATGGCAACGCGCTTATGCAACTGGTCGGCCTGGGCGAACTGCACAGCCTGACGCAGGTACGTGCTATTGCTCAACGCGTCTCTACACAGGTCTTCTCACCACAAACGAGCGGTCGCGCCAACTGGGATGAGGCCGCTCAACGCTTTGGGTTGCTAAAGCAAGCGAGCGGATAAGAAGGATTAGCTTCTTTCTACCGCGCTATTCATTTTGTGTGGTAGAGTTATTAATGGTTAAGATCTCTGCACACATTCATCAATTCAGGCATCTTTTTTACTTGTTTTCTTAACTGCTTCATGACTTTATTCCTATTTAGTTTTATTTACGTAACATAAGCACAAAAAATCCATGTTATACTTGTGCAACGTAGAATTTCGAATCAGTTTCTTTTCACTTACTATTTGAGAGACCGTTTATTCACTTCACTAATGAACGGTATTTGTATTGATCTGGTGCAGCTGTCTCAGTGTCGCGATGAGGAGTCAGGAAGTGGGCTGGCATAGTTCCTCGGATCGCTACGCGGAGAATATCCTGTGCGGAATTAGCCATGATGCATCAGATTTACTTGCTGACTGGTGCAGATTCTAGCAAAGCTAGAGAAAGAGAGACGACTCATGGCAGTACTACCAATGAAAAATAGGGGCAATTCGCTGATGGAACTGCAGGTACGTGCAGATCAACTCGCCCATGACGCCGAGCGCCGTCGACAGGTGGTGAACGTCGTTCTACTGGTTATTACCCTCTTTCAAATCATCAATCTACCGGGCGCTATATTTATGCATAGCACTATAGCAATTGGCACAGTGGTCCTCGGGCTGGTCCTATGCGGCTTCGCTATGCTCTTCAATCGCCTGGGGCAGCTCACCGTTGTCACGCTGTTGCTTATCGCGGTCGTAGATCTGGGTTGTGGGCTTATGCTCCTGACGACGCCTATGGGCCTGGATGTCAGCGATCTTCCGGTCTTTGACGTGCTGGTGGTCTCCTTACTGATAGCGGTCTCCTTGCTGCCAGCGGCCAGCGTTTTTCCCGTAGCGGCGAGCAATATTGCTTTCATCGTTGCTATTCTCGCTTTTCAAGCGCGTACGCCCGAATTAAATATGGTGCTCTCATCGAGCATGGGCTACAATGCTATCGTACAGCCGATCAGCTTACAAATAGTTGTGGCGGTCATTGCCTATATCTGGGTGCGTAGCGCCATGCGTGCCATTGCGCGTGCCGATCGCGCCGAGGAGATCGCGGAGCTACGCGGGCGCGAGGCCGAGCAGAAGATGCGCTTAAACAGCGGTGTCGAGTATCTGTCGCAGGTTCTGGTCCGTGCCGCTAATGGTGAGCGCTCGGTGCGCGCGCAATTGGATAACAACGACCAGCTGTGGAATATTGCGAACTCGCTCAATCTCTTATTAACACGTATTGGAAGAATGAGCCAGATTGAGCAAGAGAATAAGCTCCTGCGCGGAGAAGTCACGCGCCTGACCGAAGCTCTGCATGTGTCAAGAGTGATGTCCCGGCGTAAACCAGAATCCCAAACCCAAAAGAGAGGGGAGTGGGAGAGGCCATAGGACCTTCTACCCACTGTGCATCTTGCGAGGTGCCTGCCGTGTTATACTACACGAAGCGTCTTTCTTGATACGAGAAAGATGGAGATTTTGTTGGGAGAGATTTAAGAGATGCCTATCCAGGAACTTTCCTTGATGATACCAGTTCCACTACTGGTGCTGTTGACAAGCATCATTCCAATCGCGCTCTTTTATAGCGCGCGTAAAATATATGTGCAGAAGCGCAGAATGAATAGACTCGATGGATGTATAGGGTGCGTCCCCGCCACGATCACCCGCATCACGCTCGATGAGGACTCCTGGCGCGATGGCTGGATCGTCGCCGCTGACTGGGTGGATGCACGCAGCAAGCGGGCGTATACTTTCTGTAGCACGCCTCAAGAACTGCGCCCCGAAAAGCGCATCGGAGAAAGGGTGCTGGTCTTCATCGACTCCAACAATCCGATGCATTACTCGATGGAACTTTAAGTTCATAAGAAGCGAGGGCTTTTTTGTAGGTTTTGTAGGTGCGTTTCTTAAATAACCCTGAAAATTTTACAACAAGGGTTGCTAATCGCAGATAATTTGGATAAAATAGATTCTGGCGGCTCAAAGGATACTAACCTGAGAAGGTACCGATAGTAGCACCTTCGAGAAGTCCAGCGGAGCCGCCATCCGCACTACTTTGCCCACAATATGTTCCCCGCATCAGGCTTCTCCTATACCTTGTATAAATACTTGCTTGTATGTTACAGTACGTAGATAAGAACCCGTTGACTTTCCCTTCTAGCTAGCGCCTTGCGCGCAAGAGGTGACCCTCCATGAGTACACACGAAGAATCACCCGGATTTATTCCCTCCGAAGGTAAAGATGTCCGTACAGCAGCGGCCCCCCGCCTGCAGCGAGGAGCTCTGGGGCTGGTAGATATCGCGGCATCTACCATGGCCAATATAGCGCCCGCGATGAGCTTCTTTTTCAGTTCCGCGCTGCTTGTGTCCACAGCAGGCATTGCCTCCCCGCTTACCATCATCGTGGCGGCGATCGCCATTGCCCTGCTTGGTAATACGCTCGCGGAGTTCTCGCGCTCGATTCCATCTACCGGCTCGTTCATCACCTTTATTGGCAAGACCTTTGGCCCCGTCTCGGCCATCACGACGACAATTGTCATCAGCCTGGGCTACATTATCGCCATGTCTTCGGTCATTGCGATCTCCGGTGGCTGGACGCAGATTATCTTTAAGCACTACCTGAACATCAATATTCCCTGGCAGTTGATTACCCTGGTCTTAGTAGTGCTGGTCTACATCCTGATGGTGCGTGGTGTCCATCTCTCCACGCGCTGGGCGGGCTATTTCTTCGCGTTAGAACTTAGTGTGTTGGTGTTGGTCTCGCTCGTTGCAATCATCACCCATGCCGGGCGGCTCTCGCTCGCTCCCTTCAATCCGGCGAATCTCTCGGGTGGCCTGACCGGTCTGGGACTCGGCTTTCCAATCGCGGTCTACCTGTTCGTCGGCTGGGAAAACTCTGCCGCGCTCGCCGAGGAGACCACCGATCCGCGCCGCAATGTGCCCAGGGCGATCTACGCGAGCATTCTGCTGATGGCGGTGTCATATATCCTGTTTATGTACGCCACCGTGGTCGGTTTTAACTACAATGTGAAGGCCATGTCCGCGTCAACGGTCCCTTTTCTGGATACGGCCCAGAGCATCGCTGGTATCCTGGCGCTGCTCACCTACATCGCCGGTTTCACTTCGACGATGAGCGCGATGATCGCTGGCTCGAATTCTCAGGCGCGCCTGATCTTCAATGCCGCGCGCGAAGGTCTGCTTCCATCACGTCTGGCCGTCCTCCATCCCACGCTGCGCACGCCCTGGGCCAGCTTCCTCGTCTTCTCCGGCTTCGGGCTGGCTGTGACCTATATCTTCGGCTGGAATGTCGACCCCGTGACGTTCTTTGGCGAGATCGCGACGCTCGGCACTATCCTGATCGCGCTCACCTACCTGGTCTCGAATATCGCCTTGCCGATCTACTACAGGAGAGAGCACCGTGAGAGCTTCTCTATCATTCGGCATCTGATCCTGCCGATTCTGGGCGTGTTCGCGATCGGCTTTCCGCTGTGGGCGCTCGTCCAGCCGAACCAGCCCGCTCCGTATAACCTCTTCCCCTGGATCAGCCTGGGCATTGTTATTGTCGCGTTCATCTACGCTATAATTATGAGCCGCCTCAATCCACACCTGGCGGATAATATCGGCTCGATTGTCGCGGACCGCGAATAGTCAGATAATTGCAGGAGACAAATCGTCAGTTTCCTCTTGCGCGAACTGGTTGATAGTTGAACGTATCTCTTCAGATGGGTTCCTGAAGAGATACGTTCAACTATCAACCAGTCTCATTACAAAAACCTCCCTCAGGCGTCTATCGTCCGAATAGTATAGGGCAGTTCCGCGAAATCGTACCCGTTACCATCCTGAATGCTCGCATCTACAGGATAGACCTGCGAACTCTTGTCTGATGCCAACCAGGTGCGCCCTCGCTTCGAGAGAATAAATAATCCGTGTTCGTCCCCCAGTGCTGCGAACTCCTCGGAAATACTTCCCTTATATATCTCTACTCTGACCTTTTCCCGCAATGTTGTAACAGCGGCTGCAACGTTATCTTGCACAAGCCCAATCTCGCTGACACACAGTATATCTCGCTCAGTGAAAGGACCCTCCTGTGTGTTTGCCAGAGTGTGCCACGCAATAAACTCGACGATATTGCCCGCTGGATCGTAGAAGTAGAGCGCGTTCGAGTTCCACGATTTCGAGTACCAGTTGTCTGCATCGTCCTTACTCAAATTGACATGCCGCTCAGCGATCCATGCCTTCGCTTGTAAGAGCTTATTCTCCGTGATGTTGAAGGCGAAGTGGTAGTATGGCTCGCTCCCCTCCTGTGTCTGTACAAAGATGAGTTTTGTCTCACCGGCCTGCAGCGCTATAAGGTCGTTTTGCTCATCTACCAGCGGTAAGCCGAGCGTCCGCGTATAAAACTCTTTCTGTTCGGCGAGACGAGCGGTCAGCAATCTCAATTCGTGAATACGCATGGAAGTATCTCCTCTCATCAGATGATTACAATAGATGATACTATATGGAGCGGTACAACACCACTAGGATATTGTTGGCGAATTGCCAGAAGCTAAGCCGCTGAAACATGCTGAACAGAAGCAACTAACTTCGCAAAACAAGAGGAGGGTTTCGTCGCATGCTTTTTATCGAATTATGCAATGGGATCATGTGTTTTCTGTGAGGATCGCCTGCACAGAGGACTTGAGGCGTGGAAGGTCATGCTCGACGACGGCCCAAACAATATCTTGATCGATGCCGAAATACATGTGGATAAGAATGTTGCGCATCCCGCTGATCTGGCCCCAAGGAATATCAGGATGAGCCTGCCGATAAGCTTGCGGGATAGCGCGTGCAGCTTCTCCAATGATCTCCAGATGATGAATAACCCAGGTTTGAACTAACTCATCCTGATCAAAGGATGTTCGATCCTGCTGCGTGTACTTCTCGATGCGTGCAATCGCTTCGTGAATATCGCGGAGTCGTTCCAAGGGATCTCTCATAGGGGAATTGCCTCTTGCAAGACGCGATGACGGATGCGGTCGCGAAGTCCTTTCTCTGTCACCAGGTCTACTGAATGTCCGAGCAGATCCTCTAATTCAGACAGAAGGCCGCCCAGGTCGAACAGGCTGCGCCCAGTTTCCATATCAACGATGAAATCGAGATCACTTTGTTCGTCTGCATCTCCGCGTGCAACTGAGCCGAAAATCCTCACATTATACGCTCCATAGCGGGAAGCAGCGCGCAAGATATCATTACGATGTGTCTGGACGAGTTCTGCAAGAGACATACTTTCCTCCTTCCCTTGTATATTTACCATAGATGGCTATGAACTTCCTGCTTTGGGTCTCTTTTCCTCTGGTTAAGGAATTCCTCTCTTATTGTAGAGGGAGACTCTTGTCAACGTCAAGAGGAAAAAGGGTTTTTGGGAATAAGCTTCCCTCTTGCAAAGATCTATAGAAATGTCACCTTCTCTGAAGAGAACTAATCTGATGTTGTGGAGGTGCGGTATAGAGCGGAAGGCTTGCTGCCCCTTCCGCTCTATAC